>DATIVG010000073.1:0-9311 GCA_035466075.1 Nodosilinea sp. | reverse complement strand
CCTCAAAACTAAAAGCTCTCTCCTCCACCTTCCCCATCTCCCCCCACTCAACATTCAAAACTTAAAACTAAACCCTCCCCTCCCTCCCCCAACTCAACATTCAAAACTCAAAACTAAGCACTCCCCCGCCCCCTCCATGCTCGACAAAAACACCCTCTTCGCCCTGTCCCTCTTCCCCTACCTGGGGTTTCTGTGGTTCATGACCCGCACCAAGGCAACGCCCCGGCTGGCGCTGATTGGCTTTTATGCGCTGCTGGTGTTTGTGGCGGTGACGATTCCGGCGGGCATCTATGCCAAGGTGGGGCTCCAGGAGGAGCTGGCCAATGTGGACTGGCTCCACGGCGGGGCCGAGGCGTTTTTGACCCTGTCGAATATTTTTGTGGTGCTGGGGTTTCGGCAGGCGGTGGTGCAGCACCGGGCGGGCCAGCTGGCAGAGACAGAGACGGCTGCCCCAGTAGACTGACCAGCAGACTGAGAAGTTCTGAAGGGTTTTACCTCAGCCCATGGTGACCCACTCCTCGGCTGAGCTGGGGTGAATGGCCAGGGTGGCGTCGAAATCGGCTTTGGTGGCGCCCATGGTAAGTGCGATCGCAACTCCCTGCATAATCTCAGCGGCGTGGTCGCCCACCATATGCGCCCCCAGCACTCGCTCCGTCGATCGCTGCACCACCAGCTTTACCAGGGCAGGGGCCGACTGCTCAGTCAGGGCGTAGTACAGGGGCTGAAAGCGAGAGTCGTAGGTGCATATATCTTCGCCAAACTTTTCCCTGGCCGCCGCCTCGCTCAGGCCCACGGTGCCGATCTCAGGGCTGGTAAAAACGGCGGAAGGAACCGCGTCGTAGGCCATCGGGCTGGGCTGATGGCCAAACTCCGCATCGGCAAACCCCCGCCCTTCTCTGACGGCCACCGGCGTGAGGTTGACCCGATTGGTCACATCCCCCACCGCAAAAATGTGGGGCACGGTGGTGCGGTGGTGGGCATCGACCACAATGGCACCATCCTCTACTTCGACCTCGGTGTGGTGCAGCCCCAGACCCTCCAGGTTGGGCTGACGACCGGTGGCCGCCAGGCTGACGGCGTCGCAGCAAACGGTCTCCTCCCCCTGGGGGGTGCTCACCGTCACCTGCACCCCGGCCTCGGTTTTGGTCAGGGCAATGGGCTCGCTGTGGGTCAGAATGCGAATGCCCCGCTGCTCCATGGCCCCGTGAACGGCCTGGCGCAGGTCGTCGTCAAAGCCGCGCAAAATTTTGTCCGAGCGAATGATTTGCACTACCTCGGTGCCCAGTCCGTGGAAGATGCAGGCAAACTCGCTGCCAATGTAGCCGCCGCCAATAATCGCCAGCTGCCGGGGCTGCTGGGGCAGCTGAAACACGTCGTCGGAGGTAATGGCCAGATCAATACCGGCAATGGTGTCGGGCCGGGTCGGCCGACCGCCCACGGCAATCAAAATTTTGGCGGCGGTCACGGTGGCCTCGCCCACGGCCAGGGTGTGCCCATCCACAAACCGGGCCCGCTGGCCGAAGAGCTGCACCCCCGACTGCTCCAGCCGGTCTTTGTAAAGGTCGCCCAGACGGTTGACCTCCCCATCCACGGCGGCGGTCAGGGTCGGCCAGTCAAACTGCGGTGGGGTCAGCCGCCAGCCGTAGCCAGCGGCGGCCTCAAACTGCCCGGCAAACTGGGCGGCATAGACCATCAGCTTCTTGGGCACACAGCCGCGGTTAACGCAGGTACCCCCCAGCCGATTGGCCTCGGCCAGGCCCACCCGGGCCCCATGCTTAGCCGCCTGCCGGGCTGCGGCGATGCCCCCCGAGCCGCCGCCAATTACAAACAGGTCAAAATCCGTGGCCATGGCATTCCCCGTGATGGTCTGTCCCTAGCATCCCGCAGGCAGCGGCCTCCAGCCATCCCCAGGCGGGCATACTTGGCGTCCAATCATGATTGGCACTCACCCTTGGCCACCAGCTGCCCCAGGGAGGCGATTGGAGCGGGGTAAAACCCTACCGGCTCGCCTCAAAGGCCATTTGCCAAAAGGCCGCCTCTAGCTCGGCCACCTGCAAAAAGGCGGCTTCAGCCTGGGCCTGCACGGTGGGGCTGGCGGTGGCCAAAGCCTGGTCGGCCTGGTCGGCCAGCTGGTGCACATAGTCGGTAAAGCCGGGGTTGCCCCAGCGGTCGGCAAATTCGGTGTAGGGGTCGGGCATGGGGCCGGGCAGCTGCCAGCCCTGGTTGTAGGCGTACTCGATCGCCCACAGGGCGGTGGCCTGCACGGCGTAGGGTTGGGGCGCTAGGCTGGCCATAAAATCACAGTAGCGCTCACAGGTGGGCTGGGCTGGGGTCGCCAGGTCAAGGGCACGTTCGGCGGCCTTAGCCTGAAACCACAGCAGCTCGTCTTTGAGCGCCCCCAGGCCCGCCAGCAGCACGTCCAGGTGAGGGTCGGGGGCAATGCCCAGCACCCGGCCCACTAGGCGGGTAAAGTCTTTGACAAACAGAAAATCCTGCACCAGCCAGGTGTTGAACTGACTGGGCTGTAGGGTGCCGCTGTGGCAGCCGGTGAGAAAGGGATGGGTGGTGGCGCTGACCCAGGTGGTGGGGTGGGCTTGCACCAAAGACTGACAGCTGAAAACCATGGCGGCAGAATGCAGGACGGTAGAAAGCAAGCGAACAGGGCCTAGTTGGGTACGATTTCGGTGATGACGCGGCCCCCGTCAACCACAACGGTTTGGTCGTCGAGGCGGCCCACGGCGCGGGAGCCATTCAGATTGATGGCGGGGTCGGCCTGGCGATAGTTGACCCGGCCCTCGGCCACCACGGTTTGGGTTTCGACGTTCCAGTTCATGCGATCGCTGGTCATGCGGGCCTGGTTGGCTTCGCCCACCGCCACTACATCCTGCGACAGAAAGATCTGCTGCTGGGCCAGGTTCATTTGCCCCTGGCGAGCCGTCACTCGGATTCGGTTTTCGGGGTGTACCAGGGTGAGGGGCTGGTTGACGGCGACTTGCTCCTCGGCCACCTGCCAGTCTAGGGCTTCGCTGGTCATGTTGAGCGGCAGCTCCAGCATTTGCATGGCCACCTGGCCCCGCAGGGCCACCAGCTGGCTGGCCAGGTTGACGCTGCCGCGCTGGCCGGTGACCACGTCGGTAATGGCGTTTTGCTTAAACTGCTCGACCCGCAGGGGCTGGGCACTGTCGATGCGCTCCTCTTCCCAAAACCAGACCAGCTCCTGGGCCTGGAGTTTGAGCCAGGGCTCGGTGGCGGGGTCGGGCACCACGGTGTTGGCGACCACGTTGCCCTCCAGCTCCATGCGGTTTTCGCGGTTAAACACCCGTGCCACCTGGGCCACCGCCCGCAGCTGCGGGTGGGTGCCGGTAATCTGCTCCCGCATCACCAGCACGTCCTCCTGGGGACGCCATTCCATCTCGTTGCCCCGCAAAATCGAGCCGTTTTTGACGCCGGTGGCGACAATGTTGCCGCGCAGCACAATGATGTTGCCGTTTTGCTGCACTTCGCCAGTGTCGGCCACCACCCGGTAGATCAGCTCACCGTCTTGAAACAGGTCACCGTCGGGGCGGGTGATGAAGGCGATCTGCTGGTCGGAGCTGTAGGTGACCTCGTCGCCCTTGACGCGCCAGAGCAGCTCACCCTGCTCGTCGGGCTGCTCCAGGGTGACATCCCGCAGGGTGAGGCCGGGTTCTGTGCCATCGCTGGCCTCGGGGTCGATGCCGTTGGGCCCTGGCCCCCGGCCCAGCAGACTGTAGAGCCCTAGCAGGAGGGCTGCGATCGCACCCCCCCCCAGCATTAACCGCCGCCACCTTGTCATGCCCTCGGCTCCCTTGCTGGTTGATTTTCTCGGCTGGTTTATTCGCTCAGCCCCAGGTCTTCCTCGGGCAGGGGGTCCGGGGTGCTGACATTGGCCAGGGGGCGATAGGTATAGTTGTGGCTGCCGCCCCGCGGCACCTTTCTAATCTCATCTTTGACCCCTTCCAGGTCGATGTAGCGATCCGCCACATTGATCAAGCTGTCGCTGGTCATCGAGCGCAGGCTCACCACCTCCACCCGCGCCCCCCGGTAGCTGGCCGCATCGGCGGCGTAGGCCAGATCGCCGTCGCCGCTGACCAGCACCGCCGTGTCGTAGTAGTCCACCAGAGCCACCAGGTCCACCGCAATTTCCACATCCAGATTGGCCTTCTTAGAGCCATCGGGCAGCTGTACCAGATCCTTGGCAATCACCCGGTAGCCGTTGCGGCGCATCCACAGCAAAAAGCCCTGCTGCTTTTCATTGGTGCGGTCTACCCCGGTGTAGAAAAACGACCGAAACAGACGCGACCCGGCGGTGAGCTTGCACAGCAGCTTGGTGTAGTCGATTTCGATGCCCAGCTGTAGCGCCGCATAAAACAGGTTGGAGCCATCGATAAAAATAGCCACGCGCCCCCGGTTGTCGAGCACCTGCTCCGGAGTAAAAATGGCGTCTTCGCCGAGAATTGAATGGTTATGGGTGTCTAACATGGTGTTTCTTAAAGGAAATTAAACCGAACTGAAAACTAAAGACTTAACCGGCGGGGGTGGCCCTAGGCGCTGGCCACAGGCTCGGGCAGCTCCAACCGCTGAAACACGGGAGCGGCTTCACCCAGCACCTGGCCGGGGGGCAGATATCCCCAGGCGGCATGGTCGGCGTAGGGCAGCAGCGCGCCAATGGCCGGGTCGTTGAAGTCGGCGGCAAACCCCAGCTGCTGATAAATCTGATTGCTAATGCCCGGAATAATCGGCGACAGCAGGTAGGCCGCCTGGCGGACCGACTCCAGCACGGCGTACAGCACCACCTCAGTCTCCGCCTGCTTCCCCTGCTTGTAGAGACTCCAGGGGGCCTGGTCGTCGAGAAACTTGTTGCTGGCCTGCACCAGGGCCAGGGTGGCGGTGCAGGCGTGGCTAAAGGCCAGCTGGCTGAGGGCCTCGCCGGTGCTGGCCGTCAGCCCAGCGCCAATCGCCCGCAGGGCATGGTCGGCCCCAATGGTCTGCGGGTCCACCGCAGGCACCCGGCCCTCGCAGTAGCGGGCCGCCATCTTGAGGGTGCGGTTGAGCAGGTTGCCCAGGTCGTTGGCCAGGTCGGCATTGAGCACGTTAATAAACCGTGTCTCGCTAAAGTCGCCGTCCTTGCCAAACTCAATTTCGCGCAAAAAGTAGTAGCGCACCGCATCGGGGCCGTACTTTTCGACCAGCTCCACCGGGTCGAGGGTATTGCCCTGGCTCTTGCCCATCTTTTGGCCGTCTTTGGTGAGAAAGCCGTGGCTAAACACCCGCCCCGGCAGGGGCAGCCCCGCCGACATCAGCATGGCCGGCCAGGAAATGGCGTGGAACCGCAAGATGTCCTTACCCGTCAGGTGAACATCCACCGGCCACCAGTGGGCCGTCGCCCGGTCGAGGCTGGGGGGCTCGCTGGGGTCTTGCAGCGCCGTCAGGTAGCCCAGCAGGGCATCAAACCAGACGTAGAGGGTGTGCTCGGGGTCGGTGGGCACCGGAAAGCCCCAGTCGAGGTTGATGCGAGAGATCGAAAAGTCTTGCAGACCCCGTTTGACAAAGCTCAGCACCTCGTTGCGGCGAGCCTCGGGCTGAATAAAGCTGGGATGGTCGGCGTAGAACTGCTCCAGGGGCTGCTGGTACTTTGACAGCTTGAAGAAATAGTTGGATTCGTCGCGCCACTCGACGGGCTTGTTGGTGTGAATCGGGCAGTGTTTGTTGGCCAGCAGATCGCGCTCTTCTTTAAACTCTTCGCAGGAGACGCAGTACCAGCCCTGCTGTTGCCCCTTGTAGATATCGCCCTGGTCCCACATGCGCTGGAAAAATTCGTTGACGATGGCGTTGTGGCGGGGAGCCGTGGTGCGAATGAAGCGATCGCACCGGATATTCAGCAAGTCCCACAGCCGCACAAAGCCCGCCGCAAACTCATCGCAGTGCTGCTGGGGCGAAACCCCTCGCTCTTCGGCGGTGCGCTGAATCTTTTGGCCGTGCTCGTCGGTGCCGGTAATCATCAGCACCGAGTAGTCTTGGAGGCGATAAAACCGAGCGACCACATCGGCGGCTATGGTGGTGTAGGCGCTGCCGATGTGGGGTAAACCGTTGACGTAGTACAGCGGAGTCGTAATGGCAAAGCGCGGTTTACCAGTGGGAGATAAAGTCATAGAACCCGTCAAACAATCAGTCTCCTAGGAGAGCTAATCAACAACAGCAAAACCAGCGGACAGCCTGCAAAACCCGCCTGCTCCGGTGGCTTCCATGGCAAACATCGCCAAACATTAAGGATAGCAGTGCCAGCGAAAAGCTAGCGCCTAACCATCCCACAACCTAGGAGAGCAACCTGCATCCTAGGCCTTGATGTTAGGGTTCCCTAATAAACTCTGGAAGATTTAAGCATCTGCCCTTTTTATCGCCCCAGCCGCTGACCGCCCCAGCTGCTGTGCCCCTACTCGTGGATCAGCCCGAGGCGATCGGGCGGCCAAAACCGCACCACCGCTTTGCCGATGATATTTTCCCGTGGCACAAACCCCCAGGCGTGGCTGTCGTAGCTGCTGTTGCGGTTGTCGCCCAGCACCAGGTAGGAGGCTTCGGGCACCTCTTCGGGGCCCCACTGGTAGTCGGGGGCGGCCTTGATGTAGGGCTCGGTGAGCACCTCGCCGTTGCGCAGCACCTCGCCGTTGCGCACCTCGACCACATCGCCGGGCAGGCCAATGATGCGCTTAATGAAGGCATCGCGCCGCTGGCCGGGGGGGGTGAGGCTATCGGGAGGCCAAAACACCACAATGTCGCCGTGCTCTGGGGGGTTGAGGCTGTAGCTGATCTTTTCGATCACCAGGCGATCGTTGATTTGCAGCGTGGGCTCCATGGAGCCCGAGGGAATGTAGCGCGCCTCTGCCACAAAATGCCGAATGCCCAGGGCCAGCACCACGCTGAGCCCGATGGTTTGCAAGCCCTCCACCCAGGGGTTGGGCTGGCTGGCCTGGGGTTTGCCAGCTGGAGCAGCATTGAGCGTTGACTCGGGCGGCAGCGAAGATTTATCAGACTGATCGGTCACGGGTGATTCCCCAAGGCTAGGAATTTAGGGTGGGCTGAAGCGTGAAGCTGAGCGGCTCAGCTGAGGCATTAAAAAGGGCCATGCCCATTGGACTTGTCCCAGTGTAGTCGATCTGTTCGGCAACCATTTGCCTGGGTAGACGGTTGGTCGGCCGGGGGTAGACCCGCGGGGCGGGGCAGGCGGGCTAGGCGGCGGGCGGGGCCAACTCCTCGGCCCACAGCCCCTTGGCTTCGAGCCAGGGGCGGCTGTAGATGCGCGACTGATAGCGGGAGCCGCTGTCGCACAGCACCGTCACAATGGTGTGGCCGGGGCCCATCTGCTGGGCTAGCTGCACCGCCGCCGCCACGTTGATGCCCACCGAGCCGCCCATGAACAGGCCCTCGTGGTAGAGCAGCTGGTAGATGGCGCGCAGGGCCTCGGGGTCGGCGATCTGAATGGCATCGTCGATGGGGACGTCTTCCATATTGGCGGTGATGCGGCTGTTGCCGATGCCCTCGGTGATGGAGCTGCCCTCGATGCTGACCTCACCGGTTTTGATGTAGCTGTAGAGGCCGCTGCCCATGGGGTCGGCCACCACACAGCGGATTTGGGGATTTTTTTCTTTGAGAAACATGGCCGTGCCGGCGTAGGTGCCGCCGGTGCCGGTGGCGGCTACCCAGGCGTCGATGGTGCCCTCGGTCTGGGCCCAGATCTCGGGGCCGGTGGTTTCGTAGTGGGCCTGGCGGTTGGCCAGGTTGTCGAACTGGTTGGCCCAGATGGCGTTGTCGAGTTCGGCGGCGAGGCGGCCCGACAGTTTGACGTAGTTGTTGGGGTCGCGGTAGGGCACGGCGGGCACCGGGCGCACTTCGGCCCCGAGGGTGCGCAGCAGGTCGATTTTTTCCTGGGACTGGGTGTCGGGAATGACGATCAGGCAGCGGTAGCCCTTGGCATTGCAGATGTGGGCCAGGCCAATGCCGGTGTTGCCCGCGGTGCCTTCGACGACGGTGCCGCCGGGTTTGAGCAGGCCCTTGGCCTCGGCATCTTGAATGATGTAGAGGGCGGCGCGATCTTTGACTGACCCGCCGGGGTTGAGGAATTCTGCCTTGCCCAAAATGTTGCAGCCGGTGGCTTCGCTGACGCTGTGGAGGCGAATCAGGGGAGTGTTGCCCACTGTGGCGACAAAACCTTGTTTGATGTCCATACCGTTTGTGACCGTGCCGTTGGTAACCGTGCCGTTTGTAATCATGAAACTCTGACCCCTGCGCCAGGGCTAGTTCTGGCACCGGTGCCCTTTCATCCTACGGTGAAACGGCGGGCTTCTCGGCTAGAATCGGGATGCTTTCTAACGGTTTGGGGAAATCTCGCCGGTCTATGTTTGCGATGGTGATTTGGCGGTTGCCGGTATGTCAGTGCCCAGGGCGGCGGCGGCGATGAAAACCCTTGAGGCGATTATTTTTGATGTCGATGGCACCCTGGCCGAGACCGAGCGGGACGGCCACCGGGTGGCTTTTAACCGCGCCTTTGAGGAGTTTGGCCTGCGGTGGCTGTGGCCGGTGGGTCTGTACGGGCAGCTGCTGCGGGTGGCGGGGGGCAAAGAGCGCATTCGCCATTACATTCACCGCTACCAGCCCCGGTTTGAGGCTGAGCACAGCCCGGCGGAGATTGAGCAGCTGGTGGTGGCGCTGCACCAGGCTAAGGCTAAGCATTTTCAGGCCCTGGTGGAGAGCAATGTGATTCCGCTGCGGCCAGGGGTGCGGCGGCTGATCGAGGCGGCGCGGCGACAGGGGGTGAGACTTGCGATCGCAACCACCAGCGCCAAGGACAGCGTCATGCCCTTGCTGGAGCGGCTGCTGGGGCCAGAGTCGCCCACCTGGTTTGAAATGATCGCCGCTGGCGACATGGTGCCCGCCAAAAAACCCGCCCCCGATATTTACAACCTGGTGGTCAGCGCCATGGACCTCAGCCCCGCCACCTGCCTGGTGATCGAAGACAGCCAGCAGGGCCTG
Source organism: Nodosilinea sp. (assembly GCA_035466075.1). GTDB lineage: Bacteria > Cyanobacteriota > Cyanobacteriia > Phormidesmidales > Phormidesmidaceae > Nodosilinea. Next base: position 266 of record DATIVG010000073.1, on the reverse strand, counting down.
GAGGCCGCCGTCGCCGCCGGGCTCACCACCGTCGTCACCGTCAACGACTACACCCGCGACCACGCCCTCACCTCCGCCCGCCTGGTGATCAACCACCTGGGCGAGCCCAACCTGCCCTTTGAACTGCTCCACGGCAGCGCCGCCCAGGCCTACTACTTCTCCCTAGACCTGGCCCAAACCCTGCTCACCACCCCGCCCCCCGATAAAGCCACTCCTCCCCCCTAAAATTCAAAACCCCCCCACCTCCCCCACCCCCCCCACCCCGT
>DATIVG010000072.1:0-4367 GCA_035466075.1 Nodosilinea sp. | reverse complement strand
GTTGCGCTTGTGTTTCCAACCTAACCCTGGCGGGGGACGGCTGCCTAGGGCTGCTCCGGCGGAGTTGAGGGTAGGGGTAGGGTGGTCGCTGGTCTGGCTGAAACATTACCGCTAGAAACGTTCGCAGGTGGGCAGATTTCTAAGGTTTTGGGATGTTTCAACCCAGGGGACGATGGCCATGGGGAGCAGGGCAGAGGGCTAAGGCGGTTTCTGAGAAAGAAGATCCTCGTTTCGAGCTAGAGATCGCAGGTGCTGTAGGGTGGGCAATGCCCACCACCGTGGAGACTGTTGTCCAGAAATCACCTCAGTCGATGGCCCCAGGCTTGTCAGCGGGGGAAAGACCTGGTGAAATTAACCCTGGAGCCGCTAGCGCGCTGGTGCCTGGGGCCTTGTTTTTGTTTTGAGCCGCCTGCGATGACTCCGACCAACCCTGGGCCCAACCCAGCGACCGAACTGGCCAAAGAGCGCAATCGGGCCGCCGAAGAGCGCACGCTGATGGCCTGGATTCGCACGTCGCTGGCGCTGATTGGCTTTGGTTTTGGTATTGAGCGGATTGTGGCGGCGATTTATCAGGCCCTGGGCGATGCGGTCAACCCCCTGCGCCTGACCCGCCTGCTGGGCCTGTCGTTTGTGGCGCTGGGCACCTTCGCGCTGCTGGCGGCGGCCCTCGACCACAGACATCAGCTCCAGCGCATTCAGCGCAACGATTTGGTCTATCGATCGCGGCGATCGCCAGCGCTGCTGGTGGCCTATATTTTGGCGGGGCTAGGTGCGATCGCATTTATCGGCATTCTCATCAGCCCATTGTTAACTTAAGTTAAGTAGCCAGCTCGATTCGAGGGGCCAGGGCAGCATCCATGGCCAGGGCAGAAAAGCCGATAAAATTGGAAATCCACGCAGAAAAACGCCTGCTCTTTAGGCAAAACCCCATTCTTCACCGGCGACCTACCCGGGGTCAAAGTGTAACGATTTTAGGGTTTAAGTTTACAAAATCAAACGTTTCTTCGCCGCTTTTCTAAACGAGATGTTGCCCTACTTTTACCCTGGTAACTGAATAAAACCGACCACGAATAAACGTTAAATGATTCAGGAGACCCACGGCAATCTATTAACTGGAGTCTAGGATTGATTTTGAAAACTAAAAAACAGGCGTCACATGGACTCTATCCAAAACCAAGTCATTCTTTTGACAAACAAGATTGACGCCCTACATCAGATGATTGATCAGGTCAACGAGCAGATTTCTGCCCTGGCCTCCGCCCAAGCCCCAGGTGCTGCCGGGGAACCTGGCATGGCCCGCTTCGCCTACGGCAACGCCCCCCGACAGGCGCCCGGTCTGCTCGACAGCGTGTGTGAGCACAAAGACATTTTGCTCGACAGCAGCTACCTCGACCTCGACCGCCAAAGCACCGACACCAATTTCTCCCAAGACGTCCAAATTCAGCGGCTCACGGCTCAGCTCACCGCCGCCTACAACCGCATTGCCGCCCTCGAAGAGCAGCTGTTGGCCGCTCGGGTTCACTAGTCTTGCACGTAGGGTTCGCCCGCGTTGAGGGCGGCTTCGGCCCGCATAAACTCGCGCCCCAGGTAGGCCGCATGGTCGAGGTAGGCGATCGGGCAGGGGTGGGTTGAGTCTTCAAACAGGGCAATGCACAGCTCCTTGGCGGTGCGGCCGCTGTAGGTGCGGGTGGAGACACGCTCCACTGTGCCGCGCACGGGCAGGGGTTCTCCGGTCACCGGGTCGCAGGCCAGCCCCTTATCGTTGATGATGTTGGCAAAGTGCTTGGCGCAGATCAGCCCCTGCTCCACATCGAGGTAAATCAAAAAATAGCCCCCGGGATCGAGCTCAATGTAGCGCTTCGAGAGCTGGTCATCCAGCGTCTGGCGTTGGGCTTTGTCCATCGGCTGAGTACTGGAGGGCGGGGTGCTGGCAGGTAGACTCATGGCGGGGTCGGCAGCTGCGATCGCGGCCTAGCTAACGACAGGACACCTATCGTAGCGTGGCCTGCGGCCCGCCGCCAGCCTCGCCCTCCTTAACCGGGCCCCGAGTGGCCCATCCCCCTCAAGCAATACACCCGCTGGGGCTCAGCCTTCCCCTTCAGCACCAGCGGCCCCAGCGCCCCACAGTCGTAGCCCCTGGCCGTCTCCAGAGCCCCATAGGTGGCGTCGTCAATCAAAATCTGGCTGTCCGCTGCGCGGCTCATCAATCGGGCCGCCATATTCACCGTGTCACCCAGCACGTTAAACTCTCGCCGCCCGCGGGGTTCACCAATTTCGGCGGCAAACACCGGCCCATAGGTGAGGCCCATGCGACAGGTCACCGGCCTCGTCTGCCCCCGGCAGACCGGCGGCGGCAACTGCGCCACCAGCTCGCGAATGGCCAGCAGCGCCGCCGCCGCCCGCAGCGGCTCATCCCCCTCGGAGCTGAGCACGCCAAAGTGCATCAAAATCTCAGAGCCCACCGAGTGGTAGGTGACCTTTTGCAAAATGCCGCGCCCCTGCTCCACCACCTGATTGATCACCGTAAACGCCTCAGAAAAGCAGCCGACAATCTCCCCCGTCTCTTCCGGAAAGTCAGCATCCACGGCCTCGGGCAGGCCAATCAGGCTGACAAAGGCCACCGCCGCCGTCGGAAACGCCGGGGGAATGCGCCGGGCAGCGGCGGTGGTCACCAGCAGCTGTAGCACCGGCGGCGGCAGGTAGCTGGCCAGCGGCTCAATGGTTTGCAGGCTGGTATAGATCTCTGCGGTAAGCCCCGCCACGCTGCGGTCAAACAGCATCGCGCTGGCCGAGCGGCGGCGGCTGAGGGTGAGGTCGTACTCGCCGAGGGCGTCAGCGCTGAGGTCATCGTTGACCAACCAGCTGCCTCCGCCCTGGGCGCTGGCATTGGGCTCCAGGGTGAGGGGCTGGGGCGTCAGCTGCACCAGGTCGTGCCCCGCCTGGCTCAGGCACACCCGCCCTACCACCCCCGCTCCTTCGGTGCGCTTGGCTTCCAGCACCGTTTGCCCCAGCAGCACGTGGGCCCGCCGCTGGGGGCTGCCAATGTCGGCGGCCACAAACACTCCGGGGTGAATACCCAGCCGCATGCCCAGGGAGAGTTTGCCCTGGGGTGTCTCTAGGTGAGCAAAGTTGGCCATCGCCCGCTGCATGCGCAGCCCAGCGGCGATCGCCTGGAGGATTTCGGCATTGTCGCCCTCCGACTGGTAGGCTTCGTGGCGAAACTGCACCAGCAGGGCATCGCCGGTAAACTCCAGCAGATTGCCCCCGGCTTTGCTGACCAGCTCAACCATCTGGGCAAAGTAGGCGTTGATGAGCGTCAGCAGGGCCTCGGCCCCGGCCTCGCCAGCGGCGGCGTTGGCGGCAAACAGGGCCGTAAACCCGGCCAAATCGGTGAACAGCAGGCTACCCCGGTGCCAGCGGTGGCGCACCTGGGGCAGTTGGGGAGGAGCATGGGCCACATCCCTCGGCACGTAGTCGATCAGCACGTGGTGGAGGGTACGCAGATGGTCAAAGACTCGCCCCAGGGTTCTGGTCGTCGGGTCGCTGCCCAGAGCCCGGTGCAGCTCCGTTGGCACCAGCCCTTGCAGCCTGTGCTCAATGTTCTCCAGTTCTGCCACTGCCCCTGTCCATTGTTTGCCCAGTTCCTTACGTGGGGTTATTGTTCCCCGCTGGGCGGTGGCGATGGCTAGGGCAGCTTGAGCGGCAGCTCGGCGTTGATGGTGTCGATTTCGCGCTGCTCCAGCTCGTTGACCTCGGCAATGTAGCGGGTCAGCAGGGTTTGCAGCCGGGGCTGGTAAAAGCGGTGCAGGCTGTAGTTGCCCAGGGCCGGAAAGCCCCGCCGCTTTTTGTGGCGGCCCCCCGCCCCCGGATCAAATAGGGTAATGCCGTTGGCAATGGCCCATTCGATGGGGGCGTAGTAGCAGGCGTTGAAGTGCAGGTTGTTAAAGTCGAGGCTGGAGCCCCAGTAGCGGCCATAGAGGCGGTCGCCCTTGGTCAGACAAAACGACATGCCCACGGGGTGGCCGTCGCTGTCGTCGTCGCCGTAGGCGGCAAAAAACACCATGCGGTGGCGGTAGTCGTGGTGCAGCAGCTGAAAGAACTGGCGGGTTAAATACTTGCTGCCCCACCAGCCAAATTTATCGCAGGTGTCGGCGTAGAAGTCGTACATCTGATCGCACAGGGTCTTGCCGATGGCATCGCCGCTGATGGCCTCCAGCCGCAGGCCCGCGGTCTCCATCGACTTGCGCTCGCGCTTGATGTTGCGCCGCTGGTTGGCGTTAAACATGCCCAGGTAGTCGTCAAAATTTTGAAAGCCGTGGTTTTGCCACACGTAGCTGTGGTGCAGCCACTCAGAAAAACCCAGCTGG
>DATIVG010000071.1:0-11016 GCA_035466075.1 Nodosilinea sp. | reverse complement strand
ACTCCCTCGACCCATTTCCCTCTGGTCGCCTGAAATCCCCTCCACTCAAAGGGTTTGGTGCCGGAAAAAGACAGAATGAAGGCTGGAGTAGAAAACTCTTCCTAAAAATATCTCCCCCAACACACCGCATCTGGCGCAACCCTTATGAAAATAACGGCAGCGGTAGTGGGCTGTTGTTTGCTATGAGCAGCGATTGAGTGATTTAAGGCGGCCTTGAGACTGCTATGAAATTGGAGGAAAGCTTTAAGGCGTCTCTGGGTCTTTAGCCGGGGCTGTGGATGGAGTGCGGAGAATGACTTGTAAAGACAGGGAGCGAATCTCCCAGTCTGAGGCGAATCTCTGGGGCAAGTCTGTTGAATACTAGTTAGAGGCAATGCCTATAGGTCTGGATTAGTAATCGGGGAAGAGCTGTGTATTTTCAGTCTGTGATCGCAACACTGAATGAGTTTTGGGCTAACCAGGGCTGTGTAGTCATGCAGCCCTACGATACTGAGAAGGGGGCAGGGACGAAGAGCCCACACACATTTCTGAGGGCACTAGGGCCTGAGCCGTGGGCTGTGGCCTATGCAGAACCTTGTAGACGACCAGCAGATGGGCGTTACGGGGAGAATCCCAACCGATATCAGCACTATTTTCAGTACCAGGTGCTGATTAAGCCGTCGCCGAGTGATATTCAGGAAACTTATATAGAGTCGCTACGGGCACTGGGGATTAAACCTGAGGATCATGACATTCGGTTTGTGGAGGACAACTGGGAAGATGCTGCGGTAGGTGCCTGGGGTGTGGGCTGGGAGGTATGGCTAGACGGGATGGAGATTACCCAGTTCACGTACTTTCAGCAGTGTGGGGGGATTGACTGCCGCCCGGTGTCGATTGAGCTGACTTACGGGCTGGAGCGGTTGACGATGTATTTGCAAGAAGTAGATGCGATCGCAAAGATCCGCTGGAATGACCAGCTGACCTACGGCGATATCTACATGCAGGCAGAGATCGAGAACTCGACTTATAACTTTGAGGCGTCGAACCCAGAGCTGCTGTTCACGCTGTTTGACCTGTACCAACAGGAGGCAGAGCAGTTGATGGATCGAGGGCTGGTATTGCCCAGCTATGACTATGTGCTGAAATGCTCCCACACCTTTAATCTGCTAGATGCTCGAGGTGTAATCTCGGTGACCGAGCGTACTCGCTACATTCGACAGGTGAGGGGGCTGGCGCGACGGGTGGCGCAGCTGTACTTGGACCAGCGGGAGAAATTAGGCTTTCCGTTGCTTAGCCAGGGTGATCAGAGAGTGGCTTAGATCTTGTGACACCAAATCCGAGTCATACAATCCTGATTCAACCGAGACCAAACCGTGGGGGCGCAGGAGTTACCAGCTTCTGCGACCCCACGGTTTGGTTGAATGTGAAGTTCAAGCAGCCCACAGGATGATGTGTTGGTGCCAGGTTGCTACGAGTGTTGGAAGGGGCTTGATACCTTAGCTTCCCCCTTGTACAGCAATGGTCTGATGCCATGTTTTGAGCGGGTGAAGCTAAGGTCTATTGATCAGCCTATGGGGTAGGCAAGCGCTAGGAAACCTGGCGCAGCACCGTTCCCAACGCCTGGATTAAGGTATCAACATGCTCTGGCTGACTGTTGTAGCCCATCAGGCCAATGCGCCAGACTTTGCCGCCTAGGTCTCCTAAACCACCGCCTACTTCAATGTTGTGATCAGTCATTAGCTGTCGGCTGACGGCTTTGGCATCGACACCGTCGGGAACTCGCACGGTGGTGAGGGTGGGTAAGCGCAACGATTCTTCTACATGGCAGGTAAGACCCAGCTCAGCCAACCTAGCCCAGAGGTAGGTGGCGGTTTGCTGGTGCCGCTGCCAGCGGGCCTCTAACCCTTCCTCAGCTAGCAGGCGCAGGGCTTCACGTAGCGCATAGGTAAGGTTGACTGGGGCCGTGTGGTGATAAACCCGCTCCGGCCCCCAGTATTTGCGCAGCAGGCTGGCGTCAAGATACCAGTTAGCCACGGGCTGACGGCGACGATCTAGTTTTGCCTCAGCTCGTGGGCTCATGGTGAAAGGAGAAATACCGGGGGCACAGCTCAGTCCTTTTTGACCACAGCTGTAGGCTAGGTCTACCTGCCACTCATCGAGCAAAATGGGCACGCCCCCTAGACTCGTGACGGTATCGACCAATAGGAGGCAGTCATGGGTAGCGCAGGCAGAGCCTAAACCCTCTAGGGGCTGTCTCACTCCAGTAGAGGTTTCAGCATGGACAATAGCCAACACGGCGGGGCGGTATTGATCTAGGGCAGCCGTGAGTTCATCGAGGGTAAAGGCCTCACCCCAGGGGCGCTGAATCGTGACGACATCGGCTCCGTAACGGCGAGCCATATCGACTAAGCGGTGACCAAAGTAGCCTTTGACGGCGACTAACACCCGGTCGCCGGGCTCAATGGCATTGGCAAGGGTGGCTTCCATGGCCGCTGACCCGGTACCGGCCACGGCGTAGGTAAGGCGATTAGTCGTCTGCCAGGTGTAGCGCAACAGTTCTTGGACTTCGTCCATGATGGCCAGATAGGCGAGGTCTAGGTGGCCAATGGGCTGGTGGTTCATGGCGGCCATTACCCTTGGATCGGCGTTGGAGGGGCCAGGCCCTAGCAACAGGCGTTCGGGTACGATCAGCGGCTCAAGGGCAGCGGGTGGAGCCAGCCGAATAGACGAATGGGGAGAAAGCGTGGTCGCCATGGGTAACACCGAAGATGAGGACGAGAAAAGTATGCGTTGGTCGAAATTAGCTGGTCTTATTTTCCTATGGAATCGACTAACTGTAGCTCTAGGCACAGTTAGTTCGAGATAATCTGATGCCCTAAGATGTTTAATGGGTGGATGGTTCGGGGGTTTCCAGCAATGGCAGGGTCTCTACGGCAGCAACTCGCAGCCACACTACAAACAACACCCCTGGGTTCTTGGGGAAGGCCGCCGCTTCCGGCGGTAGCCAGGGAGTGTCTTGCACGGGGCTGATGAGATCGATGTGCCCACCCATGCCCTCAACGAGGTCTTGCACGATGGCCAATCCCAGTCCTGTCCCTGGAATCTGGCTGTGAACCTGGACGCCACGAAAGTGACGGGTAAAAATTTGCGGTTGATCGACGGGGGGAATACCCATACCAGTATCGCCAACGGCGATACCCTGAAACACTTGATTACCCCGGCGCTGCACTAATCCTGCGGTCACCCACACCAGAGCACCGGGGGGTGCATACTTCAGGGCATTGTCCAGTAGGTTGTGGAGGACTTCTCCTAATGCACCTGGATCTAGCCAGACATCGGGCAGCGACACAGGGATGTGGTGAACTAGATGCAGGTGCCGATCTTGGGCCAGGGGTAGTGTGATCTGCACTAACGGCATTGCCACTTCTGCAATAGCCCCTGGGCGTAGCGATAGGGAGCGGCCAAGGCCATGTCCTTGGGGAGGTGCGATCGCAACTCCTCCCCCCAAGTCATCGCCCATGCCACCCGCACTCAGATCAGCTCCATTGTCCGACTCTGAATCTGAAGTCGTGCCGGGCAACAGCAAGCTACCTGCCGAAGGAATCTTAGCCTGGGTCAATGCTTCATCGCCCAAAGCCACCGCAGCATCAAAATGCTCAGTCAAATCTTGTAGACGCCGACTTTCACGCACAATCCCCTCAGCAATGGGGCGATTGGTATCCTCCGGTGGCAAACGCTTAACCATCAGCTTGCCAAAGGTTTGCAGCGCCGTCAGCGGATTGCGGAACTGATGCAGCAGGTCGTGGAAGGTCTCAGACTGGTCGGCCTGACTGAGCTGCCGCTGGCTGAGCTGCCGCTGCAACCATTGACTGCGCTGATCCATGACGCAGGCGATGGCCAGACTGCTAGCCACCTGTTCCGCCTGTTTGTAGTCCTCTGGTCTCCAAGGCAGAGCCTCGCGAGTGCTCACCATCATCCCCAAAACTACCCCATCATGGGTCAACGGCAGCACCAGGGGATAGGCAGCCCGATCGGCGTCACGGGAAGAGCAAGCCATGGGATCCGTACTGGAGGTAATCGCCCCATCTTGAACGCCATCCAGGTCGTAGGGCTGAGCTAGGCCAGCCGCCGAGGGCTGCCTTGACCTCCCTGGCGACCGCCACCAGCCGCCCGGCTGAGCCATACCGGGTGTCTGCTGCACACCAGCCTCACCGGAGTCTGAAAATGCCGCCAGTCCCTCCCGCAGACCTCTCCACAGATCCGCACTTTCCGGATAGGCAACCAGCGGCACCAGAGCAGGGCCAAGGGATTCCGCCGCCGCCTCCGCCAGGTAAACCACCGTCGAAGCTGCACCCAAAGCCTGCGTCAGCAGCAGCACCTGCGCCTGACACAGGGCAATAAATTCAGAGCTGGGAGAGCCAATCATGACCGCAGGACTTAAGAGTGTGACGGAAGAAAAATTAAAGTTTTGTCAATTATTTAACAATTCTGTTCAGGCGATCCCCCTCTAAAATCCTCTACAAGCTTTGCAAAGCCTAGACTCTAGAGGTTTTGGCCGGATTTTTAAGAGAAGTTGAAATTCTTATTTTGAGCCTATATACTTGGCCTGGTTAACAAATTTTGTAACCGAAACTACATCCAAATATCCAACGAGAGGGAGGTAGGCAACTTGGCAAGGAGACGCAAGCGTAAGAGTCGTCGTCGCTTAGAAGGCCGTCGCATCTTAGAGGCTGTTCCTCAGTATAGTATTGAGAGCGGCAATGAAAAACCTGTAACCGCAGCTCGGAATTTTATTCATTCCGAGGGCATTGCCCCCCCAGCCCTGCTGCTGGTTAAGCGAAATGAGCACACCACCGATCGGTACTTTTGGGCCGAAAAAGGTCTGTTTGGTGCCCAGTACGTAGAAGAGAATCACTTCCTCTTCCCCAGTCTGCGTGTACTGCTGGGCGAAGAAGAGGAGAATTCTGCTCTAGAAAGCCTGACTCACTAAGCTTATCTGCGATCAACAAGCGCATGCCTCGTTGATCGCAGTGCAGATACAGTTCAATGAAGACAGAAAAGCTAGCCAGCAGGCTAGCTTTTTTTTGCCCTAGCGGCCGATCCCTTGCTCTAGCGCAATCAGTTCGTCCCGATGGGCCGTGATAGCAACGGTGGCCGACCGATCCTCAGGGCTAGCCGCAGGCTGTCCCTGAAGCAAAATTTCCTCATCGCGGTCGGAGCCTCGCCAGTAAAACCACCCAGCCACCGGCGCCGTCCCCAGCAGCCCCAGAAAAGCAACCCCGTAACTCGGCCACAGATTAGTCAGCACCAAGGCAAAACACAGCGCACCCACTGCGGCCAGGAAAGTGAGAAAAATCGCTAAGAATAGACTAGGCTTCACCCGCCCTCGCAACACCACCCGCTGGGCAGCCACGTCAGCATCGATTACGGCATAGGCCCGCCCTTCAAAGTAGGCAGTTAGCTGCTGCAACAGGTCAAGCGGCGCCACCGGTCGAGATAGGGCCAGGGTTTCAATGCGGTCTTTGGTAGAGGCACGAATAAAAAAGACTAACCCCACCACCATCAGCAGGGTTAGCAACAGCGTTGAGTACGTTACAGTCTCGGTCACAGATAGCCCACACAGAAGTACCTTTATAGGGTACGGAATGTTGCATCATTCAGGTAGAGGCTCAGCCGCAACTTATCGACGGGGCGATGAGAAGGCAGGACTTTGAGTGTAGGCCGGCCGCACCGGATTGCCCATGTAGGTCTTCCAAAATTCGGCCAGTTCCTCGGCCTGCAACCGCCAGTCGGGGTTAAGTCGATACATTCGCCGGGGGCGGCCTCGGCCCTCCACCTTTTTCCAGTAGCCATCGATGGCGTTTTCATCCTCCAGGAACTTGAGCGCTCCATAGAGCACCGTGTCGGAGAGGCGATAGTGGGGGTACTGCTGGGTCAACCGCTGAATTAACTCGGTGCCATAGGAATCTTGCTGGAGCAAAACCGACAACACGTAGCAAACGGCAAGTTCTTTGTTGAGGTAGATGGGCGGTGGATCCTCGAAGAACTGATAGATATCCTCAAATTTCATGGGATCGCTCCAGGTATGTTAAGGTCCGCCCACCCTGAGGCAGGCTAGGTTAAAAGCAATGTCTTAGCAGCTGAGAGATTTGTAGGTTAATTCTAAGCACAGGTGATCCCTACGGTATCGAAGTGGGCGCAGATGGTAACTATCTGCAAATTTTTTTAGACATTATTAAATATTCGCCACCGAAGATAATTTGGCGTGGATCCTAAAAGGCCCAGAATCTTGTCACCTATCGTCCTTCAAACTCACGGAGCCCGCTATTGTCATCGAAGATGGGGTTGGGATTGCTGGTTTGAAATAAAATCCGCCCGTTGCGAACGGCAGCCAAATGAATTTGTACTGGCCCAGCGGTGAAAATATCGGTCGCCGCTATGGCCTGGAGATCTACCGCCTGCCCTGACTGCTGAACGGTTTCTAAAAAGCTCAGAATGGTTTCGGGGCGGTTGTCGGCTACCTGGAGAGAATCGCTGACGACCCCGTCTTGGCGCGCTCGAAACTGGGCAGCGGCCAGCAGCAGGTTGAGACGCTCTACAAGTTGGCGATCGTCGAGGGGCGGTGGATCTAGCGCTACCGTGGCTAGCCGCTCGCCCCGGGCATAGATCTGCTGGTTGGGGGTAGCGTCTATAAATACCTGAACGCAGGGCTCACCTCTGTCTACGACGCAGGGCTCGCCGGTGATGTAGTTGGCGGCAGAGAGCAGGCGAACGACGTAGTCTTCTCCGGTGGACAGGCGGTCAATCAGCGCTTCTACCTCCCGGTTGCCAATCAGCAAAATTTGCCGATCAATGAAGGCACCCGGAGCAATGGCACGGGCTACTAAGCGGTTGGCTTCGACCAAAAAATCGGTCACAAACTCCTCCGCCTGGGGGCGGTCTTCGGCTCGCCCCTGGGCAACTAAGATTTCCTGGTTGCGGTTGAGGGCGATGCTGCCACGAAACAGGCCCTGGTACTGATTTTGGAGATCGGCTACCTGCTGCTCAAGAAAATCTTGCTCAGCCTCTAAACCCGCGAGCAACTGCTCACGCTGAGCGATTTGTTGATCGCGTTGGGCGATCTGCTGATCGAGCCCGGCGATGGCGCGATCGCGCTGGGCAATTTGACTACTAATGGCGTCACGCTCAACCCGCAGGGCATCGGTAGACTGGCGCAGCGCTGCGGCCTGCTGAGATACCCTGCTGAGTTGGCCGAGGGTCTGGCGCAGTTGGCCTTCGGTGGCCTCCTGCTGGGCCACAGCCTGCTCGAGGGACCGGTTGATTTCCTGGAGTCGAGCTAGTGCCCGCTGGCGCTCAGCAGTGGCTGATTCCAGATCGGCTTCTACATTTTCCTGAGTTGACTGGGCCTGGGCAAGGCTAGCTTCAGCATTGGCCAGATCATCCTGAATGCGGCCCAGTTCAAATACGCCTGTGCGCAGCTGGCTACTGACGCCAAACAGCAGGGCCAGCGTCGAGGCGGAGATCACACTGCCCGTGGCAATGCTAACCACCGTCGCGGTTTGCCGAGGCCGTAGGTTAAACAGACTCAGGCGGGCTTTGCCCACCCGCATGCCAATGCGGTCGCCGAGGGTGGCGATCACGCCTCCCAGCATCAAAACCGCCAAAATTAAGACGTACCCAGAAACCATTCACCAGCTATCGGGAAATTTGCCCTTACTCTACTGCATGGGCTGGGCCTTGAGTGACTAAAGCTGGCCATCGACTGGGACAACTAAATCCGGCAAGGGCCGTGGTACCCGCCCGGCCTAGGTAAACTGCTGACTGAGGTTGACCGGATCGTGAACAGTAATTTTTTTCTTGTAGATGGAAATCATACCTTCCTGCCGGAGATCGCCCAGGAGCCGCGTTACCGTCACCCGGGTTGAGCCAATGGCCTCGGCGATGGCCTGGTGTGAGAGTTTGAGATCAATGGTGATGCCGTCTTGGCTAGGGACGCCAAAATCTCGGCAGAGAATGAGCAAAAAGCTTACTAGCCGAGACCCCATATCGCGGTGGGCCAGGGTTTCAATCATCATCTCGGTCTGCAGGATGCGAGACGAGAGCCCCCGCAACATCAGCAGAGCCAGCTCTGGATTTTCTTCGAGGGCTTGCTCAACCTGCTCGATGGGAACCGACAGCAGCTCCACGGGCGTAAACGCTACAGAGTGATAAAACCGATCAGAACGGTTGCCGGTAATGAGCGACAGCACACCAAAAACGCTGTTTTCTCGCAGCAGAGCTACGGTAATCTCGTCCCCGGCCTCATACACCCGAGACAGCTTAACCGCGCCCTTTAATAGAAAGTAAACGCGCTCAGCTGGATCCCCAGGGAAGAATATTGTTTTCCCCCGCTCGTAGGACTCCACCACCGGGGGAAAGGCGCCCCCAGAGAGCTGGCGAAAGACATTAGCAAGGGGCTTATCTTGGGTCACTACCATAACGTTCTGCTAAGAGCATCACAGGATTCATTTGCGCTAGGTTGGCCGCGGATGTTGCTAATGCGCCAAGCCCTAGCTCAGAACACCATTGGGCACCAAGCATAGAGCAGTTTGCTTGGTCTGACACGTCAGGTAATGCAAACGTTCCATGACTTTAAAACAATTAACCTCAACTGCCAGGGGGGCGTTTGTATAACACACTACTTTGCTGTCCTCAAACCTGATTTTCCTGCGGGAACTAAAAAGAGTTTGCGGCCTTGGCCACCGGTCAAACATACCCGACAAAAAAAGTCGGGTATGTTTGACCGGGATTTGGTGCCGTGTTAGGTTGACTTCACTAAACAAAAGTTGTCCCTATAGCCCATTGGAATCCGCCATGACGCAGTCTATCGAACGCACGACGGCCGAACGCACGGCAGCGCTTACTCCTACGTTTTCTGCTTTGAAGTGCCGAGAGTGTGGCGAAACCTATGACCTGGGCGCAAAGCATGTGTGCGAAGACGTGTGCTTTGGCCCGCTGGAGGTGGCCTATGACTACGACGCGATTCGTCAACGGGTGACCCGCAGCAGCATTCAGGCGGGGCCGCTGTCGATCTGGCGCTATAAGGACTTTTTGCCGGTGAGCACCGATACCCCGATCGACGTGGGTACGGGTATGACTCCGCTGGTGCGGGCCAACCGCCTGGCGCGGCGGCTGGGTCTGAAAGAACTCTATATAAAGAATGACGCGGTCAACATGCCCACCCTGAGCTTTAAGGATCGGGTGGTGTCGGTGGCGTTGACTCGGGCGCAGGAGCTAGGGTTTACGACGGTTTCCTGTGCGAGTACTGGGAATTTGGCTAACTCTACGGCTGCGATCGCAGCCCACGCTGGCCTCGACTGCTGTGTCTTCATCCCCGCCGATCTAGAAGCTGGTAAGGTGCTGGGCACCTTGATCTACAACCCCACCGTGATGGCGGTGCAGGGCAACTACGACCAGGTCAACCGTCTGTGCTCTGAGGTAGCCAACACCCACGGCTGGGGGTTTGTGAACATCAACCTGCGGCCCTACTATTCTGAAGGCTCTAAGACCCTGGGCTATGAGGTGGCCGAGCAACTGGGCTGGCGCTTGCCCGACCACATTGTGGCACCCCTGGCATCGGGCTCTTTGTTCACCAAGATCTACAAAGGCTTCCAGGAGTTTGTCAAAGTCGGCCTGGTAGACGACAAGCCCGTGCGCTTTAGCGGTGCCCAGGCTGAGGGCTGCTCTCCCATCGCCCAGGCCTTCAAAGAAGGGCGTGATTTTGTCACCCCAGTCAAGCCCAACACCATTGCCAAGTCGATCGCCATTGGCAACCCTGCCGACGGTATCTACGCCCTCGATATTGCCCGCAAAACCAACGGCAATATTGAGTCAGTGACCGATGCCGAAATCATCGCTGGCATGAAACTGCTGGCCGAGACCGAGGGCATCTTTACCGAGACCGCAGGCGGCACTACCATTGCCGTGCTCCAAAAACTGGTAGAGGCAGGTAAGATTGACCCCGACGAATCTACCGTGGTCTACATCACCGGCAACGGTCTCAAAACCCAGGAGGCCGTCCAGGGGTACATCGGCGAGCCCTTCACCATCGAGCCCAAGCTTGACAGCTTCGAGCGCGCCCTAGAGCGGTCTCGCACCCTCGACCGCCTCGAGTGGCAGCAGGTGCCTGTTTAGGCCCACCCTTTCCTGGCGGCGTTGCGCTTACGAGGGTGGCGCTGCCAGATCTATTGAGCAAATTGAGCAATTAGACTCCGACTTAGAGACAACCATGGCTGTAAAAGTACTGATTCCTACTCCGCTGCAAAAATTTACCAACAACCAGGCCGCTCTCGAATGCAGCGGTGGCACCATCGTAGAATTGCTCAACGACCTTGAGAGCAGCTGCCCCGGCATTAAAGCCCGGCTCTGCGACGATGCCGGTGAACTGCGGCGCTTCGTCAACTTCTACGTCAACAGCGAAGACATTCGTTTTCTTGACGGCAAAGAGACCGCCCTGAGCGACGGCGACGAAGTAAGCATCGTCCCCGCTGTGGCGGGGGGCTAGAGTCACCTTGGTGCACCGAAGCGCTGTTTAATCTATCCAACGGCAAAGCGGCTGGCAGATTCATTCGCCAGCCGCTTTATTTTGTAGAATGACGTTGCATTTGAAGATGCGGCTTGAGGTGAAGCAGGTGGATCGCCGTGGAACCCGTGATTTCTGAGCATCGCGCCGTATCCTATGGGGCCAGGAAATGCAGTGGGCCGATGACTAACATCAATTCATTGTGCAGGCTATGTTGTGGAAGTATAGCTGATTAAACTTTAGCAGTTGTATAGAGAAAAGGCTGTTGTAAGAGTCTGAAATTAAAGCCCTGGTTTATTAGGTAAAGCGCTAGCAAAACTACTACAAAACTCAGTTCCTAGCGGACATTGTATTGCTCAGCAAGCAAACGATCGAGAGTGAAGCCGCAACTGAAATCTATAGCTCATAAAATAAGAAAGCCCAGGGTTTGATGGCTGCCTAACCGACAGATAAACCCTGGACTCTTAAATTTGAAA
>DATIVG010000070.1:0-1849 GCA_035466075.1 Nodosilinea sp. | reverse complement strand
AGTGTTGGGTGATTCGCAGCACCCCCCTGGGGGAGAGGCTGGCAGAGCCGTTGCGCTCTACTGAGTTTAGGCAAACACCTTGAGGAAATTGTGAGGAACGAGATTAATCAAACCACTAGCGGCAATCGGCGGCAGCCACCAGCGCCGGGGTCAGACCCTCACAGTTTCCTCAAACTGTTGATCTATACCTGCGAGTGGAAGTTGAACCACTCGGCGTTGCTGGATTGAGGCATGAATCTAGGCAGGGGCAAACGGCCCTTTGTCCCTGCGAAAGCCGTTGAATTGAGGAAATCATTATGTTTCGCAAAATTCTTGTTGCGATTGACCAGGGCGATACCTGCGCCAACCTGTTCCAACAGGCTCTGACCTTAGCCCAAGCAACGGGGGCAGGGCTGATGCTGCTCAGTGTTTTAGAGCCAAAATACAGCAGCAGCTTTACGACGCCAGCTTACTATGGCTACCCGCTGCCGCTCGGGGTAGACAGCGACCTCTGGCTAGACCTCTACCGGGAAGCCGAAAGCAAGGGCCTAGAAAGGCTGCGCAGCTTTACCGACCAGGCGATCGCCGCCGGAGTGTCGGCCGAGTTTACCCAACTCCTAGGCAGTCCGGGCCATGAGATCTGTGCTTTAGCCAAAACTTGGGCAGCCGATTTGATTGTAGTGGGTAGTCACGGGCGCAAAGGATTCAGTGAACTGTTTCTCGGCAGTGTCAGTAGCTATGTGATGCACCACGCGCCCTGTTCGGTGCTGGTGGTCGATGCGCAAACCCTGTCTGGGGAAACCGTTAAAACCGCTAATTTAACGACGGCAAAAGGACAATGACGCCTGTCTCTACGGTCGAAACCAGTAGCGCCGCCCCGGCCCAAGATCCACGACAGCGGCGGCTAGAGGCCGCAATGAAGCGCCATCAGTATCGCCCCGATGCCCTGATCGAGGTGCTGCATACAGCTCAAGAACTGTTTGGTTGTTTAGAGCCCAAGCAGCTACTGCACATTGCCCACAGCCTGCGGCTGCCCCCCAGCCAGGTCTATGGCGTGGCCACCTTCTATCACTTTTTCTCGTTAGAGCCCAAGGGCGTTCATACCTGCGTGGTGTGCATGGGGACGGCTTGCTATATAAAAGGGGCGGCCCAACTGCTCAGCGCCCTAGAGCAAGCCACCCACATCCAGGCCGGAGACACCACCCCCGATCGCCAGTTTTCGCTAGGCACCGCCCGCTGCCTGGGGGCCTGTGGCATTGCCCCTGCGGTGGTGTTCGATGACCAGCTTGAGGGCCACCAAACCCCGGCGACGGTTTGCGATCGCCTCCATACCTGCCTATCGGGCACCCCCTGAGCCATGACCCTGCAAGACCCGCCCCAGCTCTCAACACCGCCACCCATGCCCTACCGCATCCGCTGCTGCACTGTCGGCGGCTGCCTCTCAGCCAACAGCCTGACCGTGAAAACCCAGCTCGAAACCGCTGTGACCGCCGCCGGATTGGGCGATCGGGTGATTGTCTCAGGGGTCGGCTGCATGGGGCTGTGCAGCCGGGGGCCCCTCGTCCAAATTGATCCCTCCGGTGACCTCTACGCCAGCGTCACCCCCGACCAGGCGGCCCACATTGTTGCCAGCGTAGCAAACAGCCAGGAGTCGCAAGCCACCAGTCAGAACCCAAAAACCATCCTCCCATCCCCCCATCTCCCCACCGCCATCTCACCCACCATCCCCTTCTTCACCCGCCAGCACCGCATCGTGCTTGAAAACAGCGGTCTAATTGACCCAGAGCGCATCGAAGACTACATTGCGGCCCAGGGCTACGAGGCTCTGCACCAGAGCCTGCGGGATATGGAACCAGCCGCCGTTGTCGAT
>DATIVG010000069.1:0-3534 GCA_035466075.1 Nodosilinea sp. | reverse complement strand
GCCTGCCTTGGCCCCCTTCATGCCCAACAGCTGCCGAGCGGCGTTGCCCTGGGCCCCAGCTGCGATTTCAGGGGCGATTTCAGCAGCCGGGGATGGGTCTGGAGCGTCGTTGACCGGAGGAGAGGACGGTGGTTCAGCCATGGTGATGGAAAACTGCTACAGGTCAGTACAATGTCGATCAAAACTCAGGCGATGGCGCAGCCTCCCCAGCGGGAGAGCGCAATCACTATCCACGGTGCCACATTTCTCGGATCAGAATCAAACCCTGGCTAGCGCCGGGGTGATTTTCCTGTGAATCGATGACAGGACATCGCTAGCTAAAGGAAACCACCAGGTGCTGGTCTTGAAATTTAGCGCCGGCCACGGCTTTGCCCTGGAGGGCCGCTGGCAGCAGCAGGTTGCGGCGCTGATCGCCGGCCTCGACGGTGACCTCGGGGCCGTACTGGGTGAGCTTGACCTGGGTTTTGTCGAAGCTGGGCAAAAACAGTCGCACGGTTTTGGTGGCCACATCGACGGTGACCGGGCGGGGGGCGGCGGCGGCCCACTGGGCAGGGTCGGGCAGGGCCGAGATCGCAGCTTCCCAGCCCTGGTCAACTACCGAGGGCAGCGCCGCCTGGGGCAGGGGGGCAAAGGCGGTTTCCTCATCGCCGCCCAGGGTGCCGTGGTTGACCACCACCCCGCCCACGGTGAGGCCAATCTGCTGGGCGCTGCCCCACAGGTAGCGGGCGGTGGCCACCGCCCCAGCTGCCGGGGTAGTCACCAAAACGGCGGCCACGCGGCTGGGGTCGGTGACGGCCTGGCGACCGGCTTCGAGCTGCGATCGCACCTCCCCCGTCGGCTGGTCTAGCACATCCCCCGACCAGTCTACCGACAGCACCGCCGCCGCCATGGGCTGCAAAAAGGGCGACAGCACCCGGCCCACATCCGACTGCTGAAACACGCCGCGAAAGCGGCGCAGATACCAGTCTAAAATCTCCGGCATCCCCAGCATGCGCAGGGTGGCCAGGGCATCGCTGCCGTCGTAGACAATCACGTCGTAGCGGCCGCTCGCCTCCAGCTGGCGCAGGGTGTTGAGCACCAGGGCGTGATCCATACCCGGCAGCACCCCCAGCTCCTGGCCGTACACCGCCTTCAAAAAGGGGGTGCGCAGGTATTGGCTCTCCAGGGCCTTGACCTCATCCCAGCTCTGCTCCAGCAGCGTAGCCGCCTGGCACTGCATGGCCCACAGGTTGGGCTCTACCTCGGCGGGCTCAGCCGCCAAGGGCTGTCCCAGCAGCAGCGCCGGAGCCGGGGTGACATCCTGAATCATCAACAGCACCCGCTGACCGGCGCGGGCCTGGCGTTTGGCAGCGGCGATGGCAACGGTGGTGCTGCCGCTGCCCCCCTTGCCCAGGTAGGTAAGAATGAGTGCCATAACAATCGGCCTATGGGTTTGAATCTGTGCGTTAAATCCGTGCGCTTGAGCGGGCGTAGCCACCGCTCAACCAGCCAAACGGTCGAGCCAGCCCGACTGTTCAGCCTTTACCCTATAGCCTTCTGGCCAAACCTGCATGGCCCCGGCGTGGTAACCAGCCGTGAGCACCCCGCCGAGCCCCGCTTCCCCCTGGCTATGCCTGGTATGCGCTGACTTGATTTGCGCCTGACTCTAGACGAAAAATACCCCTGGCCTGCTCTCACGCCGCCCCTTGCTTCAGAGGTCAATGCAAGGGCCTAGCTCAGGGGCATGGAATCAACCCGGCGGGCACTCCGCCGAGGCCAGGCGCGTCGGTGCCCTCACGACAGGGCAGACAGCTCATCCTCAAAAAACCAGGTGGTGTAGCGGTCGTCAAACTCGACCACAACGCCCACGCCGCTGCCGTCCACCATTTTGAACTGGCTGACTACGCCCTGCTTGCCCAAGTAAGCCGCCACATCCTTAGAAACCCGATCGCGTAGTCGGGATACTTTTACCTTTTGGCCAATCTCTAAACCCATGTCTGCTAAGGGCTCCAACTGCGTTTCCAACGATAAAACCAAGACACAGTGTATCAGCGTCTTGGTCTCTGATGATCGCCATAATCCTCTATTGTGGAACCTGTAATTGGGTTAATCTACTGCCGCAGCAAATGGGCGCAGGAAAGCGGCCGGTAGCAGATTGGCAGCACGCAGAAAGGCCAAGGGGAAACGGCAATGCTGGCAAAACGAATCGTGCCCTGCTTAGATGTAAAAGCCGGGCGGGTGGTAAAAGGAGTCAATTTCGTTGACCTCCGCGACGCGGGCGACCCCGTTGAGCTGGCCCAGGCCTACAACCAGGCAGGGGCCGATGAACTGGTCTTTCTCGACATCACCGCCACCCACGAAGACCGCGACATTATCTACGACGTGGTGTACCGCACCGCCGAGCAGGTGTTCATTCCGCTGACCGTAGGCGGCGGCGTGCAATCCTTAGAAACAATTAAAAAATTGTTGCGGGCCGGGGCCGACAAGGTGAGCATCAACTCCGCTGCGGTCAAGCGCCCGGAGCTGGTCAGGGAAGCCAGCGATCGCTTCGGGGCCCAGTGCATCGTAGTCGCCATCGATGCCCGCCGCCGCACCGACCCCAGCCACCCCGGCTGGGATGTCTACGTGCGAGGGGGCCGCGAAAATACCGGCCTTGACGCCCTGGCCTGGGCCGAAGCCGTGGTTAACCACGGCGCGGGCGAGCTGCTGGTCACCAGCATGGATGCCGACGGTACCCAGGCGGGCTACGACCTCGATCTCACCCGCGCCATTGCCGATCGGGTGCCGGTGCCGGTCATTGCCTCCGGGGGAGCGGGCAATTGCGAGCATATCTACGAGGCCCTGACCGACGGTCGGGCCGAGGCGGCGCTGCTGGCCTCGCTGCTGCACTACGGGCAGCTAACGGTGCAGCAGGTGAAGGAGCATTTGCGCGATCGCAGCGTACCTGTACGGTTGGCCTAGCCTGAGCAGCCTGGTTCGAGCCAAAACCAAAAACTTTCTGTGGAACCCTGCCGGCTTTATGAATGCCTGTTACAATGTGTAACACATAGGTTAAGGCTCTTAATAAACAAAGAACTGGCTATCGGGCTCGTCATTACAACACTTTTTCCATGCTGCTTCTTATTTTAGTCATTGTTATTGCCCTGGTGGCCTGGGCGCTGCGGTTAATGGAGCAGGCTGTCAAGGGTCAGGAGTTTTCCCTGATGCTGGCTGGTTTCTTGGTGGCTTCCTCCGCTGCCGCCCTGATGGGGGTTTATTTCTTGATGGGCAACTACTTGCTCTATATGGATCAGTCTGCCCAGCAGCTGTCCGCCGTGGATGGGTTGGATATTCCTTATTCCACCTACGCCAGCGCCACGGTGCTTGAGTCGCCCCTCTACGTCTCCGACTGGGCGCTCCGATCTGAGTAGCTTAGCCCAAGTTTTTCGCCCTGCCTGAGCCTGCGGTGTTGCCGCTAGCCGTCAGTCAAACCTTTGTAAAATCAATCCCAACAAAAACCGCAGGAGATAACTCGCTGCGGTTTTTGTTGGGTTTTGCACCACAGATTGTTTAACT
>DATIVG010000068.1:0-12054 GCA_035466075.1 Nodosilinea sp. | reverse complement strand
CCGCTGCCCAATGCCTACTACGTGGAGGGCTACGGGCTAGACCAGTTTGCGGCGGGGCGCTGGGGGCTGCGGCCAGTACACGGCAACCGCATTGGCCTGGTGCTGGATGCCGCCATTGAAGAGGAACTGCGCTGGCGGCATTTGCAGGCGGCGGATGCCGCCCGCGCCACCCTGGGTCTGGCCTTGACCGACTATGTGGTGACCGATGCCCCGCTGGGGGTAGCCCTGCGCACCGCAGATTCGGGGGCCACCTGGGGCACGATCGAGCGGCCCGACAGTTTGCTGCGGGCGGCGGCGGGTGCGATCGCAGCTGGAGCCACCGCCATTGCCGTCGTCGCCCGCTTCCCCGACGACACCGACGCCGAGGTGCTGCAAGACTATCGCCAGGGCCAGGGCGTTGACCCCCTGGCCGGGGCCGAGGCGGTGATTAGCCATTTGGTAGTCCGCACGCTGCGGGTGCCCTGCGCCCACGCCCCGGCCCTCAGCCCGCTGCCCCTCGACCCCTCGATTTCACCCAAGTCAGCGGCGGAGGAGCTGGGCCACACCTTTTTGCCCTGCGTGCTGGCGGGGCTGAGCCGCGCCCCCCAGTTTGTGGTGGGCCCGCCCCAACCCAACCTGGGCGGCACCCTATGGGCCGATCAGATCGATGCCATTGTGGTGCCCGCCAGCGCCTGCGGCGGCAGCGCCCTGCTGAGCTTGGGCAAACACGCCCTGGCCATCGCCGTAGAGGCCAACGCCACCGCTCTGGATGTCAGCCCTGAGGTTCTGGGCGTGCCGACGGTGCGGGTGGCCTCTTACCTGGAGGCGGTGGGGCTGCTGGCCGCCCACCGGGCGGGGGTACACCCCCAGGCCCTCACCGCCCAGATCCCCCACCTGCAAGAATGGCGGCCCCCAGCTCTGCCCCCAGACAGATAGATACGCTGGCCCGGCTGCCTATAATCGAACCTACGAGGAGGCTTAATGTGGCCCAGGTAGTGGCCCATAGGGTCTCGCCCCTGGCCGGTTAGGTGAAGGTGCGAGCTAGGTTGTCTGTGACTGTACCAGGACTGGTGACACCGTGGCCCCGGATGGCTCAAGGGTGACCCGCTTGGGCCCCGCCCGCTCGAGACCCGAGCGAGCCCCAAGCGAGTGAGGTGCCTGGGCCCAGCCTCCGCTGTTGTCACAGGAGCAGGTTATGAAAACGCGTGCCGTCAATGTGCTGCTCGTCGAAGACGATGAAGTGGACGTTATGAACGTACAGCGGGCCTTCAAGCGCAACCGGATCAACCATCCCCTCTACGTCGCCCACAACGGGCTCGATGCTTTGACCATGCTGCGCGGCAATGACCGTCAACTGCCCCAGGTGCCCAGCCACCGGCGGCTGGTGCTGCTGGATATCAACATGCCCAAAATGAACGGGCTCGAATTTTTGCAGGCCCTCCGCCAGGATGAGTCGCTGCGCTCGACGCCGGTCGTGGTGCTGACCACCTCCGACGCCGACCAAGACCGGCTAGAGGCCTACCGCCTGAACGTGGCAGGCTATATTCTAAAGCCAGTCGCCTTTGCCACCTTTGCCGAGGTAATGGCCGACCTCAATCGCTACTGGGCGCTGTGTGAAATTCCCTGAACCATCGCCAGAGTGGCCATACGGGGCTGAACAAGCAGGGACTGGCCAGATGGGTAGAGCGCTAGATATTTTGCTGGTGGATGACGATGCGGTGGATCGCATGGCGATCTGCCGCGCCCTCGATCGGGCTGACCTGGCGGTGCAGGTTACCGAGGTCACCGATGCCGCCCAGGCCATTGCCAATCTGGCCAACTACACCTACGACTGCGTGTTTTTAGACTATCGCCTGCCCGAGCAGGACGGTCTATCGCTGGTGCGGCAGCTGCGGGCCGAGGGGGTGACCACTCCCCTGGTGGTGCTGACTGGCCAGGGCGATGAGCAAATCGCCGTCGATCTGATGAAGGCGGGGGCCAGCGACTACCTGGTCAAAACGCGGGTTTCCCCCGATCGGCTGGCTCTGATTTTGCACAACGCGCTGCGGGTCTACGCGGCAGAGCAGCGGGAGGCGCGGGCCCAGGCCCAGCTACAGCAGACCAACGTGCTGCTGACCGAGCAAAACGAAGAGCTGGAGCGCCAGCGCCGCTACATTGAAGACCAGAACCTCAAGCTGCTGGAGGCCTACCGGGTGAAGTCGGAGTTTTTGGCCACCATGTCCCACGAGCTAAGGACGCCGCTGAACGCGATTTTGGGGTTTTCCCAGCTGCTCGACAGCGAGTCGAAGGGGGCGCTCAACAGCCACCAGGCCGAGATGGTGAAGCGCATCTTTACCAACGGCAAAAACCTGCTCAACCTGGTCAACGACATTCTCGACCTGTCGAAATTGGAGGCCCAGCGGCTCACCCTCACCCCTACCCCTGTGAATCTCCACTGGCTGGTGCAGTCCACCCTGTCGGACCTGCGATCGCTAGCCGACGGCAAGGCCCTCACCCTGGAGAGCAGCCTCGATCTCGACAATCCGGTGGTGGTCAACGACGAGCATCGCCTGCGCCAGGTGCTAACCAACCTGGTCTCCAACGCCGTCAAGTTTACCGATCGGGGCCAGGTGCGCATCACCCTGGCTGAGACCGAGGCCGACCGCATTACCCTCACCATTGTCGATACGGGCATTGGCATCGCCCCCGAGCAGCTGCCCCACATTTTTGAAGCCTTTCGCCAGGTCGATCAGACCATTCGTCGCCAGCGCCCCGGCACCGGCCTGGGCCTGGCCATTGTGCATTCTCTGGTGACGATTATGGGGGGCAGCATTGCGGTCAGCAGTCAGGTGGGCCAGGGCACGACTTTTGTGGTGATGCTTCCCCGTCAAATTCCCGCTGCCGCCGGAGAACTGCTGGATTCTGTGGCCCTTTAGATTTTGGGCCGGTGGCCCAGTGTCTGGCTTGTCGCCCAGGTTCTGCCCCGTCGAGAAAGTCTTCCAACCGGGGAGCGGTACCCTGACAATCTTGCCCGGCCGACGTTACCATGCCGGGGAGGACAGATTTGGATACTGTCCTAGACGCCGGGCTGGATACCGGAGGGCTGAGTCGCTGCCGTTTGGGGTGGCAACGTGAGAAGATGGGGTTCGATTTTTTTTAGATTTTTTTAGGAAATTGCCTGTGAAAGCTCTTGTGGTTGGCAGCGGTGGCCGCGAACATACCCTGGCGTGGTTGCTGTTGCAGTCGCCCCGCATTACTGAGGTGGTCTGTGTGCCGGGCAATGGCGGCACCGCCACCCTGCCCCACTGCCGCAACCTGGCCATGGCCCCCACCGATTTTGAGGGCATTGCCCGGTTTGCCCTGGTCAACAACCTGGAGCTGGTGGTGGTAGGCCCCGAGCAGCCCCTGGCGGAGGGGATTACTGACTTTCTCAAGGAGCAGGGGCTGAAGGTATTTGGCCCCGACCGGGCCGGGGCGCAGATCGAGGCCAGCAAGGCCTGGGCCAAGGCGCTGATGGTGGAGGCGGGCATTCCCACCGCCCGGGCGGCGGTGTTTGAGGAGGAAGCGGCGGCGCTGGCCTACCTGGAGCAGGAGGGGGCCCCGATTGTGGTGAAGGCGGACGGGCTGGCGGCGGGCAAGGGGGTGACGGTGGCCCACAGCCTGGAGGAGGCCCGAGCGGCGGTCAAGGATGCCTTTAGCGGCAAGTTTGGGGCGGCGGGCCAGCAGGTGGTGATCGAAGAATTTATGACCGGCCAGGAGGCTTCGGTGCTGGCGGTCACCGACGGGCACACCATTCGCCCCCTGGTGCCGGCCCAGGACCACAAGGCGATTGGGGAGGGCGACACCGGCCCCAACACCGGCGGCATGGGGGCCTACGCGCCCACGCCGGTGGTGACGCCGGAGATTTTGGAGCGGGTGCAGCGGCAGGTGCTGGAACCCGCGATCGCAACCCTGCGCCGTCGCGGCATCGACTATCGCGGCATTCTCTACGCCGGGCTGATGATCACCCCGGCGGGCGACCCCAAGGTGGTGGAGTTTAACTGCCGCTTTGGCGACCCCGAAACCCAGGCGGTGCTGCCGCTGCTGGCCACCCCCCTCGAAGAGGTGATGCTGGCCTGCATTGAGGGGCGGCTCGACACCCTGGAGATCCAGTGGAAGCCGGGGGCGGCGGCCTGCGTGGTGGTGGCCGCCGAGGGCTACCCCGACAGCTACCCCAAGGGCATGGAAATTGTCGGCTTTGAGGAGGCCGCTGCCACCGGAGCGCTGGTGTTTCAGGCCGGCACGCGCCGCCAGGGCAACAGCATTGTGGCTGACGGCGGGCGGGTGCTGGGGGTGACCGGGCTGGGCGACACCTTTGAAGCTGCGATCGCAAATGCCTACGCCGCCATCGACAAAATCTGCTTCGAGGGCATGTACTACCGCCGCGACATCGGCTACCGGGTCAAGGGTAAGCCCCAGGGCTAGGTTTTTTCCTCGATCACCAGGGTCAGGCTCACCCAGGTGCCCCGGTCGTCGTAGGTGCGAATCAGCCGCTGCCGCAGGGTCGGCGCAATCAACCAGCCCACCTCTAAAAACAGCGGCTGCCCCGGCTGAATCTCGGTGGGGAAGGTGGCCGAAGCCCCATCGGGCAATAGCAAGACGGTGACCGGCTGCCGACCCTGATCAAACCGCAGGGTGGAGCCCAGCCGCTGCCCCTGGGAGGAGAGGGCCGGGCCGGGGCCAAAGCTCAGGGTTTGCGTGACGGCCCCGGTGGGGGATAACCCCAGCTCTAGGCGGCTGGCCAGCGACTGCTGGGGCTGGAGGTCGGGGTACACCGTGGTCGCCTGGCCCACCCAGGTGCCGAGCAGCTGCTCCAGCGTCAAAGCCGGGCGCGGGGCGGGCGCTGTACCGGCCAAATGCTCCCGGATCAGGGTGAGGCTGCCCAGGGTAGGCTGTTTTGGAAAAATCTGGGCGAGGCGCAGCCGTTCGTGGTTGTGGATCAGGCCCAGCTCAGCCCCAAACTCGCTCACCGGGCTGCGCTGAATCGACCCCTGGGAAAAGGCCCCGGTTTCACAAAACAGCACCCCCCGCCCCAGGGAGCTGTACTCCAGCACCGTCTCGCTGGGGGGCTGACCGGGAGGCCGCTTGCGAATTTCCTGGCGCATGGTGTTGCCCCCGTTGAGGGGCGTCAGCACCACCTCCGAGGGAGTGTCTTGCAAAATTTCCCCGGTCGGAGATACCTGGGTAAACGACCCCACCCAGGTACCCTGGTTTTTCAGCAGGCGGGCCCACTGGGTTGAAGTGGCCGGGGGCATAGGCGGTAAGTGGGGCAGAGGGAGGACAGGGAGGGGGAGAGAAAGGCGGGTTGGCAGGTTAAAGAGTTGGCACGTTGACAGGTTGGAAGGTTAAAAGGTTGGCAGGTGGGAAGGTTAGAAGGTGAAGGGGGGGAGCCGTTTAGTTTTTGATCAGGCTGACCAGGTGGGGTAACTCTGGCAAGATGAGGGACTCCATGGCCAGGGTGACCGCTTTGCTTGACCCCGGCAGCGAGAAAATCAAGACCGACCGGTACACCCCCGCTACAGCGCGGGAGGCCATGGCGCGGGAGCCGATCTCCTGAAAGCTGAGCTGGCGAAACAGCTCCCCAAACCCCGGCAGGGTTTTGTCGAGGAGAGCTGCGATCGCATCATAGGTCGTATCGCGGGGAGCAATCCCCGTACCCCCCGTGAGAATAATGCAGTCGGCCTCTCCCGCCTCGGCCAGGGTGTAACAAAGCTGGCGAATGGAGTCGGGCTCGTCGGGCACAATTCGGTAGTCAACCACCCGGTGGCCCGCCTCGGCCAGCAGCGCTTGAATCAGCTGGCCGCTGCGATCGCTCTCCACGGTGCGGGTGTCACTCACCGTCATCACCGCGCAGCGAACCGCTCTGCCCAGGGCCGAGGGATGGGCCATAGCGAGAGACCCTTAGCTCTTGGTAAAGCCCAGCCCGTTTTGCTCGGCGTAGCGGTTCATAAACCGCATAAACCGCTCCCACTCGGCCTCGCTCTTCATGACATAGATGGCCTCAATGCCAGCGGGCTCGCCGTTGACAAACTTGCCGTTCACATCGCGGCTGGTCAGCTCGCCCTCTTCATCGACCAGGTACAGACCCGTGACCTCCACCCCTTCCTGGGTGAGGGCCTGGGGGTGGTCAAAATAAAAGGTGGCGGTGCCGTCAGAGCCATCCTTAGCGCGGGTCAGACGCACATCGGGAATAACAGGTTCTGCAATGCCACGGGCAAACTGAATCTCGGCCATGCCAAACGTCCTAATCTTAGACTGCAAAATTATAGAAAACTATTCTCGCACGATACCGGGATCAGCGCAGGCCACCGCTGTATCCCGGCCCGTATCTTGCCGGGGGCAACGCGGATGGCGGTTAGGGGCCGTCTACGGGAGCGCCCATGGGGTCGGTGCTCAGCACCGTCAGCGACTCGGCCAGGGCCACGGCGGCTTCGGGGCTGATGTCGGTGCAGCTGCGCAGTTGGTCAAACAGGTCGCCAATGTAGGCGGCCCCCACCAGCCGGTAGGCCCCCGAGCTGCCAATCATCCAGTCGGTAAACAGGTTGGCCTGGGGAGCTTGAGCGCTCAGATCGGCATCGACAAAGGGGCCGTAGTTGAGGCCGTAGCTCTGGTCGCCAAACAGCGGCGGCTTGATCGACAGTCGGTTTTCGGTGGCGGGCAGGTCGCCAAAGCCCTCGGCGGCAAACTCCATGGCAAAACACTGATCGGCCTCATCCTGGTAGACCACCAGGTAGCTGGGGGCAGGGTCGCTCTGGCTCACCCGCATTTCCGCCACCGAGAAGGCCGGGGGCACCTGGCCCGGCACCACCACCTCAACCCCCAGCTGGGTGAGCTGGGCCGTCTGCTCGGGTGTCATTTGGGCCAAAAAAGCACCGGCAGGCGGCGGCGGCGGGCCCTCGCCGCCGGGGCCGCTACCGAGGCCGTCAGCGGAGTCGGCATCAGAGCCAGCGGCGGCCTCGGGGGCTGAGGTCGAGGGCAGATCGAGGGGGGCGGTTGAGGGCGGCGGCGGGTCGCAGGCGGTGGCCAATGCCACGATCGCCAGCCCCAGCCCCAGGGCTGCCCCTGTCGTTGTCTTTGCCATGTGGCTACCTCATCCCTGATCTTCGCCGTTATTTTATCGCGCTAGCTCGACCTCTTGGCACGCCGCGCTCACCGCTTTTTTGATCCCGATTGCCGCCCCCGGTACAGCCCGGAAAAGCCCGAATCCAGGTTAAACCTGTGGGATGATGGTGCCCTGTTGCCCTGGAGTTGACCCGTTGCGTAAGCTGCCCCCCCTGCCCCTGTCGGTAAAAGTCTCCTACGGCGTGGGAGAGCTGGCGGCGGCGGTGCCAGCTAGCCTGTCGGCGTTTTTTGTGCTGTATTTTTTTACCACCGTGGCGGGGTTGAGCCCGGCTCTGGCGGGCTCGGTGCTGCTGTTTGGCCGCCTCTGGGATGCCATTAACGATCCGCTGATCGGCTGGCTCAGCGATCGCACCCGGTCGCCCCTGGGGCGGCGCTTTCCCTGGATGCTGGGGGGGGTGATTCCGATGGCGATCTGCTCGGTGCTGCTGTGGGTGGTGCCGCCCTTTGCCACCCAGCGGGGGGTATTTATCTACTATTTGGTGCTGTCGATTTTTGCCTTTGCGGCCTTTACGGCGGTGCAGCTGCCCTACACGGCCCTGGCCGCCGAACTGGCCGACGACTACGACGAACGCACCGACCTGATCGGCCTGAAATCGGCGTTTAGCATTGGGGCCAGCATTGTGGCGCTGGTGATGGCCCAGGTGGTGTTTGCGCGGGTGGCCGACCCGGCTCGCCAGTACTTGATTTTGGGGTCGCTGTCGGCCAGCCTGGCGCTGGTGGTGATTGGCCTCTGCGTGGCGGGCACCTACCACCGCTACTGGGAGGTGCAGCGGGGTCGGCCGCCGCTGGCGGGGTCGGCGGCCCCCCCGGCGCTGCTGCAACAGCTGCGCACCGTGTTTCGCAATGGCCCCTTTCGCCAAATCTTGGGCCTCTACCTGTGCGGCTGGATGAGTGTGCAGGTGACCGCCGCCATGCTGCCCTACTTTGTGGGGGCCTGGATGGGGCTGCCCGCTACCCACTTTGCCCAGATGGCGCTGGCGGTGCAGGGCACTGCGATCGCCATGCTGTGGTTTTGGGACTGGGTGGCCAAGCGCACCGGCAAGCGCACGGTGTTTTTGATGGGGGCACCCCTGGCGGCGGTGGCCCTGGGGGGGCTGGCCACGGTGCAGCCCGGCCAGGTGGTCTGGATGTACGCCCTGGGCGTGCTGGCCGGGATAGGGGTGGCCACCCTCTACGTGGTGCCCTTTGCCATGCTGCCCGACGTGATCGACCTGGATGAACTCAACACCGGCCTGCGGCGGGAGGGGCTGTACTTTAGCTCCCTGGTGTTTTTGCAAAAGCTGGGCCTGGCCATGGCGCTATTTATCTCCGGGCAGATTTTGAGCGGCACGGGCTATGTGGCCAACGCTGCGGCCCAGCCGGTGGCGGCCCTCAACGCCATTCGCCTGTTGATTGGGCCGCTGCCTGCCCTGCTGCTGGGGGTGGGGCTGTGGTTTTGCTACCGCTACCCGATCAGCCGCGATCGCCATCAGGAGATTTTGCTGGCCCTGCAAACCCAGCGCCAGCAGCGGTTTGCTCAAGATGCCGCCACTGGGCTAGAGCCCCCCACCTGAGCCCTCCAGCTGCGCCTTCCATCTGCGCCTTCCATCTGAGCCCCGCGATCGCCAGGGCCTTGGCATAAGTTCCCCATCGGGGACAAACGACATCAGCCGCAGGGTAGAACCGGAAGCCCCGCTAAGATTCTGGGTTTATGCCTCCGGGCGGAGGGGGGCAGGGGCGCGGCTCGTTACAGTGCGTAAAGTGCTTTTGATGTGCTGGACTGGCGCATTTGTACTTGCAGTATCGAGTGTAAGGATTGTTTCCCATGGCTATTAAGCGTTCCCCGATGACGAAGCGCCCAGTGACGAAGCGCTGGATGGTCGGTGCCCTGAGTGTCGGCGCGGCAGCCCTGCTGGCGGCCTGCGGTGGTACCGATACCGCGGATACCGCCCCCGAGCAAGACCCCATGGCCACCGAAGCACCCGCCGGTGACTACTCGGCGGAAACCGGGGCTCAAGCCGGTGGGGACACCGTGGTTGATGTGGCCGCTGGCGAAGAGGATTTCAGCATTTTGGTTGAGGCGGTGGAAGCGGCTGGGCTGAGCGAGACCCTGGCCGCCAGCGGCCCGATCACCCTGTTTGCCCCCACCAATGAAGCCTTTGAAGCGCTCCCCGAGGGCACCCTAGAGGAACTGCTGCTGCCTGAAAATCAGGATTTGCTGCGCCAGGTGTTGACCTACCACGTGGTGCAGGATGAGGTGGCCGCCGCCGACATCACCCCTGGGGATGTGCCCACCGCCGCCGGTACGACCCTGGCCCTCCAGGTGGATGAAGCCACCGGTGGGGTAATGGTGAATGAGGCCATGGTGGTAACCCCCGACATCGCGGCCAGCAACGGCATTATCCACGCTGTGGATCAGGTGCTGCTGCCCCCCGACCTGGCCCTCTAGATCGAGTATGACGTCGATACAACTTCAACCGACGACTTTGGGAGATGAGCCTCTCCTAGCTTCCCGGATTGTTTGACCCCACTACCTCCAGCGCTACGGCCCTGGAGGTTTTTTCTTTTGTCGCATCCACAATTCCCGTCAGCCGCTGCTCACCTGGACCAATGGGCAGACGCTCTGGCCAGGAGAATGGTTTAACGGGGCTGCCCCTAGCCGCCGTGGTTGGAGGACTGCTGGCCCAGGCGGGGCTCGGTGCCCGCCAGCAGCCGGTCGATGTTGCTGCGGTGGCGCAGAATGACGTAGAAGGCCGCCAGTGCCCCCAGCAGGCTGTAGGCCAGGGGCTGGCCGGTGGCGACCATGAGCAGGGCCGCCGCGATCGCAGCTACCATCGAGCTCAGCGACACAATGCGGCTGAGGGCCAGGGTGAGGCCAAAGGCGGCGGCGGCCCCCAGGGCCACGGGCCAGGCCAGGCCGATGGCTACCCCCAGCCCCGAGGCCGCCGATTTGCCGCCGGTAAAGTTGATCCACACCGAGCGGCTGTGGCCCACGATGGCCATCACCCCGGCCAGCACGGTGACCCAGGCCGTCCAGCCGGTCAGCGCGCCCGCCGGGGCCAGCGCCACCACCTGGGGCCAGGTTGCCTTGACCAGCAGCACCGCCAGCAGCCCCTTGAGCAGGTCGATCAGCAGCACCGCGATCGCAGCTTCCTTGCCCACGGTGCGCAGCACATTGGTGGCCCCCGTACCGCCGGAGCCATGCTGCCGAATATCAATGCCTTTGACCCCCTTGGCCACCAGATAGCCGGTGGGGATCGACCCCAGCAGGTAAGCCGCCAGTAACAGCAGCACAATTGCTAAAACCGCCAACGCCCTAAGTCCTTCAACGTGGTGTGACCGCCCTCTGTTGACCAGCAGCAGATGCGGTCAAATTGGCCACTCTCAGTCTAGGGGGATTGGGGTACCGGTGTTGCGATCGCAGCAAAAAACTGGCCCAGGGCCCTAGGCGGTCTGGGTGGTGCAGAGGCGCTCAATCACCTGCTCGGCGGTGATCAGCCGCTTTAGCACCACCTGGCCAATGGGCGCGCCCGTGGCGTTTTCGGGCTTGACCTCCACCATCAGCACCGTCTCTTCGACCTGGTAGAGCCAGAGGGTTTCGCCCTGCTCTTGAATCGACAGGTTGAGGCGGCGCATGTGGGGTTTGCGCTGCCAGGCCAGCTCATTCCACAGGCCGCCAAACTCCCACACCCGGCCCGTAACCCAACCATCAGAAAGGAAAAAGTATTTCACCGCTCACTCTGCCACACCGTGTTCAATGGCATTATGCACCGTGACGACCCACAGACCGCAGCCTAACCCGATTTAACCGCCCTCCAGATTTAAACCGCCCGGTCCAGGCAAATCTTTACCCCCCGGCCAAATCTTCACCCGCGACCCGGGGCCCGACCGCCAGGCCGCTTCCCTCGACGGTGCCCTCGACCGGGGGACCTGCCGCACCAGGGGTAGCCCTGGACACCTGGGGGCAAAAAAACTTAGGGAATGTTCCGGATAGGGGTCTGACCCCTCGTATTAAAGAGAGGTAGATGCACCCTGATTGTTAAGCCCCGAGATACCTGGAGGGATCTCGGGGCTTTTTTTGGCCGCTGGTTCGGCAAGCAGCCCCCCCGGCGGCTGTGGTACCCTGTCCGCAATCGACGCGCAGGTAAAACAGGTATGGCAACGGCGGTAACGGCCACAGAGGCGGCAACGGTGACGGTGGGGCTGGTGTTTGGCGGCTGCTCCGGGGAGCACGAGGTCTCCATTCGCTCGGCCCAGGCCATTGCCCGCGCCCTGGCCAGCGGCAGCAACGCCGCCAAATACACCGTGCGGCCGGTCTACATCGACAAGGGCGGGGTGTGGCAATCGGGCCCGGCGGCGGCGGCGGTGCTGGCGGCGGGCGTTCCGCCCCAGGATTCCCAGGATGCGGCGGGGGCGGCGACCCCAGGCCAGCGGCTGCCCCGGTTTGAGGGGGTAGACGCCATTGACATTTGGTTTCCGGTGCTCCACGGCCCCAACGGCGAAGACGGCACGGTGCAGGGCCTCTTGACCCTGATGCAGCGGCCCTTTGTGGGCTCCGGGGTGCTGGGCTCGGCCCTGGGCATGGATAAAATTGCCATGAAAATGGCCTTTGCCCAGGCGGGGCTGCCCCAGGTCAAGTACCTGGCGGTGAGCCGGGCCGAGGTAGAGGCCGCTGGCCAGCTGTCGCCCCTGTGCGATCGCATCGAAACCGAGCTGGGCTATCCCTGCTTTGTCAAACCCGCCAACCTGGGCTCGTCGGTGGGCATTGCCAAGTTCACCAACCGCCGAGAGCTAGAAGCCGCCCTCCCCAGCGCCGCCAGCTACGACCGCCGCCTCATCGTCGAGGCCGGGGTGACGGCCCGCGAAGTGGAGTGCGCCGTGCTGGGCAACGACCAGCCCCGGACCTCAGTGCTGGGCGAAATCACCTTCCAGAGCGACTTCTACGACTACGCCACC
>DATIVG010000067.1:0-5934 GCA_035466075.1 Nodosilinea sp. | reverse complement strand
CGACCGGTTCCACTGCTCTGATCAATGAGCGTAAAGGGGCCATCGAAGGTGAATTGCAGTTCGACCTGCGATCGCGCGGGTCCTTTGATCTCCACCACCCCATAGGTGAGGTATGGCTCTACCCGAGGCCGCAGGCTCAGCTGCACCATGGCCAACAGATCCCTGGCGCTAGCCGCCTTCTCCTCAGGGCTAAAACTCTGCCCTGGTTGGAAGAGGAGTTCGACATGCAGGTACGACAGCCAATCGGCGAATTTAGGGGTGGTCTGGGTATCTGTCCTCAGCGCTGTTAGGGCCGCTTGCAGGGCTTGCAGCAGAGCCTCCCCTGTCACCAGGTCGTTGGTGCCTTCGTCTCGCAGGGTGAGGCCCATGCTCAGCCCCAACCGCAGCAAAATGCTCCAGCCGTAGGGGTCGGCTGAGGGGGCGGTGAGCTCCTGGAACGCTTTCAGGTCGCCCGGCACCCGTGGGGGGCCAAACTGCACATCCACGTTGTAGGTGGGCAATAGTTTCTGGAGAGCCGGATTGCTGGGATCCGAGTAGGTGTAGCCGCTGGGGTTTTCATCCAGGGTTTCCACCAGAGCTTGAAGGAAGGGGTGCAGAGCCGCTTCCCGCAGGGTGGGGTCAGTCAGGGTAGGCCAGTCGGGCCATACCAGATGCGACTCTCGCCAGGAATACCAGGGGCTCTGGCCGATCTGGTCGCCTTCTACCGGCTCGCTCACCCGATCGGTAAAGCGCCGCACCCGACTGGGATACCAGGCTTCCCACTGGTTGGCGGCGAGGGTGTCTTTGGGGGTGAAGTAGAGGTCTTCGGCGGGCAGCAACTGGACCTGCTGAATGTCTCGCAGGGCCTCTGCCAGACGGGCGGTAGAGCTGAAGGTCTGGTTGGTATGGGCATCGACATCCAGCTCTAGCAGGGTATAGCTGGCGTTGAGGTTGAGCGGGTAGCGGGGCTGGTTGCTGGGCCCCTGGTTCCAGCGCAGGCGCAGCAAGGTCAGTTGCGCCGGGTGCGGGCGGTAGGCCACGCCCCCGAGATCGCCAGTGAACCGGGCGGCCCCATCTAGACCGGGCATGGGCACATGGGCGACCCCTGGCACAATGCGACTGTCTTCGGGGGGCAGCATGGGTAGCCTGAGGGGCTTGGGTAGCCATTCCAGCTGGGCGGGCTGCCGCTCTTCTAAATTGTCGCCACCGGCGGCCGTCTTGAACTGAAGCAACAGCTTCACTGGAGCCAGGGCCGAGGGCACCCCATTGATCGACTCGGTCTGCAAAAAGACCTGCCAGGCTTCCGGTCGCCACTGGGGAGTTTGCTCGGCTGGGAGAATACCGGCGCGCCCCAGGGCGATTTCTAGAGCGATGTCGTCGATGGTGTGGGTGACAACTCTCTGATTGTCTTGATTTCTGGCTTCACCGGGAGGCCGCAGCTGAATCTTGATATCGGTCGGCAAGGAGCGGGCGTTGGTGGTGGGCAGGTTTTTTGAGCGCGGGCCCTGGGTCGAGCTGTCGAGGCCATAGCTGCCAATGGGCAGGGTAATATCTTTGCGGAAGATCAGCCAGTACTTGGCCACCGGCACCACCGGGCCATCTTGCAGAGCCGTGGGGTCGCTCCACTGCAAGCTGATGCGGTTTGGGGTGATCACCTCCGGCGTCTCGATCACCACCGGCCGATCGGGTTGGGACGGCTCGTCTGCCGCCGACCAGTTTGCGGCCTGAAGCTGGTATTCGACCCTGAATTCACCATCGACTGGTACCCGGGGGGGCTCACTGGGGTAGCGGGTGGCCACCAGGGTGAGGGGCCGACCGGGGGTCTTGGTAAAGTCGATGGGGGTGATGGTGTAGAGGTAGCTGCGCCCGGTGGCCGGCATGGTGGCCTGATCGGCCAGGGTTTCATTGGTAAAGTGGTCAACAATCTGGAAGCGGGGCTGTAGCTGCTTGAGCATGCCGCCATCGTTGCTGAGAGCCACCGTTAACAGTTCATGCTGGGTATTTTCCAGAATGGCATGGGCTGAGGGCGGCAAGTTTTCTCGCAGGGCGTTGAGAAAGGCTTCGGCTCCAGAGGACTCGGGGAGATTGCTGAGGGTAGTTGCTAGGGGATCGTTGGCGGTTAAGACTTGCTCCCTCTTGAGCAGGGCGATCACGTCAGCGTTCACCTCAAAATGAGCTTCGAAGCAGGCCCCGGTAGCGGGCTTCACGGTGTAGACGGCCTCGGGTTCGCTGCCATCCAGGGAGCGTCGCCGCACCTGGTAGTGCAGTAGGTGATGGTTGGGGTCGCGCTGGCAGGGGCTGATGCCCGGCTCGGGAGGCTGGCCCCAGGTCAAATCCCAGGCGATGGCAATGGTGTTGGTGTCGGTTAAGGGCTGCACCCGCTCAAACTGGGGCGGGTTAGCGGCAAATCCGGCGTTGCGCAGGTTAAAGGTGCGGACATTCAGCGCTGGCGAATCGGGTGTGGTGCTGGTCCGGTTCGATCGCTGCCTCAGGCTGGGCGCAGTGGTGGGGTTCGCCTGCTCTAGCCAGTCGGGGGCTGGCCCTTTGTAGCGGAACACCAGCCCCATCTGGAAGCCAATGGACTGCCCCACGAACTCGCTATCTTTTGGTTGGAGATTCAGGGGATCTTGACCATTGGGCAGATCGGGCAGGTCGGCGTAGTCTTGCAGGTCGGCAATCAAATCCTGCACGATCAGCCCCCGCATTTGGTGGGCCTGCTGGTTAGCCTGCTCCTCTTCGAGCAGGGCCAGGTCTTCGGTGGGCCCGGTGACGCCAGCGGCAGATTCGCCCGTGGCGGTATAGATGCTGGTGTTGTCGCGGAAGGCGACCTCCAGGGTGCGCTCGTAGGGCGAGTTGGGGTCGTGCTTGAAGAAGGGAGAACTGCGGAACTGCTCTAGGGCCCCCCGCACGGCCGCCTCGTAGGCTCCGGCGGAGGGGTTGTGTACCCGGTCGTCGGTGAGGGTTTGTTGGCGAGCTGCGATCGCATCTGGATCGCCAACCGGCACATCCTGGCCGAGGCTTGCGGTGGTCTTGAAGGCGTAGGTGAGATAGCGGCTCAGCACAATATCGCTGGATTCACCGGCTACCTGCCCATTTTCGGCATACTGGGTGGCCTCTTCAATCTTCGCATCCCAGTCAACGCGCCATTGCCAGGTGGTACCGGTATCGGCGGCGGCGTTCACCGGCTCCCAGCGATCGCTGGCCACCGGGCGGAAATGTTGAAGCATAAACCCATCGGCGGCCAACCCCGGCAGGGTCAGCTCAAAATCATTCTCGATGGTATTGTTCGCCGGAGGCACCGGCAAAAAGCCGCGTTCTTCGATGTCGTCGCCTTCGACCTCCGCGCGGGGCAGCAAAATAAAGTAGCCCCAGTCCTCCTCCTTGGCAGGGCGAATCACAAACAGGTCGTAATTGGGCTGGTGAAAGACTCCCCGGTTGTCTTCTATCTCTGGTGCTGCGCCTAGCGGCGAGGGTGCGATCGCAGGGGCTTCGGCGTCGGGTCCCGCGCCTGACAGAGAGGCGTCAGACGCCGGGTCTCCTGCTACCAGCGCGGCGGCGATCGGCGCGGGGGCGGCAGTCACATTCAGGGTTTGAGCGCGCGCTTCTGCCCCCGCCACACCGGGCACCGGATCGACATCGGTTGCCTCCAGACCCAGATTGAGGAAGGGGGCGGTGCGGTCGAGGGCCGTTTGCACCGCCCCTTCGTTGAGGCCCAGCTTGACGCCGATCTGCAAGTTGCGCCCCATGGCTGAGATAAACAGGGTGCCACTCCCCCGCACCCCGGCGTTGGTGACGCCGTCGATCCCCAGCTCTAACCCGGCGGTGAAGCCAATTTCCAGGCTCAGACGGAAGGTTTTTTTGATAAACAGCAGCTTGATCCACAGGGCGATCGAGACCCGAATGCGGATTTCAATGCCAATGGCCGCGTAGATCGCCGATTTGCCGGTGGGGTCAGCCAGATCGACCATGCCAATGAACCTGGCCCCCCAGGCAAAGGAGGCATGGGCACTGACCCGCACCCCGACAATCTTGAGGTTGAGTTCGGCATCAAAGCTGAGGCTGCCCCGCGCTTTGTAGCTAATACCCAGCACCAGGTAGTGCTTACTGACCCGAAAGATCATACCGCCGGACACTTCGGCATCCAGCGGGCCAATTTTTTGGCCCCAGCGCAGCATGTTGGGCCAACCCAGCTCAGCGTGGAGCAGGGCGGGCTCGATCAAAATGGTGGCGGCAAACTGGCCGTTTAAGATCGCCTGCTCCACAAAGGGCGGCAGGGGTGGGCGGGTGCCCATACTGCCGTTGGGGTTGGAGGAAATTTGGGCCAAAAACCGCTTTTGCCGCACCGACAACAGCACAAAGCCGCTAAACAGAGGCCGCTCCCGCAGCTCATTGACGTCGTTGACGTAGTCGTAGTAGTTGGAGTTAATCCAGGCGCGCACCGCCATGAAGAAGGTCAGGTCGCTGCGGAAGGCGACAATGGCGTCGAACAGAAACAGGCAGGGCAGGGTTTGCTCGATGTGCTCCAGCCACTTGAGGGAGATCGCCCCCGGCGTCGCCGAGGTTTGGGAGATCAGCGCCCGCAGCACAATCGTCCAGCGCAGCGATTCTCCGGGCCCTTCGAGGTCCACCGACCAGCGATCGCGCTTCGACAGATCGCCCTGGGTGCGCGATAGCTCCCGCAGATTGCCGATCAGTTCTTTGAGGTTACCGGCCTCATCGGCGGCTTTGATGCTGGCGATGGTGTAGCGATAGCCAAAGCCCAGCCCAATCTCGCGAATATACAGCTCCACAAAGGGAATGTAGAGACTCACCTGGCGGGCCTCCACAAAGATGAACCAGGCCCGCACCCAGGGTTCAGTTTCGGCGCGGCGCACCCGCAAAAAGGCAAAGCTGGCGGCAAACACCGGCATGCCCGGTATTTCCATCACCCCTTCGCCCAGGAAGCCCTGTTCGACGTCGTTGTCGCGAAACTCGACTACGGCGTTGAGCTTAAAGGCTTCGCCCAGGCTGATGTTGACCTCCAGCTCCTGCATGTAAATGCGCGGGAAGAAGCTGCCTTTGGGGGGTAGCCCGACAAACAGGCTGTGGAAGTCAATCTGTACCGTGTTTACGTCGCCCGTGCCCTGGGCGAACTTGACCTGGCCCCCAATTTCCATGGCGGCGGCCCCGTCAAACTGATCAAACTGGGGCACAAAGCCAATGGAGCGAATCTCCATTTCAAAGCAGCCCAGGAAGCTGAAGGACACCTTCTCCGGCAGCTCGATCTGGAAGTTCACATGCTTGCCGATGACGCTGACATCGCTGGTCAGGGGGCATTCCACCAGCTGAATTTTGATGCCGGTCAGCAGGGCCAGGGGGCCGTTGGGGCTGTCGCCGGGCAGCGGCAAAAACTGGGCCGCTCCGGTGATCGTAAAGTACAGGTGGAAGCGGCCATCGTTGACAAACTTGAGGCCCAGGGCATCGATGGAAAACTCAAACCGGGTGCCTTTGCAGCTGAGCAGCTGGTTTCCCCGCAGGCTGGCCGCCCCAGCTACCAGGGTGAGGCCGCCGTCGCGCTGGCTAAATTGCAGGGCAATATCTGCGATCGCATCTCCCACCAGATCCGGCGGCAGCGGGCCAGACCCGGCCAGGGTAAAGTCTTGAATGCGGTTTTCAACAATCTCTAAGCGACTGCCGTGGAACCGAAAGCGCGTATCCAGCCCGTTGAGCTTGGCGGGGCGATCGCTGACCTCGGCGGTGAGGGTAATGCCCTTGTCGGTAATGGCCAGGTTGCTGACGATAAAGGTAATCGGGTCTTCGCTGGCCCCCACGTAGTCCACTTCGATGGTGGCCCCCGGTGCCTGCACCACCTGGTAGTTGTAGTCCTTGGTCACCAGGGTCAAATGCTGAAATTTCCCGTCAATGGGCTCGCCTGCGTCATCGACAGCAGGGCCTCCCTTAAAGCGCCAGTTCAGC
>DATIVG010000066.1:0-6563 GCA_035466075.1 Nodosilinea sp. | reverse complement strand
CATTCCCAAAGACGACCTATCAGAACAGCCGGAGCAACCAGCACTCCCAGAACAGCCCCCAGAACAGCCCACCGAGCAACCCCCAAAGGAGCCCAGAACGATGCCGCGATCACCCCTGGCCCCCGAGGTTCGTCCATTTATTTAGAACATCGGGCTAAGTAGGAAGGCGAAATTAAACATAGACCTGCGTAGGGTGGGTAACGGGTAAAGCCCTTACCCGTTATCGGGTCGATGGGCACGCGACGCTTTGCCCATCCCACGTTAGTTACAACTATCCGCCCATGGCTTCAGACGGTTCACCGACCAACCACAGAACTTGTTGAGTGCAACTGCTATATATATCTATAAGGGCGAGACTATCGGCCTATTTCACCAGCCGCAGGGTGAGGGGGTAGCGGTAGACGGTGCCTTCATTGGCCTTAACCGCGGCCATAATGGCCAGCACCAGCCAGGCAATTGCCAGCACAATCAAAATAGGAATGCCAATCAGCACAAAAATCAGCACCCCCGCAATGGCCATATAAATGGTCATGGAAATGTTGAAATTGAGGGCCTCTTTGGCCTGATCGTTAACAAACGACATTTCGTCCCGCTTGATTAGCCAAATCAGGAGTGGCCCAATAATATTGCCAAATGGCACAATAAAGCCCGACAGGGCGCTGAGGTGGGCAAGCATCGCCCACATGCGCGATTCGGGGTTTGAGTCGAGCTGGTTCATAGGTGGTGGCAGAATGGTGGAATCTGCCGCCAAGCTAACTTAAAAAGCAGGATAGAGTCTCTATCCTGCTTACAAAATGTAGTATTCCAAAAAGCCAGAAAGGGAGCTCTGAAAAAGGCTTAGTCAACTCAGGGCTAGGGCAGCCGAGGAAGAAATTTCCGCAGCACTCTAGCCTGGTTGAGAAAACGTACCCTTTACCCGCTAATCCTTTGCCGCTTACTCTTCGTCGTCGTCCTCATCGTCGCCGGGGTAGACGAAGCTAGCCGACCGGCCGGTGAGCACAGACTTACCCAGGGACATAGCCCGCTGAGCCTGGAGCGCTGCGGTGCGCTTCCAGGTGGCGCGACGCTGGTCGCGCTTTTGTTTGGAGGTTTTCTTCTTGGGAACCGCCATGACAGCAATAGTTAAGACTTCACAACCTTTCGACTATAGAGCAAGAATGAGGTTCTGCGCAACTTTGTTTTAGGTTGAAAAATCTGACGGCCAGGCTAGTCGGTGACCAGGGCGCGGGCGGCGTCGAAGTAGCGGGCCCACTGGTTGACATCGGGGCGCAGCCGCCAGTCGGCCCGGCTGACCGGCACCGTGAGAATGGGCACAGAAATGCCCTGGTTGTCGCCAATCACGGTGACAACCACATCGGTCATCAGCACATCGGCGTCAAAACTGCGCTGAATGGCGGCGCGGGCGATGATTTCGGAGCGCTGCACCAGGGTTTCAAAGCTTTCTCCCTGCTCGCGCACCAAAAACAGGTTGACCCGTGAGGTGTAGGCCTGGGCGGCGGGCGGGGTGACCAGGGTGGGCAGCAGGCCGCCACCACAGCCGATCGCGGCGGCTAGAACCAGCCGCAGCCAGAGGGCCTGGGGTGGGCGAGTGCCGCCGACTTTTAGAGATGAGGACGAAAACAACGACAGAGTAGCCATGGTCGAATTGCTCCAAACACCTTCGCAGGGTGCCCAAAAAGTGCCTTAACTGTAGCGATAGCGCCCCAAACCGTCAATAAAGAATTGCTGAGCCAGTTCTGGGCGGTTTGGGCTTCCGAATGGCTGGCCAAGCGCTAGTATTGCAGGTGACTTTTTAGCCCCACCCTTGGGAGGCAAACCACCGGCATGGCAAGCCACTGGCCCGTTATTGTTGGCATCAATCAATACCAATCGCTTCAGCCTTTGATGTATGCCCAGTTCGACGCGCTCGAACTGCGAGATTTTTTGGTCAATGAGGTGGGCTTGCCCACCCACTATTGCTCACTACTAACCGATGTGTCGTCGGTGGTGTACGAGGGGGCGGCGGCGCCCACCCGCGAGGTGCTGCTACAGCGGCTGGCCCAGAGCTGCGATCGCGCCGGCCCGGACGACACCGTGTGGTTTTTCTTCAGCGGCTACGGGGTGCACTGGCAGGGGCAAGACTACCTGCTGCCCATCGATGCCGACCCCAGCCGCATTGAGCAGACCGGCATCGCCGTCGAGACCCTGTTTAACTGCCTGGCCCAGGGCAACCAGCGTCAGTCGCTGGTCATGCTCGATATGAACCGACCCCAGAGCGCCCTGGGGCCAGCTGTGGGGCCGGGGTTAGGGGCGCAGTCGGCGGCCCTGGCCGAGCAAATGGCCATTCCGCTGGTGCTCTCCTGTCGGCCCGACCAGTTTTCCCAGGAGACCCTGGCGGTGCGCCACGGGTTGTTTACCGAGGCGCTGATCGAGGCGATGCGGTTCCACGGCTGTCTGACCCTGGCCCAGGTGGTGGCCTACCTGGGCGATCGCATCCCGGAGCTGTGCCGACACCACTGGCGGCCTGAGCAAAACCCGGTGGCGGTCATGCCCCCCGGCCAGCAATACCTGATGCTGGTGCCCCCCAGCCTGGTGGGGCAAATGCCCGTGGGCCTGCCCCCCACTGAGGCTGCGCCGGAGCGGCCTGAGGCAGACCTGCTGCCCCCCAGCGGCCTGACCCCGGTGGGCCCTTACCCCGGCCCCATTTACCCCGGCCCGCTGCCCCCGGACCCGCTGCCTCCAGATTTACTCGATCCACCGCCTATTTCCCCTGTCCCCACCGAGGACCCGGCAGGCCCTTGGCCGGGGGGCGCACCGCCCTCCATGCTGGTACCGCCGCCAGTGCCCCCAGACCTACGGCCCCCAGACCCACGGCCCCCAACCACAGATGCCGAGCTGCCGTCGGGGGCGGAACCAGCCGCCGTGACTGAGCCCATCCCCTGGGTGCGGTGGGGCCTGTTGGCCGCCGGGCTGCTGCTGCTGGGGGTGCTGGTGAGCACCTTTGATAGCTTTCGGCAGCCCGACCCTGCCCCAGAGGCCGCTTCCCCAGCGCCGCCAGCGGCGGCACCAGAGCCGCCAGAGCCCACGCCTGCCCCGGCCCCACCCGCTGGCGAGGCGCTGTTTCCGGCGGCGGTCAGCGGGGCTGAGGCCCTACAGCAGGCCAGAAATGCCCTCGCCGATCGCCAGTTTGGCGAGGCGATTAGCTGGCTCAACCAGATTCCTGAGGTCGAGCGCCCCCCGGACTACGAGGCGCTGCTCACCCAGGCGGAGACCGGCTACGCCAACGCCAACCTGGGCGGCAACGCTTCCCTAGAGGAGGCCCGGCGGCTGATTGAACCCCTGTCGGCCTCGCTGTTTAATGAGGCCATTGAGCAGGCCCGTCAGGTGCCGGTGGGCGACCCCGCCTACGTCCAGGCCCAGGCCGATATTCAGCGGTGGACCCAGGTGATTTTAGACCTGGCGGCGGGGCGGGCCGCCAGCGGCGACTTCGACGGGGCGATTAGCGCCGCAGCCCTGGTGCCCGAGGACCAGGGTGAACTCTGGGCCCAGGCCCAGGGGCAGATCCAGCAGTGGGAGCAGCGCCGCGCCAATCGCCAGATTTTGCAGGATGCCCAGGCGGTGCTGGAGCCCGACCAGGCGATCTCCTTTCAGGCGGCGATTGCCCTGGTTCAGCAGATCCCGCCGGGCTACCCAGAATCTGCGATCGCACAGGAGCGCATCGACCAGTGGAGCCGCGACATCCTCGCCATCGCCCGGGCCAGAGCCGCCGCTGGCCAGATCCCCGGCGCTATCTCCGCCGCGGGCCTGGTGCCAGCGGGCACCGCCGCCTACGACCAGGCCCAAGAAGAAATTCGCGGCTGGCAGGGGCAGTAGGCAAAGACAAAGACTCCGGCACGGCTCCTGGTGATCGCTATCACCTCAAATCGCCGCTGGCAACACAGGGCGACCTGGGGAAGACCGGCGGCCAGCGCTGTTTATCTCTATAGAGACCGGCACAGAAAAAACCGGCCCAGAAAAAACGGTATAGAGACAAACCCACCTTAACTGGAGCCCCACCATGGAACTGATCTATCGCGGCCAAGCCTACGAAGTTTCTGCCCCCGCCGTTGAGGCCACCCTGACCGGCGAAACAGCGACATTCTTGGGTCGGCCCTACGCCCGCAAGCAGTTTAATGTGACCCAACGGCACCAAACCACTGAGCTGACCTACCGCGGGGTAACCTACCGCCGCTAACCCCTGGGATAGCTATCAGTGACCTCAGCCCCTGGCCAGCGCCGGGGGTTTTGTTTTATGGCCACAGTCCCTGTGGGTAAAACAGCCCAAAACCTGAGAGACCTTCGAACCTTCCAGCATTTTCAGGAGAAATAGCTCAACCAGACGGTCTACAAACGCGCAGCAATTAAGGATTTTGCCCTAACTCAACCCGGCGGAGCTTGCTAGGCTAGCCTACAGTTCACCCGCACACAGAGGTGCTTGCCATGGAAAACAGTGGGTCTAGGGCGTTGCCAGCGGTTGTGATTGGCGGCAGTATCGCCGGTCTGCTGACGGCGCGGGTGCTGTCTGAAACCTTTGAGCGGGTGGTGATTGTGGAGCGCGATCGCCTGCCAGCTGCCGGTGTGCCTCGGCGGGGGGTGCCCCAGTCGGTGCAGCCCCACGTTTTGTTTGTGCGGGGGTACCGCATTCTAGAAGAGCTGTTCCCCGGCATTGGGAGGGATCTAACGGCGGCGGGGGCAGTGGCCATCGACTGGGGCCGGGAGTTTCACTATTTCCATCGGGGTGGCTTTAACGCCAAGGTGGCGGGCGACTCAGGGCTGGTGTCCTTTACCTGCACGCGCCCCCTGCTGGAGATGGTGGTGCGCCGCCGGGTGGCCCAGCTGCCAAATGTCACCTGGCTGGAGGGTGCCCGGGTCTGTGGGCTGGTCGGCGACCCCGAGCAGGTGCGCGGCCTGCGCTATTGCCCTAGCCCTCGGGCCGAGCAGCAGCAGTTGGCGACAGCCTTGGTGGTCGATGCCAGCGGCCGCAGCAGCCACGGCCCAGATTGGCTGGCCGCCCTGGGTGCCC
The DNA here is from genome assembly GCA_035466075.1 of Nodosilinea sp. Lineage (GTDB taxonomy): Bacteria > Cyanobacteriota > Cyanobacteriia > Phormidesmidales > Phormidesmidaceae > Nodosilinea. The sequence goes on along the minus strand of DATIVG010000066.1, from coordinate 1,522 downwards.
CGCCGCCGCTGACCACGGTGGTGACGGCCTTTTTGGGCTATGCCACCCAGCGCCTGCGGCTGCCGGCGGGTGGGCCCACCGACTGGAAGGTGCTGCTAATTGCCCAGGAGCCGCCCCACAATCGCCGCCTGGGCTATATAGCGGCAGTGGAAGGGAACGAGTGGATTGCCACCCTGGGCGGCTACAGCAAAGACTATCCGCCGCTGGAACCGGAGGGGTTTCTCGACTTTGCCCGCAGCTTGGCGCACCCGGCCTTTTACGAGCTGCTGAAGTCGGCGCAGCCGGTGTCGCCGATTCGGGCCCACCGAGCCACGGCCAACCGGCTGTATCACTACGAAAAGCTGCCCCTACCGGCGGGCTTTGCGGCCCTGGGCGATGCGGTATGTGCGCTGTGCCCGGTGTACGGCCAGGGCATGACGGTGAGTGCGCTGTCGGCCCTGGAGCTGCGCGACTGGCTGCGGCAGCAGCCCCAGGGGCAGCCGTTGGCGACGGCGGGCTTTCAGCGGCGGCTGGCGAAGGTGCTAGAGTTTCCCTGGGAGGTCTCTACGGGGGCCGATCTGCAGTTTCCGCTGACGGCGGGTAGGGCGGCGGCCAGCCCGGTCTCTGACCTGTTTCAGCGGTACATCGAGCGGGTAATTCAGAAATCGAAGCAGGAGGGCTGGGTCCATGCCCACTTCACTGAGATAGTGCACATGGTGAAGCCGCCGACGGCTTTCTTCACCCCGCGGCTTTTGCTGAAAGCGCTGAGCTGGTAGCCGCCAGGGCATGGGTTTGCTGAGATGATGATTGTTTACGGATAGGCCATGTTTTCTCCCCCCAATCGCGTACCCCCCGGCCCCGGTCAAGAATCGGTGTGGGACTACCCCCGCCCGCCCCGGCTAGAGGACTCGTCGCGGCGCATTCGGGTGGTGTTTAACGGGGTCGTAATTGCCGATACCAGGCGGGCCAAGCGGGTGCTGGAGACCAGCCACCCCCCCACCTACTACCTGCCGCCGGAGGATGTGCAGACCCAGTATTTGCAGCCGGTGCCCCGCTCGACGCTGTGCGAATGGAAGGGGGCGGCGGTGTATTTCACGATTGCCGTAGGAGAGGCACGGGCGGAGCAAGCGGCCTGGGCCTACCCCCAGCCCACCGAGGCGTTTGAGGGAATTGCCAACTACATCGCGGTATACCCCAGCCGCATGGAAGCCTGCTATGTCGATGACGAGCTGGTGCAGTCTCAGCCGGGGGATTTCTACGGCGGCTGGATTACGGCGGATATTGTGGGGCCCTTCAAGGGCGATCCGGGCACGTGGGGGTGGTAAGGGGAGGTGCGATCGCGCCCCTACTCCAGCTCCGGCTCCGGCTGGGAGCTACAGGTGGGGGCAATGCCCAGGGCATCGCGGCTGCTGGTCATCAGCTCCACCGTGCGCTTGAGCTTGGCCTCTAAAAATCGCTTGTGATCCAGCAGCTGCCGCAGCTTTTGGTGCCGGGCAATGGCCAGGCTAATGGTAGACAGCTGCTCCGGCGGGCAGGGGTAATG
>DATIVG010000065.1:0-2074 GCA_035466075.1 Nodosilinea sp. | reverse complement strand
GGTGCCGTCGAGGGTGACCTGCTGTTCTTCCATAGCCTCGAGCAGGGCCGACTGGGTTTTGGGCGGGGTGCGGTTGATCTCGTCGGCCAGCAGCACCTGGGTAAACACCGGGCCTTTCTTGAGGGTGAAGGTGCGGCTGGTGAGGTCAAAAACGTTGGTGCCCGAGATATCCGACGGCAGGATGTCGGGGGTGAGCTGAATACGGCTAAAATCGGCCCGAATCAGCCGCGACAGGGCCCGCACCAGCAGGGTTTTGCCGGTGCCGGGCACCCCTTCTAAAATCACATGGCCACCCGCCAGCAGGGCCACCAGCAGCTCCTGCACCAGGGACTCCTGGCCCACCACCACGCCGCTGAGGGTTTGGCCAATGCGGGTGATGGCGGTATGTAGGTCGTTCGGGCGCTCGCTCGGGCGCTCACTCGGGCGTTCACTCGGGCGCTCATTCAGGCGCTCACCTGGTTGCTCAGTCATGCCCGCTGGTGTCTCCTGTGGTGCTGCCGGGGTAATGAAGGGATTGTAACCGCTGGAGCCAGTCGCGCAGCTGGCGTTCACCCTGGGGCAGGGGCGGTTGCAGCAAGGCGGCCAGGTCGGTGGCTGGACGGCCCGCCTGTTCATTCCAGGCGGTTTGCAGCTGCTCGATGGGCACCGGCGTGGGGCCCAGGCCGAGCGCCTTTTGCAGGTGCAGGCGCTCGGCCTGACCCAGGGTTTGCACCACAAAGTCGTGGCTGCCCGCCTTGTGCAGCACCCCGGCCAGGGCCTGGATGTAGGCCTGGCTGTTGTCGAGGCTGGGGGTAGGCAGGGAGCGCCGCTGGCCCAGCCTGCGGTTGTTGGCCACCAGGGCCAGCAGGGTGACCGCCAAGACCTGCACCAGCCCAATCACCAGGGGGGTGCGGGCCAGGTAGCTGAGCCAGCTATCGCCGGGGCGGTCGGCTGCGATCGCAGCCTCATCTCGATAGCCGTGCAGGTACTCATCCACCCACACTCGCCCCCCCGCCTCTGCTGCCGCGCCCGTCACCAGCGCCGTCAGCAGGGCAAAGTTGCCGGGCTGGGCCTGGTAGGCATTGGCCCCCAGGTGGGGCGTGGCCACCACGGTGAATTGCGCCGAGTCAAACCCCTGCTGCCACACCACCGCTCCGTAGTCATCCTCCAGCGCCGCCGCCAGGCCGCGCCCCGATGGGTAGCGGCGGCGGGTGTCAATCTGCACCGGCCCCGCCGGGCTGCTCAGGGTTTGCGAAAAAGGAGCCGCCGTGGTCGGCGTTTTCACCCCCAGCACCACCAGCCGATGGCCCGCCTCCAGCCACTGGGGCAGCCAGGGCAGCAGCGCCGCCAAATCTCCCTCCTCGATAAATCCGGGCAGCACCGCCACCAGGGTTTCCGCCCCAGCGGCGCGATCTGCTGCCGGGGCTGCCGCAGTGAGCCATGCCGCTGACTGCGGCAGCCTGGACTCTGGTACCCCAGTCAGGGTGGCGTCTTCGGCCTGCCCCAGCTGCTCAATCAGGGCCTCCACCGGACGCTGCCAGCGCTGCACCGCAACGCCCTGAGCCTCTAAAGAGGCATACCAGGCGCTGTAGCCCGCTGGGCCGCGGTGCCAGGTCGAGCCGCTGTCCAACCGGCCCGTGGCCGGGGCACCAAACAGCAGCAGCCCCAGCAGCAGCGCCAGGCCCAGCAATCCCAGCGGTAGGGTGCGGCGGTGCCAGGGGGTGCGGGTCACAACTGGGCAATCTCCTGGTAGGCGCGGCGGCAGCGCTGGTAGGTTTCCTCGGTGGCGGGGGCGTCGCCGTAGACGATGCGCTCGTGGGTGCGAATCAGCAGCTCGTAGGGGCGGCTGGGGTTGGCGGCCATGCAGTCGAGGTATTCGCCGTCGGTGCGGCTGGGGCGGTAGAGCACGGTTTCGCTGTCGTTGAGCCGGGCTAGACCGGCCATGTACAGGGCCTTGCAGGCCGCGGTGTAGTCGCCCTGCTGGGCCAGCCGCTGGGCCTCACGCCACCAGTAGGTCGCCTGCCTTAGCGCGGCTTCCGAGGGCGCGGCTTGCTGGGTGGGGCCGGTGTGTAGTTGCGATCGCTGGTTGAGGTAG
>DATIVG010000064.1:0-4631 GCA_035466075.1 Nodosilinea sp. | reverse complement strand
CCGTCTGGAGTGCTTGATTGAACACAAGTGGAGCAATGGCGCAGTGCCTAAACCGGAAGCGGGTCTAAGCGATGGAATGTAACTGCGAAGCGCTCTACGCAAAGCTGGCGGTGCAGTTTGCCGGGGCGTTGGTGGCGGGTGATTTTGACCTCGCCCATACTCTGCTCGCGCCGGAGCTGGGCGCAGACTTCAGCCCATCGCGCCTGCGCGAAACCTATGCAGCCATGATTGAGTACGGGGATGGGCCGCCCACCGATGTCGATCTCATTGTCACCATGGAGCAGTGGCAGTTGCCCGAGCAGCGGCCGACGGATCTGGGCTGGGCCTACGTTGCGATCTCAGGTGACAGCTACTCCGAAGCCGTCACCGTAGTAGTCGAAACCACCGACCGGGGGCCTGCCATTCGCCACCTGGAGTGGGGGCGTCCCTAGCCCCAGCGGAGGTATTCACCCGACCCAAACTATGGGTTAATGGCAGAGGTTAACCCCTGCGTCTTGCACCCTAAGAACAAGCTATGACTGAAGCAACCAATCCCAGAGTATTTTTTGACATCACCATTGGCGGTGTACCGGCTGGCCGCATCGTCATGGAGCTGCGGGCCGATGTCGCCCCCAAAACCGCCGAAAACTTTCGCGCCCTGTGCACCGGCGAACAGGGCATGGGCACCTCCGGCAAGCCCCTGCACTTCAAAGGCTCCAGCTTTCACCGCATCATCCCTGAGTTTATGTGCCAGGGGGGCGACTTCACCCGCGGCAACGGCACCGGCGGCGAGTCGATCTACGGCATGAAGTTTGCCGACGAAAACTTTACCCTCAAGCACACCACCCCCGGCCTGCTGAGCATGGCCAACGCTGGCCCCAACACCAACGGGTCGCAGTTCTTTCTCACCACCGTGGCCACCCCCTGGCTCGACGGCAAGCACGTGGTCTTTGGCAGCGTGGTCGAAGGTATGGATGTGGTTGCCACCATGGAACAGGTGGGCAGCCGCAGCGGCCAAACCTCCGAACCCGTGGTGATTGCCGACTGCGGCCAGCTCTAGGCTCTAGTCTTCCGGGGGAAACCGGAGGCTGATGCGGCCGGTTTCATCGATGATGACGGCTCCGCCAAGCGCCTCAATGCGATCGATGGCGTTTTGGCGGGTGTTGTCGTCAAAGGCATTGGCCAATACACTGGCCCAGGCATTGATCTGGGCCTGTTTGCTGAGCGGGTTTTGGGCCAAAAAATCGGCGGTGCGCTGGGAGTTTTCGGCCATAAAGGCGGCGTCGGGATGGGATGACTGGCGGGCCCATTCAGCGGCGGTCTGGAAGGATTTTTGGGCGGCTTCCCCATCGCCGATGTACAGCAACTCGTCTACGCCGCGATAGCGCCAGATGTAAAACCCATCGTCGGGAAAGGCGGGTGTCAGCCGCTCTAGCCCCTGGGCAATCAGGGCGACGCTCTGCTCAGGCTGGGCGGCAAAATTGCTGACACTGCCCGACAAAAACAGATAAAAATTGCGGTAGTACGGGTCGTTGGGAATAATTGCCTTAAAAAATTCGGGGCTGAGGCTGTAGTCTGTGGCGGCGCGCGCTTCATCGTCGCCAAAGTATTGCAAAAACCGCAGAAAAAACCAGTCGGCCACCAGGTTGTCAAAGCCAAAGGTGGGCATTTTTTGCCCCAGGGCCAGGGCTGCGGCGATGGCCTGCTGCTGTTGTTCAAGGCTCTGGGCGCTGCTGTGGTCTTGCAGGGTGTTCAACCGCTGTCGCTGGAGCGGCACCAGGCCCAGCAGCAGTACCACCGGCAACCCCCAGCTCACCAAAGGCTTGAGCCACTGGGAGACATTGCGGGGGGAGCTAGAAAAGATCGGCATGGCTGGGGCTAAGGGTAAGAAACCTGTAGAGCTGACGGTAGTTTTGGCGAGAGTTCTAGAATAAGTCTACCCACTCCGGCGGTGCCGATTGGCCCTGTCTTAGCCTGTGCCGATGGTTATGGCTGAGGGCGAGGGAGTGGGTGATTGGGGTGCGATCGCACCTCTCCTCCTATTTAACACCCCCTGTTTAACCCCGTACCTGCATCTCCCATGGCCCCAGATACCGCGCTGCAACAGACCGCTCCGGCTACCCTAAAAGGCCGGTGGCTAGGGGCCTTCGGGGTGCTCGCCATGGTCGCCATGACCTGGCTTCCCCACAGCTACCTGCGCATGGTGAGCTGGCCCTGGGCTTTGGTGTGGCAGCTGGGGTTTCTGGCCTTTGGCCTGTGGCTGGTATGGCTGCTGCGTCAGTTTCAGCTGCCGGTGCGCCCCCTGGGCCACGGGCTCGACTGGGCAATGGCGGCCACCGGTCTGAGTCTCATTCTGTGCAGCCTGGCCAGCGACTTCAAAATGGTCGCCCTCTGGAACGGGGTGCTGGTCACAGGCTATGGGTTTGCCCTCTATGCCGGGGCGATCTGGGCGCGGCTAGCCAACATCAAAGCCACCCAGCTGGCCGTTCCCCTGGTGGGCACCGTACTGGGTACCGCGCTGATGTCCCTGGTGCTGTGGCGGCCCGGTGCCGAGGCCGAGCCCGCCAGCGAATTTTATGCGGCCCTGCGCAATGCCATGCCCTTTGGCCACCACAACTTTGTGGGCGGGTATTTTGCCCTGGCTCTGCCCGTGGTGCTGGCCTGCGCCATCGCGCTGGGCGGCTGGCAGCGCTGGCTGGCGGCGGTGACCACTGGGCTAGCTGCGATCGCACTTTACCTCAGCGGCTCCAGGGGGGCTCTGCTGGGGGTAGGCGTTTGGGCCCTGGTCGCCGGAGCCGCCTACATCCTAGGATCCAGCGCCAAGGGCAGAGGCCGCCGCCTGCTGGTGGGGGCAGCGGGCCTCGCTGCTATGACGGCGGTACTGGCCAGCAACCCGCGGGTGCGCAGCCTGGTGGGCGGTCTCAACTTGGCCAACCCCACCGGCCCGGTGGCCCTGGATGGCCCCCTGCTCGACCGCTACTTCATGGCCAAAACTGCCCTCAACATCTGGCGCGATCGCCCCCTGGTGGGGGTAGGGCCGGGGGCAATGAGCCGAGTCTCAAACCTCTACCGGCCCATTGAGGCGGGGTTGGGCCTCGACCACGTGCGGCAGCTGCACAGTACCCCAGCTCAGCTGGTTGGCGAAATGGGCGGGCTGGGCATGGTCGTCTACCTGCTGTGGATTGTGCTCCTGGTCAGGCTCTGGCTGCACCTGCACCGCACCGTTGAGGATCAAGCCAGCCGGTGGCTGCTCTACGGGGCAGGCGGCGGTCTCCTGGCCTACGGTGTTTCCAGCCTCACCGACTACCAGCTCGAAAATATCGGCATTTCCATGCTGCTTGTCGCCCTGGTACTGGTACTGCTCTGCCTTGCCGACCAGGCCCCTCAAACGGTGCCGCCCCAGCCGGTCAATGGCGCTACCCGTCGCTACCTCAGTCTGGGGCTTCTGGCCTGGCTGGCGATTGCTTGCTACCTCTGGCTGATGGCCAATCTGGGGTTTTGGTCTGCCCACCGCGCTCTGGGTCGCGCTGAGCAGGGAGATGTGGCAGGTTCCCTCCAGCAGCTCGCCGCCGCCGCCGCCTTTGTCCCCTGGGATCCCACCTATCACTCCCTGGCCGGGCAAGAAATCTATCGCCTGCTGCCCCTGGTACCCCCCGATCAGCAAGCCGCCGTTCGCCAAGACACCCTGGCCAATCTCTATCAGGCTGCGACCATTGCCCCCAACGACGCCTGGTTCAACCACAACCTGGCCGCCCTCCTGCTGCCCCAGGACCCGGCCGGGGCCGAGGCCTACGCCAGCCGCGCGGTGCAGCTCCTGCCGCGAGAACGAGGCTTTAGCCGCTATCTGCTGGGGCAAACCTACCTGGCCCAGGGCAAAACCGCCGCCGCCATCACCGCCTTTAGCCTCGAAGGTCTGACCCAGCCCGAGTTTTTAACCCTCCCCCTGTGGCAAGCAGAACCGCTGGCCGCCCTTCAGCCCCCGGTACTAGCCCAGGCCCTCGCCTACCACGAGCGGGTACTGGCGGCCATGTCGCCAAAAACTCCGGGCTGTGCCACCTTTTACAACCAAACAGCGCTGGTGCGCTGGTGGCATCGCCAACCCCCCTTAGCTACCAATGCCGACCTGTTGAGGCCCCTCACCCAGGCCCTGCTGGCGACCGATCAAAGTGCCGAAGCGGCCCTGGCCATTGTTGCGGCGGCCCTGGCCTCTTCTCCCCAAGACCAGGGGCTGTTGCTGTTGCGGGCCTGGCTGGCCCCCGACGAGTTTGCCCAGCCGTACCTGGGGCAGGCCAACCTGGCCCAGGCAGACAAAACTCAGCTGGCCGCCTCGTTCTCGCAGTACCGCGATGCCAGAGATTGGCTAACCGCCCTATCGGCCCCCGCTGCGCTCACCGGCCGCAGCCTGCTGGGCCTCACCTACCGCAACCGCTATGCCCAGGGCATCAACTTCATTGCTCCCCTTGGCCTCACCACCTGGGTTATTCCTACCTGGCTGGGGCTATTTAGCGAGTTGCCAAGGGAATTTTTTACCCTCGATCAAACCGTAGATGTGATTCAAACTGAGCAGCTTAACCTGCCTAGCGCTGCCAAGAATGGCTTTAATATTGTGCCGCCGCCCCCGCTGCCAAAAACTTTTTAGCAGAGCGTGATCG
>DATIVG010000063.1:0-3377 GCA_035466075.1 Nodosilinea sp. | reverse complement strand
AGGGGGTTATCAGCCACCAACCGGCGCTCAATCCTCAACAATTTAACCGCAACCATAAGTTTTCTTAATGCGAAGCGGCAGTAATTTAGCCTGTTGGTGACGCTTAGTTCCAGAGCGAAAGGGTAGAATTTAGCTTGATTTCAGCTTTGGACGGCACTATGTATCATGGCAGACTCTGGAACTTCTCCGATTAACGAAAACTTTGATTCTCTACCCCGCGAGGTTCGGGTTGACAGCCTCCGCAACGTTCTAGAAACCCTGCAAATTGCCGACGAAATCGCCAAACAGGGCTATCTGATCACCAGTTCAGAACTGGCCGATTTGATGGATGTGAACGCCAGCGCCGTGACCAGCCGGGGCGAATTTTGGGCCTGGCGCAACTGGTCCGTGTCGCGGGTGCGGCGCGAGGGCAACCAAATTCTCTGGCAAATCGAGCGCATCGACTAGCGCCTTCACCCAGGGCATTGGTCGGCAAAATTGAAAGGGTTGATGGCTCAGGTCGTCAGCCCTTTCAGCACATTGAACACCGGGCAGGGGGTGGCCGCCTGCACCGCCTCCGGCTTGCTCCAGGTAAAGGGGGCCTGCTGGGCCGCAGACATCCACAGCAGGCGCTTGGCGCGGGTCATGGCGACGTAGAGCAGGCGATATTCTTCGGCGGCCTTGAGGTGCTTGGCCTGCTCCCAGGCGGCAATGATATCGGGAATTTCCCGCTCCGGTGGCTCTGCTAGGTCGTGGGCTCCAGAACCATAAGCCCCAGAGGCGTGGGCCCCAGAGCCGTGGGCCCCAGAACCGTGAGCATAGGCGCGAATTTGGGCGCGGGCCACCTCCGCCAGGGTAAAGTCGCCCAAAAATTCCCCCTGGGGGGGCACCCACAGCGTGCCGGGGATGGTTTTGTCGTGCAAAAAAGGCAAAAACACCACATCCCAGTCCAGCCCCTTGGCCTTGTGCATGGTGATCAGGGTGAGCTGGCCCCGCCGGGTGTAGAGGTCGTCGGTGTCCTCGGTCTCCACCGCCGTAAACCGCTCAGAACCCACAATGTCTTGCAGCACGCCAATGGCGGCGGCCAGGGTGTCGTCCTGGCGAATTTGCTGGCTGACGCGGGCGGCCAGTTTGTCGGTGGTGGCCAGCTCCCCCTGGCTATAGCCCAGCGTCAGGCCAATGAACGAAAACAGGCTGTAGGGGGGCAGCTCCAGGCGGGCTCTGAGCAGCCCCGTGCAGAGCCGCCGCGCGGTGCGGGCCGCCTCGGTGTCGGGGGGAGTATCCAGCGGGCCGGGGTAGAGAAACTGCTCGGGCGACTGGGCCAGGGCGTTGAGATCTTGGGTGGGGATGCGCTGGCGATCGACCAGCACCCGCAGCGCCCCCTTGAGCCGGTCGGGGGAGTGGGGCCGCTCGATAAACGCCAGCAGGGTGAGCATTTCGGTGGGCACCTGGGTCTGGCGGTCTTGCTCGCCCACATCGTAAAAGGTCAGGCCCAGGGCGGCCAGGTCTACCCCTACCTGCTCGGGGTCGCGCAGCAGATTGCCGACAAACTGGCCCTGACGCCCCTCGCGCACCAGAATGGCAAAGCTGGTGTCGGGGTGCTCAGCGTAGAGATCCCGCACCCGTGCGGCGATCTGCTTCACCGAGTCTACGGGGGTGGGCGGCGAGAGCAGTTCGACCCCGGCCCCCAGCGGTGCCGGGTTGGCCCCCGGCTGCGGGTCGTCGGGGTCTACCGGGGCAATCGCCTGATCGCGAAAGGGGGTCTCTGGCCCCGCCACCCGAGCCTGGTTGACCCAGGCCAGCATGTGGTTGGCGGCCGCCATGATCGCCGGGGTGCTGCGCCCGGCCTGATCCATGGTGACCAGGCGGTGCTGGCGGCGGCAGCTGTCGCAGAACTGGTTAAAAAACACCGGGTCGGCGGGGGTAAAGGTGGAGTTGATCGCCTGGTTGGGGTCGCCCACCCGCACCAGGTTGGGCTCGCCGTCGGGGTCGTCGGGGTGGGCCGCCAGCAGGCTCAGCAGCCGCGTCTGGAGCGGGGACGAATCCTGGGCTTCGTCTTCAAACACGGCGAAGGTGCGGGCCTGCCAAAAGCGTCGGTTGTCGGGGTCGGCCAGGGTGCGCAGGGCACCGAGGATCATGTCGTCGTAGTCGATCCAGCCCCGCTGGGAGAGCAGGGTTTGGTAGCGCTCGTAGAGCCCGGCGGCGATGGTGAGCACGTCGTAGTCGGTGCCATCTCCGGCTCGGGCGTGGGTGACCGTGCGGGCCAGGTCAAACAGCTCGGCGGGCATCAGCCCCGAGCTTTTGGCCTCGCGGATGACGGTATGGGCCAGGCTGGGCAGCACCTCTGTGCGCAAAACCGACTGCCGCCGCAGCTGCTCGGTCTCTTCGCCGTCAAACTGGCGGCCTTCGACCAGGCGGTAGTAGAGGTCGGGGTTGGCGACGATCCACTGCTCCACGCAGGCCCGCAATATGCGGTTGTTTTGGGCGGGGGAAACCAGGGTGAGGGTCTCCAGGTTTAGGTTCGAGAGTTCGGGGTTGCGGGTGGCAATGGTGAGGGCCAGCCCGTGCAGGGTGGAGACGGTAAAGCTGGTCTGGGGCAGGCCCAGATGCTTGAGATGCCCGCGCACCTTGGCCTTGAGGTTGGCCGCCGCCGACCGGGTAAAGGTGACCAGCACCAGCTGGCGGTTGAGGTGGAGCTGATGGCGAGCAATTGCGATCGCAGCTGCCGCCGCCATACCCGTAGACTTGCCCGAGCCCGGCACCGCCGACACCGCCAGCCGCCCCCCCTCCCAGTCGGCCAGGGCCTGCTGGCCCCGCCGCAGCCCGGCGCGAATCTCGGCCAGCGCCGCTGTTCTATCTACAGGTGCTGTGGTGGTCATGGGGGCTGCTAGGGAGGGAATGGGGGAGAGTTTTGAATTTTAAGTTTTGTTCGCGTAGCGTCTCCGGAGGAGAAATTTTGAATTGGGCAAGGATGGGGTGCTAGTTTGGGGTCAGCCTTAGCGCAAGAGCAGGGAGTTCAGAGCCGCCGTCACAAAGTGGTACTGCATTACAAATTTGGTATTTTGGGCTGTCAGCATGGCATTCATATGAGTAACAATCCGATCTAGCTCTCCAATCGCATCTAGCTCGGCAACTTCATGAGTCGTGAGCTGATCCGCTTTCTTCTTTTCTAGCAGCACCTCCATTCGCAACTGGAGATGCTCATTAAACTTGAACAAACTACAGCTTCCAACCTTTTCAAGCTGAACCTCATGAATCAAAGACGATGGCTTATTCGGCGCTGTGACCATCTCCATTTTATAGATTGGCTAAGTGTTAGGCACAAGAGGTAACCGACGAATGCGGACGCGGTTTGGTTCAATAGTAACGGCTGCTCCTTGTCTTAGCTCATCTAAACA
>DATIVG010000062.1:0-35333 GCA_035466075.1 Nodosilinea sp. | reverse complement strand
CTCACCCTGCACCTGTTTCACCGGGGTAGCGAACTGGCCGCCGAGCGCCATCGGTGGACCCGGCGACGGCTGGCCCAGGTGCTGCGATCGCGGGGCATTCAGCTGCACCTCAACCAGGCGGTGGCGGCGATTGAGCTGGATGAAGCGACGGGGCTGCGTCTGGTGAGGGCCGGGGGGGTGAGCGTGGGGTGCGATCGCATCTTTTGGGTGACCAGCGCCGCCGCCCCCGCCTGGCTCCAGGGCTCGGGCCTCTCCCTCACCGAGGCGGGGTTTATTGCCGTGGGCGACACCCTGCAAACCCTCTCCCACCCCAATGTCTTTGCCGTAGGCGATGTGGCCACCATGGTGCACCACCCCCGCCCCAAGGCCGGGGTGTTTGCCGTGCGCCAGGGCCCGCCCCTGGCCGACAACCTGCGCCGCTACCTGCAGGGGCAGCCGCTGCGGCCCTTCCATCCCCAGCGCCAGTTTCTCAGCCTGATCGAAACCGGCCAGGGCCGGGCAATTGCCGACCGCGGCCCCTTGGCCATCGAGAGCCCCCTGGCCCACCGCTGGAAGGACCACATCGACCGGCGGTTCATGGCCCGCTTTCGCGACCTGCCCCTGGGGGAGATGGCCCCGGCCCGGTCTGCCCCGGCCCCCGGCCCCGGCCCCACTCTGCCGCCGCCCTGCGCTGGCTGTGGCTCCAAGGTGGGCGGCACCGCCCTGGCCGCCGCCCTGGCGCGGGTGCGCCAGGAGTTTCCCGCCGTCGCCAGCGAGGCGGTGCTGCTCGGTCTCGATACCCCCGATGACGCCGCCGTGGTCGCCGTGCCCCCCGGCCTGGCCATGGTGCACACCGTGGACTACTTCAGCGCCCTGGTCAACGACCCGTTTATCTTTGCCCAGATTGCCCTCAAGCATGCCCTCAGCGACCTCTACGCCATGGGGGCCACCCCCCACAGCGTTTTGGCTCTGGTGCAGGTGCCCTACGCCACCCCGCCCAAGCAGGCCGAGATGCTGTATCAAATCTTGGCGGGCACCTACAAGGGGCTGCTGGCCAGCGGCACTCCCCTGGTGGGCGGCCACAGCACCGTGGGCCCCCAGCTGGCCCTGGGGTTTGCCTGCAACGGCGTGGCCGATCCGGCGGCTCTGCTGCGCAAGGGCGGCCTGCGGCCGGGCGATGCGCTGATTCTCACCCAGCCCCTGGGCACCGGCACCCTGTTTGCCGCCGAGATGCAGGGCCAGGCCAAGGGCCGGTGGATCGAGGCTGCGATCGCAGCCATGCTCACCTCCAACCGGGCCGCCGCCACCATCCTTCGCGCCCACGGGGCCACCGCCTGCACCGATGTCACCGGCTTTGGCCTGGCCGGGCACCTGCTCGAAATGGCCAGCGCCTCCGGCTTCACCGCCACCCTCCGCCTCGGCGATCTGCCGGTGCTAACCGGGGCCACCGCCACCCTAGCCGCCGGTTTTCTCAGCAGCCTCCATGCCCAAAACTCCCAGGCGGCGGAGCTGATCGCCCCCCCGGCCCCCGAGGTGCTGCACCACCCCCGCTACCCGCTGCTGTTTGACCCCCAAACCGCCGGTGGGCTGTTGGCCTCGGTGCCCGCCGCCGCCGCCCCGGGCTGCCTCAGCGATCTCCAGCGCCAGGGCTACAGCGCCGCCGCCCTGGTGGGCGAGGTCGGGGGCCAGATAATAGGCGAGGCGGGCGCCCCCGACGATGCCCGGTGGCCGCTGCGTATTTTGGCCTAGTGCTCTGTCAAGCCTGCCGCCCCCCTACCGCCCCCCTACCGCAGCGCCTCGGCAACCGCAGCGCCGTCGATCGCCCGCGAAAACAGGTAGCCCTGGCCATACTCACAGCCCAAATCCAGCAAAATATCGCGCTGCTGGGCGGTCTCAATGCCCTCGGCGGTCACCGCCATGCCCAGGGCGTGACAGAGGCCCACAATCGCCCGCACAATTTCCAGCTTTTCGGTATCCACCCCCAGGCCCTGAATAAACGATCGATCGATTTTGACAATGTCGATGGGGAACTGGTGCAGGTAGCTAAACGACGAATAGCCGGTGCCAAAATCATCCAGGCAGATCTGCACCTCCAGCTGCTTGAGCTGGGCCAGCATGGCCGCCGCCTCCCGAGCATTGTCAATGAAGACGCTCTCGGTAATCTCAAGTTTGAGGTAGCGCCCGTCCAGGCCCGTCTCCTGCAAAATCTCCGCAAAGCTATCGACCAGGTTGCGTTGGGCAAAGTGATTGCTCGACAGGTTGACGTTGATTGCCATGGTGGGAAACGGGGCCGACCCGTCGCCCTGGCGACTCCAGCGGCCCGCCGCCAGCGACCAGGTGCCGGGCACCAGCTCATGCCAGGCCTGCAGCTGGCGGCAGGCCTGCCGCAGCACCCACTGATCGATGGATTTAATCACCCCCATCTCTTCGGCCAGGGCAATAAACTGGTCGGGGTAAATCAGCGCTTGACCCGGCGGCTGCCAGCGCACCAGCGCCTCCAGGCTGGTCACCACCCCGGTGGCCAGCGTCACAATTGGCTGATAGTGCACCTCCAGCTCATGGTAAGCAATGGCGGCGCGCAGGGCGTGCTCCTGCCGCATCAGCTCGCGCACCTGGCTGTGCATGGCCACATCAAACAGCTCGTAGTCGCCGCGGCCCCGCGCCTTCACCCGATACATGGCAATGTCGGCATTGCGCAGCAGGTCGGCGGCCTGCTCGTAGGGAATAGAATTCATCACGATGCCGATGCTGGCGGTGATCAGCAGCTCGTGGCCGCCCAGGGCAAAGGGCCTTTGCAGCTCTGCTAAGATGCGCTGGGCGGTGCGGCAGACCGTGGCCGCATCGTTGACGTCTTCGAGCAAGATGGCAAACTCGTCGCCACCCAGCCGCGCCACCGTATCGATGGCGCGCAGGTGGGCCTGCAAGCGGGGGGCGGTGTCAATCAGCAGCTGATCGCCCACCAGGTGCCCGAGGGTATCGTTGATGCTTTTGAATCGGTCGAGATCGAGCAGCATGAGGGCAAAGCCAAACTTTGGCGAGCGCTGGGAGCGCTCCACCGCCTGCTGGAGACGACATAAAAACAGAGTGCGGTTGGGTAGCTGGGTGAGGGCATCGTGCAGGGCGTTGTGTTCGAGCTGGTTCTCCAGGCGTCGTTTGTCGGTGGTGTCGCGAAACACGATGACGGCCCCCTCGGCTCTCCCCTGGTCGTTGTAGACCGGGGCGGCGCTGTCGGCCACCGGGGTTTCGGTTCCCTGTTTGCTGCACAGCAGCACGTGGTCGGGCAGGTGTATGGTGCTGGCCCGCTCCAGTGCCTGCTGTAGGGGGTTTTCGATCGCGTTGCGGGTTGTTTCGTCAATAAACTGCAACACCTCGGTGGGCGATCGACCGATGGCCTCGGCCTGGGCCCAGCCGGTCAGGGCGGCGGCCACCGGGTTGATAAACTTGATCAGCCCGTTGAGGTCGCTGGCGGCAACGCCTTCGCCAATGCTGTTGAGCACCGCCAGCAGCCACTGGCGATGGTCTTTGATGGTTTTCTCCAGCTCGTGTTTGTAGAAGGCGATTTCGAGGTTGGCGCGCAGCTCGCGGGCCTCAAAGGGTTTGAGAATGTAGCCAAAGGGGGTGGTGAGGCGCACCCGTTGCAGGGTTTCTTCGTCGGCGTAGGCGGTCAGATAAATGATTGGAATATCGAGGGCCTGGGTAATGGCGGCGGCAGCAGCGATGCCATCCACCGCATCGCTGAGGTGAATGTCCATCAACACCAGGTCGGGCCGCAGCTCCAGGGCCCGCTGGATGGCTGCCTCCCCCGAGGTGACGATCTCGGGCACCCGGTGGCCCAGGTCGATGAGGGTCGCCTGCAGGTCCATCGCAATGACGACTTCATCTTCGACAACCAGAATGAGCTTCTGTTCCATGGTTCCTACCCGGGAAAGGTGATCTGAAAAGCAGTCCCGACTGGTTGAGGTGCGATCGCAACCTCCCCCCCAATTTGCTGGGCGAGATTGCGCACCAGGCTCAGCCCCAGCGACGACACCCGCTGCAGCTGCAAGTCCTTCGGCAGGCCCACCCCATTATCCTGCACCCGCAGCCAGACCCGCTGATCGGGGCCCAGCCCCGAGGCAACGGCAATCTCCCCCGGTCGGCCATCGACAAAGGCGTACTTGAGCGAGTTTGAGATCAGCTCCGTCAGCATCAAGCCGCAGGGCAGCGCCGTTTCAATGTCGAGGCTGTAGGGCTCAATCTCAAGCCGCAGGGCAATTTGGTCGCGGCCCGAGCCATAGGCCTCCAGCAGGCTGGAGGCCAAACTGTGGATGTAGTCGGCCAGATCGATGCGGGTCAGATCGGGCGATTTGTAGAGCTTTTCATGCACCAGCGCCATCGCCCGCACCCGGCTCTGGCTGTCGCGCAGCACCCCCAGCGCCGCCGAGTCGCGCACATGGCGCGACTGCAAGTTGAGCAGGCTGTAGATCACCTGGAGGTTATTTTTAACCCGGTGGTAGACCTCTTTGAGCAGCAGCTCTTTTTCCTTCAGCGAGGCCTGGAGCTTTTCCTGGGACTCCTTGCGATCGCTAATATCTTGCTGCACGGCCACCAGCACACTGCCGTACTCCGGATGCTCAAAAACAGAGGTCGTCGCGCTGCACCAAAACGGCGTCCCGTCTTTTTTGACATTGTGGACCTCGTAGGTAGCCTCCAAATTTTCCAGCACTGCCCGGCGAATGGATTGGTTCACATCCTCAGCGCTGACCGACTCGGTGGCATAGTTGACGATCGACACATGCTGGCCGTCCAGCTCCCCAGGGTCGTAGCCAAACATCTGCTCAAACTTACGATTGGCATAGGAAATCATCCCATTGTCGGCTCTGACCACGCAGATTCCCTCCGCCATGTTGCGGGTGATCACCGCCTGAAACTCCTGAATCTGCTCCGCCCGCTTGCGATCGGTGATGTCCAAAATCACCCCCAGCATGCGAATCGGCTGCTGGTCTGAGTCATAGATGCCCCGGCCCCGACCCACCAGCCACCGCATCGTGCCGTCGGGGTAAAACACCCGGTACTCAGTTTCGTAGTCATGGTGCTGGTGCAGCGCGTCTTGCAGGGCCTGCTCCACCCGGTCTAAATCGTCGGGGTGAATGGCCCGCCGCCAGCTCTGGTAGGGGTCTTCGGTCTGGTGTGGGTCAAGGCCCAGCAGCTTAAAGTGGTTGTCATTCCAGATCACCTGATCCTGCCCCAGGTCCCAGTCCCAGGTGCCAATGTGGGTAAATTCAAGGGTGAGCCGCAGCTGTTCCTCGCGGCGGCCCAGGGTGGCCTCGGCCTGCTTGCGCTCGCTGATGTCTTCAAACATGTACGAAAACCGGGGCGGCCCCCCAGGGTTGACCGCAATGGCGCACACGCAGCCCGCCAGCCAGCGCCCCGGAGCGGGATAGTCCGTTTCCAAATACTCAAACCGTACTGGGGCCTGGGTGCGCTCGGCCTCCCGGTAGTAGGCCGTCCAGCGGGCAATGGTGGCGGGCGGTATCCCCAACTGGCTGGCAAACCGATTGGCCATGGCCTCGGGGGTGGTGCCCAGCCGCTCGGCGGCGGCCCAGTTATCAGAAATATGCAGAATATCGTCGTCGTACAGCTCCACAATGCCCATCGGCATGGCCGCGCTGTTAAAGAAGCTGCGCAGCACCGATTTGCGCTGGCGCAGGTCGGCGTTGATCGCCGAGAGTTCGGCGGTGCGCTCGGCCACCCGCTGCTCTAGATCGGCCTTGGCCTGCCGCAGGTCGGCCAGGGCCTGCCGACGCTCGGCCTCGCTGCGGAGGCGCTCGGTCACCTCTTCGCACACGATACTGATGCCGATCACTCGATTGCCATTCTTCAGGGGCCAAAAGCTCTCTACCCAAGCCCGCTGCACGCCAGGTTGGGCGGGGGTCTCACCGCTAATCTCGACATTTAGCAGGGGTTCCCCCATCTTGAGAACAGGCCCTAGCATGACTTCGGCCTGGTCGGCCAGCGTGGGCAGCAGCTCGCGGACGGTGCGGCCCAGGTGGGCCGCCACCGGCAGCCCATTCATCTCCGCCAGCCGCTGGTTTACCCGCACAAAGCGCAGCTCGTCGTCGAGCACCCCCAGGCCAATGGGAGCCGATTGATAGATGGTTTCAATCTCGGCCAGCTGCTGCTGTACCTGCAACCGCTGGGCTTTCAGGTCGGCCTCAGTGCGCTTGCGATGGGTGATATCTCGATAGAACACATTCAGCCCCGCTGGCGAGGGATAGGCATGCACCTCCAGCCACAGGTCGTGATCGGGCGGCTCTATGTAATGGTGCTCAAACTGCACCGCCACCTGGTCGGCCACCGTCCGTCGATAGTAAGCCTCTAGCTCAGAGCCCACCAACTCAGGCCACTCCTCCCAGCAGGTTTTGCCGAGCACCTCGGCCCGGGGCTTGCCGTTGATCCGTTCGCTGGCGGCGTTTTGGTAGGTAATCCGCCAGTCGTGGTCAAAGGCCACAAAGCCGTCGCTCATCGCCTCCAAAATCTGAGTTGAGCGCGTCACCGGGGGGCATACCTCCGGGCGGGCGGTTTCGGTGTAGAGACAGAGCAGGCCACCCACGCCGCCATCCTCCTGCTGCACCGGGCTACAGGCGGCGGTGAAGTAAACATCCTCGGTCTGGCCCTGGCGGGGCCGGGGCAGCGGCCCCAAAATCTGGCCCTGGGCCAGACCCCGATCGCCCACCGCCTCTGGCTCGGGCCACAGCTCGGGCCATACCTCCGGCCCCGGCTGGCCCAGGGCCCTGGGGTGCTGGTCGGCCAGCAGAGCCCGGCAGCTGTCGTTGTAGAGCATCACCCGCTGGGGGCCCCAAAAAATCGCCATCGGGCCGCCAGCGTTGAGCATCAGGCTGACGGCGGTGCTCAGGCTCTGGGGCCATTGGTCAATGGGGCCCAGGGGGGTTTGGGCCCAGGGGTGCGATCGCACCAGCACCTCCATCTCTCCATGTGTTGCCTGCGCCACCGCTGTCTCCTCCGGCCATTCGCCGCTCTCAAGGCCCCAACCCAGGGCTATTCCAACTCTAGCGAGGCTTTCCGTAGATTTCCCTAGCCATCCACCGCTATAGCCATCATCGAGCCATAGTTGCGTCGGCCACAATCATCGCGTCAGTCCCAATAGTTTAGGCAAAACCGCAAAACCACCTAAAAACGCCCCCCAGAGACCAACTCTGGGGGGCGTCGGGCCAGGGGTTCGCCCCCTAGCCGGGGGATGATCAGGGTGTAAACTAAGCGGTCGCCGCCTTGTAGGCCGCCCAGCCCCCGTAGGCCGAGATATCGGGCCAGCCCTGCTCGTCAATCAGCTCCTTGGGGTAGAGAAATGCGATCGCAGTTCCCCCGTCGGCCAGCTGCACCTCCTGGGGGTACATGTGGGGCGGCTCGTTCTCCTTCAAATAGGTAAACTGCGCCGGGGTCATCACGTAGAGCTCCCCCGGAATCGAAATCCCGTCGGTTTCAACCGCATAGATACCGGGGTGCCAACCATCTTTCACCGCGTGCAAACGATACAGCGGGGCGGTCTGTGTCGCCCCCGCAAACGCTGCATCCTGAAGGTTTTGGTTGTCGGGCTGGCCGCGCAGGGCCGAACCGCAAATAAAGACCGTAACGTTGTCCGTGGTGGCAGTGTCCGTAATGTCAGTCATGGCAAGCGTCCCCGCGCCGGAAATAGGGTGATGCAGTGTTTTATCATACCCCAGCGCATCCCCCTACCCGGCCCGCTGTGCCTGGCCAGTGCCGCCTGGCAAACGCTGCCCCTAGAGCGGCCGACCGTTGGGCTCTAGCAAGGCCAGCGTGTGAGTCCCCGGCGTGGTCAGCAGCAGGGTTTCATCCCCCCGGCGAGCCAGCTTAGCCGCCACGCTGAGAATCTTAGCGGCATCGCTATCCTGCTTAAAAATGCTGTAGAAACGGTTGTTGTAAACCATCGCGGTGAGGGGCTTTTTGACATCGGGCACCTGGAGCTGGCGGGTGGGGCAGGCATTGGCATCGTCCAGCACCAAACAGGTTTGAGGCCCAAACACGGGCCGCACGCCGTGGCCCGGCTGGCGGGCCGGGGGGGCATAGCGGGCCCCTGGCTCGTGGGCCCACAGCGCATACCCCTTTGGGGTCAGGGTGAGGGCGGCGCTGTCGTCGCGCTTGCGCAGGCGCAGCATCACCACCAGCGCCTTCTGGGCGTCGGGCATCAGTTTCAAAAAGCTGTAAAACTGATTGTCCACATAGATGGCCGACAGCCGATGGTCGATATCGGGCACCCGAATGTGGCAGGGGGCATAGAGATCGCGGTCAAACAGCAGCTTGCAGCCCATGGCTGGGGTGGGGGCCAGCGCCAGGGCGCCAAGGGAGTCGAGGTTAGGGGAGGGGGTCATAGGGCAGCAGCGGTTGGGGTAGGTGGGGCTGTTACCAGGGCTAGCGCCCCGGCAACACGGTAGGTTTACCCACAGCATGGGGGATGCTCCGTGATTTCCCAATGTTGAAATAACGGAGGTTTAGGGCCCCACAAAAGCCCCAGCGCCGGGAAAATACGGAGGTTTGGGGCCCCTTGCAACATCCTGTAACAAACCTGGGGCCAGAACTTAGCGCCGCCGCCAGCGCCGCCAGCGCCACAGCTCGATTGCCGCCCTGCCCCTGGCCGGATGCTGGCGCTGGCGGGGCCGGGCCCGTCGGGTTCAGCGATTCCTGATATGGTGAAAGACCGAGGCATTTGTCTTTGCCCAACCCGCTACCAGCCATACCGTACCGACCACTCCTTACCGACAAGATGACGGCCACAGTAGATTCCCCAATTCCCGTTGTGTTTCCCCTACCCGCGGTGGTAGAACAGGGGGCGATTAAAATGGCGCTGCTGCTGGCGGCGGTGGACCCTGGGCTGGGGGGCGTGGCCATTGCCGGCCGCCGGGGTACAGCCAAATCGGTGATGGCGCGGGCGCTGCACCAGCTGCTGCCCCCCATCGAGGTAGTCGAAGGCACCTGCTGCAACGCCGACCCCGCCGCCCCCTCGCTGTGGGACGACCAAACCCGCGATCGCTTCGGCAGCCAAGACCCCGCCGACCTGCCCACCCGGGTGATTCCGGCCCCCTTTGTGCAAATTCCCCTCGGGGTCACCGAAGATCGACTGCTGGGCTCGGTGGATGTGGCCCGCTCGATTCAGGCGGGGGAGAGCGTGTTTCAGCCCGGGCTACTGGCGGAAGCCAACCGGGGCGTGCTCTACGTCGATGACATCAACCTGCTCGACGACCAGGTGGCCAACCTGCTGCTGGCCGCCCTCACCGCCCGCCGCAACCAGCTGGAGCGCGAGGGGCTGAGCTTTCAGCACCCCTGTGAGCCCCTGCTGATTGCCACCTACAATCCTGAGGCGGGCCCCCTGCGCCAGCATTTGTTAGATCGCATTGCCATTGCGCTCTCCGCCGATGCCGCCCTGGCCCTGGCCGACCGGGTGGCCGCCGTGGAGCAATCGACCCAGTTTGCCGACGACCCCCGGGCCGTGCTGGCCGCCTTTAGCGACGAGATCGACGCCCTGCGCACGCAGATTATTTTGGCGCGGGAATGGCTGAAGGAGGTCACCATCAGCCGCGAACAGATTCAGTATCTGGTGACCGAGGCCCTGCGCGGCGGCATTCAGGGCCACCGGGCGGAGCTGTTTGCGGTGCGGGTGGCCAAGGCCCATGCCGCCCTCGAAGGCCGCGCCGAGGTCACCGCCGACGATCTGCGAGTGGCGGTCGAGCTGGTGATTGTGCCGAGATCGCAGCTCCCCCAAGATATGCCCGAGGAGCCGCCACCGCCGCCGCCGCCGCCGCCCTCCGACCCAGACCAGGAGGAACCCCAGGACAACAGCGACGATCAGGACTCCGACCAGGACGAGGACGACGACACCCCCGACGAGGACGACAGCCCCCCCAGCATTCCGGAGGAGTTTGTGTTTGACCCCGAGGGCGTCATTCTCGACCCGTCCATGCTGCTGTTTGCCCAGACGGTGGGCCGCCAGGGCAAGTCCGGCAATGCCAACTTGATCTTCTCCGAGGAGCGGGGTCGCTATATCAAGCCCTTTCTGCCCCAGGGGCCGGTGCGGCGCATTGCCGTAGATGCCACCCTGCGGGCCGCCGCCCCCTACCAAAAGGCCCGCCGCGAGCGGGAGCCCAACCGCAAGGTGGTGGTCGAAGCGAGCGACATTCGCGCCAAGCGCCTGGCCCGCAAGGCTGGCTCGCTGATCATTTTTGTGGTCGATGCCTCCGGGTCGATGGCCCTCAACCGCATGCAGTCGGCCAAGGGCGCCGTGCTGGAGCTGCTCACCGAGGCCTACCAAAACCGTGACCAGGTGGCGCTGATTCCTTTTCGGGGCGAGCAGGCCGAGGTGCTGCTGCCCCCCACCCGCTCCATTGCCATGGCCCGCCGTCGGCTAGAGCGCATGCCCTGCGGCGGCGGGTCGCCCCTGGCCCACGGCCTTACCCAGGCGGTGCGAGTGGGCATCAACGCCCAGCAGTCCGGGGATGTGGGCAGCGTTGTGATTGTGGCCATTACCGATGGCCGAGGCAACGTGCCCCTGGCCCGCTCCCTCGGCGATACCCCCGACCCCGACGCCCCCAAGCCCGACATCAAGCAGGAACTGCTGGAGATTGCCGGGCGGGTTCGCGGAGCCGGGTACCAGCTGCTGATTATTGACACCGAGCGAAAATTTGTCTCCACCGGGTTTGGCAAGGAGCTGGCTAAGACCGCTGGCGGTCGCTACTATCAGCTGCCCAAGGCCACCGACCAGGCGATTGCCGCCATGGCCCGAGGCGCGATCGCGGATATGAAGACTGGATAAACAGATCGACTTCTGGCCGCCCCCATAGCATATCGACAGGCCCAACCGGGCAATATGTAAGGTGTAGACTGCTAGGGTACTCGCCCCTGCTCCAACAGTCTGCCGATACCTGCTGTGTACCATTGCCAGTCGCCATGGAACGTCGAGTGTCATCACTATCCCAGGGGCAACGTCTGTTAGCCGCCATCATGATTACCGACGCGGTAGGCTTTAGCACCCGCATGTCGGTAGACGAAGAACTGACCCTGCGATTGATCGACCGCGACCTCACCCTGATTGGGGATATCTGCCGAGAGTTTGGCGGCACGGTGCTCAAGTCCACCGGCGACGGCCTCTTAATCTATTTTCTCAGTGCCGTCGAGGCGGTGTCCTGTGGCCTAGAAATGCAGCGACGGCTGATTGACCAGGCCCAGGGCCTGGAGCCAACCCAGTACCTCGACCACCGCATCGGCATTCACCTGGGCGACATCTTGGTCAGCGAGCAGGACGTCATGGGCAACGGCGTCAACATTACCGCCCGGCTGCAAACCTACGCCAAGCCGCGGGAGCTCTGCGTGTCGCGCACCATCTACGACGTGGTCAAGGCGCGCCTCAATCTCCACGCCACCTTTCTCGGGCCGCTGCACCTCAAAAACATTGAGGAGCCCGTGCCCGCCTACCAGCTCACCCTGCACGCCGAAGACACCGAGCCCGGCCCCCAGGGCTCCGAAGATCACACCTGCACGCTGCCCATGACGACAGAGGCGCTGCTGGCCAACGCCCTGCGCAGTCTCAATACCCACACCCACAGCCTGCGGATCAAAAAGCTGGTGTTTGCCACCTACCAGCACGCCTGGGAAAACGACTCGGCTGTTCTGGAGCAGTTTGACCTGCGATCGCTGCTGCTGTCGCTGCGAGAGCGCCACCCCGCCCTCCCCGATCTAGAAGAACAGCTGCGGCGGGTAGTCGCTGGCCTCAACCGCCAGGACCTCTACGGCGAGATCGCCGATACCATTGTTAGACAGCTCCAGCCCTGGTACGGGCGCTCACTGTTTGAGAACCCTGACGCCCCCGAGGCCGAGTTCACCCAGCTCACGGTTCGCTCCCTCGAAGAACGCTGCCACACCGTTGCCGAGCAGTTTGATCAGGGCCCCGATGCCCTCCGCCTGCGCAAACTCATCTACTGCCTGTGCCACAACAGCTGGGAAAACAACCCCGAACACCTCAACCAACTCTACCTGCCGGGGCTGATTCAGCAGGTGCTCACCGTAGCCCCTAAACCCCAGGATCTCCGCTACCGCCTGGGCCGTATCGTCAAACATCTCAACCGGCGCGGGCAGTACACCAGCCTGGCCAACCAGATTGTGCTGGCCTTTCAGCCCCTGTACAGCAACCAGCCCGGCACCCCCGCCGACACCGCCGCCCTGGCTGAGCCCTCGGGCCCCAGCGGCGGCAGCGCCGAGGGATATACGACTCTGACCTACCTCAACAGCGTTGACAGCACTGACCAGCCGGCCGAGTTGACCACCCTCCACGGCACGCTTTCTAGCCCCATTGCCGGAGAAAGTGAGAGCAGTGGCCCCCGCCGCGACCGCTCTTCCCTTTTTGACCTGCGGGGGGATATCATCCAGTATGCCAATCCGCTGCGGGCCAAAATTCTGCTCTATTCTTGTCTCCACGGCCCCTTTGGCTACACCACCCAAGACTGGTCTAACCTCAGTCGCCGCACCCTCGACGATCTGCTGCAGCAAACCTTCGAGTACTGCCCAACCTACTCTGATTTAGACAGTAAGCTAAACATCATCGCCCACTGCCTCGGTCGAGTTGGCGACGGTGGCCAGGTGGCTAGCGTCATCACCCAGGCCATGCGCGCCTATTACCCCCAAGATCCCAACGGAGCCCTAGAACCCCTGATCACCGCTGAGACCGCCCATCCCCATCTTGAAATCGCCCCTGCTCCGGCTAGCCCCGGCGATCGCCCTACCGCCCTGGCCCGCGCCGCCCGCTCCTCCGCCTAAGCCCCCTGGTGTTTCGATATGGATGCCCGTGAACTGATTGATGCCTATGCCCGCGGCGAGATGGATTTTAAGGGTAAAACTCTGGTAGGCATCGACCTGGCGGGGGCCGATCTGATTGGGGCCAATATGGTGCAGGCCGATCTGGAAAATGCCAACCTGATGCTGGCATTTTTAACTCGGGTGCAGTTTCGCCAGGCCAACCTGTCGCGGGCGCGCCTGGGGGGCGCCAACCTCAACCAAGCTGACCTGTCGGCGGCCATGCTGCGCGACGCCGATCTGCACGGGGCCAGCCTTCAGGGCGCTGACCTGCGCAGCGCCGATATGACCCTGGCCGATCTACTCGACGCCAACCTCACCGGGGCCGACCTGCGCAACGCCGACCTCAGCGGGGCAAATCTGACCGGGGCCTGCCTGCGCGGGGCCAACCTGCGCCAGGAAAACCGCAAGTACTCCACCAATTTGCGCGGCGCTAAACTGCACCTGGCCGATCTGCGGGGCACCAATTTGTCGGGGGCTGACCTGGCCTACGTTGACCTCAGCGGGGCCAACCTCAGTGAGGCCGTTCTGCGCGATGCCAACCTCAAGGGAGCCAACCTCAAGGGGGCTCTGCTGCGCAATGCCAACCTCAGCGATGTGGACCTCAGCCAGAGCTGCCTAGAAGGGGCAGACTTAAACCACTGCCGGTTTCCCCGCAGCAATCTCAGCCAGGCCAACCTCAATCGCATCCGCGGGGAGGGAGCCGACTTTACCGAGGCGGTGATGGCCCTGGTGCAGATGGATGACAGCCATCTGGCCAACAGCCGCTTTAGCCGCGCCGATCTGTCTCGAGCCATGCTGCGCCGATCGGTTTTAACCAAGGCGCTGCTGGTGGAAACCTACCTGGGCCGCGCCGACCTCAGCGATGCCGACCTCACCGAGGCCATTCTGGAGCGGGCGGAGATCAGCAGCACCACTATGGTCAATGTGACGCTGACCGGTGCCACCATGCCCGATGGTACGATTCATAGATAGACGCGGCAGCCTGTGTTGCTGGCTGGGGAGCTGTGTTTTGAAGTTTAACCAATCCAGACTAGGGCAATGGCTGCAAGGGGTGGGGCAGCTGGGCTACCGGGGGTGGTCGCGGATACAGGTCTGGGTGTGGGATGCCATGCTGGACGCAGCGGCCTGGCTGGAGTCGGCCCTGGCGCCCCTGCAACGGTCGGTGGCCGCCGACGATCTGACTCGCCTCCGCCAGGACCTGCTGGAGGAATCTCAGCTCAGTTGGCACTACCTGACGTTGGTGGTGGGGTCTTGTATCATTGCCACCCTGGGGCTGCTCTCCAACAGCGCCGCAGTAATCATTGGGGCGATGCTGATTGCGCCGCTGATGCTGCCGATTCGGGGGGCGGCGTTTGGCATTTTGGAGGCCGACCGGGTACTCATTCGCGCCAGCATACTTTCCCTGGCGGTGGGATCGTCTTTGGCAATTGCCATATCGACGCTGATTGGCGCTCTGACTGGACTGGCCCAGTTTGGCAGCGAGGTGATGGCCCGCACCCAGCCCACGCTGCTGGACTTGGGCATTGCGGTGACTGCGGGGGCCCTGGCGGGGGTGGCTAAGATTGAAACCAAGGTGGCGGGGACGGTGGCAGGAACTGCGATCGCAGTGGCCCTGATGCCTCCCATTTGCGTTGTGGGGCTGTGGCTAGGCCAGGGCAATCTGGCGTTTAGCCTCGGTGCCCTCCTGCTCTACATGACCAACCTGTTTGGTATTACCCTGGCCTGCATGGTGGCCTTTGTGCTGTTTGGCTATGCCAGGGCGCGCCGGGCCCATCGCCCCCTGGGCATTACCCTTCTGTTTACAGCACTGCTGATTATTCCGTTGGGGGCAGGCACCCTGCGGCTGCTTCAGCAAAATCAGCTCGAAGTCAGCGTCAAAAATGCCCTGCTCGATCGCACCCTCACCTTTCAGCGCGTTGGGCTGGTCGATATGAGCACCAACTGGGTGACCACTCCCCCCGAAATCACCCTCACGGTGCGGGCCTCAGAGCCGATTACCCAAAAGCAGGTGCAGCTGCTGGAGCAGTTTGTCGCCGCCGAACTGGGCCGCCCCTACCGGCTCACGTTTCTGGTCGGCCAGGTCGATGAAATCACCAGCGACCCGCCCTCTGAAGATGCTGAAGTACCGTAGATGTAGCGCTAGGGATGTAGCGCTAGAAATACAGTGCTGGAAGCATAGTGCTAACCACCGTGATTAGTAGTCCAGCTCTTCTTCGTACTCCGTGACCTTTTTCTTTTGGGGAATATTGAGGGGCTGGGCCTGGTAGGGTTCGCCCTCGTCCTCTTCACTCCAGACGTCTTCGGTCACATCCTGGAAGTCGGCATCGTAGGCCTTGTAGCTGCCCTGGTCATCAAGGGTGGCGGCCTGGTAGCGCTCCTCGGGCTGCTGGGCCCGCAGGGGCTCTTCAATGCGCTCGGGTTCGCCCCAGTCGTCGTCGCTCCAGCGCTCTTCAGCGGTGGCGGGGCGGGCCTTGGCAAATTCGGCGGGCACCTGCACGCCCGAGGGCAGCTGGTTTGCCGTCGATACCGGCATGATGTATTCGCTGTCGTCGTTGCGATCCCAGGGGGCGCTGCCAATGCCCAGCCGTTCCAGGAGTCCGACGCTGAGCTGCACCATTTTCTCCTCAGCCCCTTCAAAGACGATCAGGCGATCGGGGCCGCTGCTGACGACCTCATCGATGGAAAGTTCGTAGGTGCTGATCACCTGGTCGGGAATTTGGGGTAGGCCAAAGGAGGCAATGACAATGGTTTCGATACGGCCGTTGGTGACATCAAATTTGAACCCGCGCACCCGCCCCAGGGGCTCTCCGGTTTCGGTGATCACTTCACAGTTGACCAGGGTGCTGTAGGGCGAGACGCTGATCTCATCGTCCATGGCGGCTTCGTCATCCACCAAAATGACGTCGCCAATCTGACGAATATTGGTCAAGGCCATCACCTGCTGGGTGCTCGACACCAGCCCAGACATAATATTTTCCCGCAGGCCAATGGCGACGACTTCTCGCTGGTCGACATCGACCCATACCTGGCTCACGATGCCCAACCGCTGGCCGGAGTTGCGCGTGATTACCTGGGTACCCAAGAAGTCGGAGCGGAGACGATATTTGTCTAAGGTCATGTTTAATCCATCTCGGGGACCGAGACAACAGGTCGCAAGGTTAAGGGCCAGGCTTTGGAAACACCGCACTACCCAAGGTAAAACGGCTCTCTGAACCTGAATAGCTATCTTAACCAGAATCGTCTAATTCTACAGGAGGGAAGACCGAACTACCAGACAGAATCGCGCTGGGCCTGGCGCTGGTGTCGGCCCGCTGGGGTAGGGGTTGAGCCCGTTGCCGGAGCCGGGTTTGGGGCGGACTCTGGGGCGCGCCGCCGCTGGCCCCTGGGCTGGCCCAGGGGAGCCTACAGGGTGGCGCTTTGGGTCTCGAGGTCGATGCCGAGCACCTGGGTGTAGGCGCCCCGCGCCTGGGTGACGCCAATGGTGCGCTGGGCCGACTCGATCATGGGGCGACGCAGGCTGACGACAATGAACTGGGCTGATTCGGCCTGGCGCTTGATCATGCGGGAGAGGCGCTCGACGTTGGCCCCGTCGAGGAACATGTCGACCTCGTCAAAGGCGTAGAAGGGGGAGGGCCGATAGCGCTGGAGGGCAAAGATAAAGCTCAGGGCGGTGAGGGATTTTTCGCCCCCGGACATGGAGGCCAGTCGGCGGACAGGTTTGCCCTTGGGGTGAGCCACCAGGTTGAGGCCACCGTTGAAGGGGTCCTCGGCATCTTCGAGCTGGAGGTGGCCGTCGCCGTCGGAGAGTTCGGCAAAGATGGTCTGAAAGTTTTCGTTGACGGCATCGTAGGCTTCGGCAAAGGCCTGGCGACGCAGAGTGGTGAAGGTCTCGATGCGCAGCAGCAGCTCGGTGCGCTCTTCTTCGAGGGTGGTGAGCTTGTGGGTGAGTTCGCCGAGGCGCTCTTCGGTGCGGTTGTATTCTTCCAGGGCCAGCATGTTGACGGGCTCCATGGCCTCCATGCGGCGCTGGAGCGATCGCAGCTCTTTACGCAGCTCTTCCAGGTCGGTTTCGGGCGGGATCTCGGGCAGGGGGGTGGGCAGCTCGGCGGCCTGGGCTTCTAGCTGCAGCTGGGCTTCGGCCAGCTGCTGGCGGCGTTCCTGCTGGGTTTCAATCAGTTTTTGGCGTTCCCATTCCTGCTGCTGGGTCTGGGTGCGCTGGGCCCGCAAACGCTGCTCTAGCTCGTCGCGGGCGGCTTTTTCGGCGGCGAGGGTGTGATCGAGGGCGGCCATGGACTGGCGCAGCTGGGCAATGTCTTGGTTGAGGGTGGCCTGCTGCTGGGTGAGCTGGGTGAGCTGCTGGTCGCGCTCGGTTTGCTGCTGGGCCAGGGTGGTAAGGGTTTGCTGGGCTTGGCTGAGGGCCAGCTCGAGCTGCTGGTGCTGGTTGTGCAGCTCTTGCAGGCGGCGCTCGGCGGCTTGGAGCGCCTGCTGCCGCTCGCTGAGCTGGGCTTCGAGCTGTCCGACGGCGGCCTGGGCGGCCTGCCACTCGCTGTGGGCCTGGGACTGCTCTAGCTCGCTGAGGGCTTGCTGGAGCTGGGCGATTTCGGCGTCTTGAACCGGCAGGGCGGCGGCGAGTTCTTGCAGACGAGTGGTTGTGCTGGCCAGCTCTTGCTGGTGCTGGGTGAGCTGAGCTTCGAGCTGGGCGCGCTGCTGGGCGGCCTGCTGCTGCTGGCTTTGCTGCTGTTCACCGGCCAGCTGGAGTTCGCGGTACTGCTGGCGCTGGGCGGCCAGGGTCTGGGTGAGGGTTTGGACGGTGGCGGCGGTGGTTCTGAGGTCGCGATCGCACCTTTCCAGCATCCCCTCAATATCGTCGAGCCGCTGGCGCAGGGTCTGGGCCTCGGTCGACTCGGCGGGTTCTACGGTGCCAAAGTGCAGGCTGCCCGAGCGCGACGACACATTGCCGCCGGTCATAGCGCCGCTGGTTTCAAGAATTTCCCCCTCCAGGGTGACAATTCGGTAGTCGCCCAGGTACTGCCGGGCCGACTCCAGCCGGTCAAACACCACGGTGCTGCCAAAGGTGTAGCCAAAAATATCCCGGTAGCGGTCGTCGCAGTCGATCAGGTTGACGGCGTAGTCTAAAAAGCCGTCGGGGCGCTTCCAGTCGGGTACCGGGGTAAACCGGGGGGAGCGAATTTTGTTGAGGGGCAAAAAGGTGGCCCGCCCGGCCCGCCGCTGCTTCAAAAACTCAATGCCCTGGGCCGCTACCCGGTCGGTCTCGACCACCAGGTAGCCCAGGCGGGCCCCGGCAGCAATCTCCAGGGCGAGCTGGTATTTGGGGTCAACCCGGCCCAGCTGGGCCACCAGCCCGCTGATGCCCGCAATGCCGCTGTCGAGCAGCAGCTTGGTGGCGTGGGTGCCCTGGCTTTCCTGGAGAGCCTGGGTTTGGGCTTCGAGCTTGTCGAGCTCGCGCTGCTTGTCGCGCTGCTCCTTTAACAGCCGGGTTTGGGTGTCGCGCTGGACAGAAAGCTCGGCCTCGGCGGCGGCGATCTTGGCCGCTGTGGTTTGAATGGCTTGCTCCGCTGCGGCCAGCTGCTGGGGCAGCTCCCCATCGTCTGCGGCGGTGGGGGCGGCGGCCAGCCCGCTGCGCTGCTCGCTGAGAGCGGCAATCTGCTGGGTTAGCTGGCGCTGGCGCTCTTGCAGGCGAATCTGCTCGGCCCGCTGGGGCTCGACGTCTTGGCGCAGGGTTTCGATCGCCTGGCGCAGCTGGCTCTGCTGCTGAATGCTGGTTTGGGAGGCGGAGGCAATCGCCAGCGTGGCCTGGCGCCGCTCTTCTAGGGCCTGCTGCACCTGGTCTTGGGCGGCGGCCAGCTCCACCAGGTCGCCAGCGGTGAGGGCGGCCGTGGTCTGGGCCACCTGCTCCAGCTGCCGCTGCTGCGCCTGGCGGGCGATCTCGGTGTCGCGGCGCTGGGCGGCGGCCTGGTTGGCGGCGGCCTGGTTATCCTGCACCTGGCGCTGGAGCTGGCGCAGCTCGGCCTCGTGGGTGGCGACCTGGGCTTGCAGGGCCAGATGCTCATCTTCGCCCATGGCTCGAATGCGGGCATTGAGGGTGGCCAGCTCGGCGTCGAGAGCTGCGATCGCACCCTGCCCCTGGGCAATGGTCGCCGCCAGCTCAGCCGCCTTGGCCTCCCCCTGCTCCAGGGTGTGATGTAAAGCTGCGATCGCCCGCTGCTGGCTCTGCCACAACAGCACCGCCTCCCACTGGCTCTTCGCCTGAAAGGTTTCCTTTAACCGCTGATACTTCTCCGCCTTTTGGCGATCCTGGGCCAGCCGCTCCAGCTGGGCTTGCAGCTCCCGCTCCACAATGCGAAACCGCTCTTCGTGGTCGCGCACCGCCTCCAGCTTGCCCCGGGCTTGGTCAATCTTGCGGTCAAACGCCGCTACCCCCGCCAGCTCATCGATAATCTCGCGCCGCTCTCGGGAGTTCATCGAAATAATGCTGGTCACATCCCCCTGGAGCACGACGTTATAGCCCTCGGGGTAAACGTGGAACCGCTGGAGCTGCTCGTGGAGCTGGTTGAGGGTACAGGGTTCACCGTTGATGTAGTAATTAGAGGTGTACGTGCCCTGGCTCGTCACCCGCAGCCGCCGCGTCACGCTCCACTCGCGCCCCACCGGCAGCATCTCTTGGGCTGCCGCCAAATCCTCAGCCTCAGCAATCTCAAGGGTAGGGGCTTGGCCATTGTGGCCATTGGCGCTGTGACCGTTATGGCCGTTAGCCGCCGCTCCTCCCTGTCCATTGCCCGCGGGGGCCGCCTCGCCAGCACCGTCTATCATCAGCTCCGCGGCTACGTCGCTGAGGTCAAAGGTCACCGTAACGCTGGCCTCAGAGGTCGCCCGCCGACTCATCTGATTTTGATTGACCAAGTCGGGCAGTCGGTCGGCCCGCATGCCTTTGGAGCTGGCCAGCCCCAGGCCAAACAGCAGCGCATCGAGAATGTTTGACTTCCCCGAGCCGTTGGGCCCAGAAATCACCGTAAACCCAGGCAGCAACGGAACCTGGGTCGTACCTCCAAACGATTTAAAGTGGGATAACTCAACGCGCTTAATGTGCACTGGCAGCGATGCCTCGGGCTTGAAACAAGTGTACTATAGAGCTACCGGTTTGACCATCTCTACTCCAGCTTTCTGGACCCATCTCCGGCAAAGCCAAACCATAGCGAGTCCAAAAATCATTCAGGAATTATTCAGACAGGTTAACCAAAACCTCAAAATTGCGGGCAAAAGCCCCAAGCGTTGTTTGGATCCACAATGTTGGTGCTCTGCTGACGCCTAAGTTTAGTGCAAAACCTTTCCTTTGTACGCTAGATAGCTCGGCAATCGCCCCGGGCTACGGGCTCCATGCCCATGCCCTGGCCTCAGCCGTCGATAGCCTGTCACCGGCCAAGCAATTCAGGCCGGAGTGGCACAATGGAGGAGACCTCAACTCCCCGCCGCCGTGAGCCAGCCTACCTTTCCCCCCCTGTCTCAGCCGGTCATTTTGGGATTTGACCCTGGCCGACAAAAGTGTGGCCTCGCCATCATGGGCCTAGACCGGGGGCTGTACTACCAGCAGGTGGTGGCCGCTGACGCGGTACTCGCCGAAATTGCGGTACTCCGCCAGCAGTTCCCGATTTCGACCATTGTGCTGGGTGACCAAACCGCCTCCCAGGGCTGGAAAGACGCCCTCAGCCAGCTGCCTGACCCACCGCGGATCATGCTGGTCGATGAACGCTACACCACGCTGGAGGCCCGCGATCGCTACTGGCAAATGTATCCCCCGGCGGGGCTGGCCGGCATGGTACCCCAGGCCCTGCGCACCATTCCCCGCCCGATCGACGACATTGTGGCTATTTTGCTGATTGAGCGATACCTCAACCGCCTGACCGGGCCCTAGCCGTCCCCAGAGTAATTTCC
Organism: Nodosilinea sp.; assembly: GCA_035466075.1. GTDB lineage: Bacteria > Cyanobacteriota > Cyanobacteriia > Phormidesmidales > Phormidesmidaceae > Nodosilinea. The sequence goes on along the minus strand of DATIVG010000062.1, from coordinate 14,546 downwards.
CCAGCCTGGCTCACGGGCCCGGCGGCTGTCGTCTATGGCTCAGTTCCTAGCTCAGTCACCCGCACCGCGACCTACAGTGAGATTAATTTCAAATCTGATTGAGTTTGAAGCCCACTTGAAGTTCACGCCAATTGTGGTGACATTGGGGCCAATATGTAATTTTATAGATGAAGAGCAGTAACCTTTCCCGCAGTTTTCTCAAGCTGGGTCAGCATCACCGCCAGGCGATGTCCACCGCGGACCTCCCTGAACTGTTCCCCTCCTGTCCCATGGCAAATAAGTAAGGCAACGGTATCTAAATGACTATGCATGCAGCCGGCATTGCGCCCCACGGCGGTACCCTCATCGATCGCCTGGTCACCCCCGAAAAGAAAACCCTATTTTTAGATAAGGCCGAAACGCTGCCCCGCGTCACCCTCGACGAACGGGCCTTTTCTGACCTGGTAATGATTGCCATCGGCGGTTTCAGCCCGCTCAACGGCTTTATGAAAAAAGCTGACTACGACACCGTCGTTACCGACATGCGCCTGGCCAACGGGCTGCCCTGGGCGATTCCCGTCACCCTATCGGTCGATGAAGCCACCGCAGCGCCCCTCCAGGAAGGCAGCCTGGTGCGCCTCGACGACCCCAGCGGGCGCTTTGTCGGCGTGCTTGAGCTGGAAGAAAAATACACCTACGACAAGGCCCATGAGGCCATCAACGTTTACCGCACCGACGAGGAGAAGCACCCCGGCGTCAAGGTGGTCTACGACCAGGGTGCCGTCAACCTGGCTGGCCCGGTGTGGCTGATGCAGCGCGATCCCCACCCCCAGTTCCCCACCTACCAGATCGACCCGGCGGTGTCCCGCGCCCAGTTCCAGGAGCGCGGCTGGAAAACCGTGGTGGGCTTCCAAACCCGCAACCCCATCCACCGGGCCCACGAGTACATTCAAAAATGTGCCCTTGAGACCGTAGACGGCCTGTTTCTGCACCCGCTGGTGGGGGCCACCAAGTCCGACGATATTTCCGCCGATGTGCGCATGCGCTGCTACGAGATCATGATGGAACACTACTTCCCTCAGGATCGGGTGATTCTTGCTATTAATCCCTCCGCAATGCGCTACGCTGGGCCTAGGGAAGCGATTTTCCATGCGCTAATCCGCAAGAACTATGGCTGCACCCACTTTATTGTGGGTCGTGACCACGCTGGGGTAGGCGACTACTACGGTACCTACGATGCTCAGTACATCTTCGATGAGTTTGAGCCCGCCGAGCTAGGCATTGTGCCCATGAAGTTTGAGCACGCCTTCTACTGCACCCGCACCGGCGGCATGGCCACCTCGAAGACGAGCCCCAGCACCAAGGAGGAGCGGATCCACCTGTCGGGCACCAAGGTGCGAGAGATGCTGCGCCGGGGCGAGCTGCCCCCGCCGGAGTTTTCTCGGCCTGAGGTAGCTGCTGAACTGGCCAAAGCGATGCGGGTTCCCGAAGCCGTCAGCTAATCAGGATGTAAGTAACTCGGTGAGACTTAATCGACGGGCGTTTCTTCAGCAGGCAAGCCTGGCCCTGGGGGCGCTGGGGGTGGGGGCAACAACCCTACTGACCGGCGTTGACCAGTATCAACAGGCCCTGGCTAAGCCCGCCCGTCGTAAGCTGGCTCTCCTGATTGGCATCAATGCCTACCCCGATCGCGCCCTCGATCCTGGGGTGGCCCAGGATATTGCCCTCAAGGGCTGCCTCACCGATGTGGAGATGCAGCGGCAGCTGCTCATCCATCGGTTTGGCTTTGAGCCTGCGGATGTGCTCACCCTGACCAATCAGGAGGCCACAGCCGCAGGCATTTTAGCGGCTATCGATCAGCACCTGGTGCAGCAGGCCGAGGGCGACGATGTGGTGGTGTTGCACTTTAGCGGCTACGGCAGTCAGGTGCGGGTGGTGAGCGATGGCGGCCCGGCGCAGTTGCAGCCAGCCTGGGTGACGGTGGACAGCCGCCTGCCCAGCGAGGAGAACCCGGCCCTGGGCGATCTGCTGGAAGCTGAGGTGGTGGCGCGACTTGGCCCTCTGGCGACGGCTAACCTCACCACGGTGATCGATGCGGGCAGCCAGGATGCGGGCTATCTGCGCTGGGGAAACTCTAGGGTGCGATCGCGCCCCACCGTGCCCACCGGCACCCGTTCGGCTGAGACCGCGCTGTCGCTAGATGCGCCCTGGCCAGGACTCCTGTTGCGAGCAGCGGCCCCCGGCCACCTGGTGCTAGAGAGCCCCTGGGAGGGATTTAGCGCCGGGGTATTTACCTACGCCCTCACCCAGAGCCTCTGGGAAATCATGCCCAATTTAGCTCCGGAGAGCTTGATTCAGCAGACAGGGCAGCGCATCCAGCGCTGGGTGGGGGCCGACCAGCAGCCGACAATCGGCGATCGCCGGTTGCCCCGCCAGGGCCCTGGAGCCTACGCCCTGCCCACGCCCACGCCGTCGGCCTCGGGGGTGGTGCTGCCCAGCGGCCCAGACCGACCGCTGGCGGTCTGGCTGGGGGGAGTGCCGCCCCTGGTGCTGCGGTACCTACAGCCCGGCACACTGCTGGTGACAGACTCTGACTACAGCCCGGCGGTGCCCCTGCGCCTAGAGTCGCGCACCGGCCTCAAAGCCGCCGTCAAACTGACCGCCACCGCGCCAGCCCCCTCGATCCTGGCGCGGTGGCCCGTCTATGAGCAGGTGCGGTGGCTGCCCCAAACCATCGACCTGGTGGTCGCCCTCGACAGCCAGCTCAAGCGGGTCGAGCGGGTTGATGCCACCAGCGCCCTGGCGGGCATTCCCCTGGTCAGCTCCGTAGCCGCCGGGGAGAAAACCGCCGACTGTCTCTTTGGGCGGCTGCCCACCGGCCCGGCCCCCACCCTCACGGCGGCCCTGCCCGGAGCCACCGAAAACCTGTCGAAGGGAAGTAGCGATGCTCGGGGAGCCTCCCAGGGGGGAGAACGCACCTCCGAAAGCAGCTACGGTCTGTTTGCCCCCAACCGCACCCTGCTGCCCGGCACCATGCTGGCCAAAGAAGAAGCCGTCAAAACCGCCGTCAATCGCCTTGCCCCCTACCTGCAAACCCTGCTGGCCCAAAAGCTAGTTCGCCTCACCGAAAACCACACCACCTCACAGCTGGCGGTGGCCGCTCTGCTGGAGGCGGTGCAGCCCAGGCCCCAGCCCCTGCTGGTGCAGACTACGGAGCGGCAGCGAGCCATCACCTGGCCCCTGGCCATTCGCCAGGCCCAAAAAGCCCTGACCACCCCAGCCTCGGTGATGCTAGCCCGCGACAGCCGCATCGGCTATCGTCTGGTCAACGCCTCAGCCCAGCCGCTGCACCTGCTGTGGATGAGCTTCGACAGCCGTGGCGAATGCACAGCGCTAATGACCCTGGCAGAGCCCACCACAGCCCAGGACGAAGTGCTGCTCTCCGGTGCCGCCCCGCTGGCACCGGGGCAGACCCTCGCCCTGCCCATTGACGGAGCTGGCTGGGCCATGCCCGGTGCCGCCACCTGGGTAGAGGCTCACATGGTGCTCAGCACCCAGCCCCTAGATCACTGTCTAACGGTGTTGGGCAACGATCCGCCCTCACTGGCTACGGGCTTTCGCCCAGTACCCCAGCCGCTGAAGCTAGCCCAGGCGCTGCTGCAAGACCTGGGTACACCCCCGGCTACCGATGGCAAGCCCACCGCCGATGCCTACGCCCTGCACCACGATCGTTGGGCGACCCTGAGCTTTCGCTACAGCATTGTCTAGACAACCGGGTCTAGATAATGAGTGGAGTCTAAACGTGCACCAGTCTCGCTCCTCTGACGGGAAAATTTAGAAGCGCGTCACCGCTGGCAACCGTAGATTTCCTAAACCCCTAAATAAGCAGCCCAATTCCCCCCCCTGCCACCAGCCCCAGCAGGCTGGTTACCACCAAAAGAGCGCTGGCCTTACGGCCTGGATGGCGTCGCAACAGGCGATCGCCCAGGGCTGCCGTAGTCAAACTACACAGCACCGCCAGGGCCACTGCCAATAGGCTGTAGACCACCACCTCGATAAACGCTTTAGCGAAGGTCAGCTCATCAAGATTGTCAGTACCCAGGTGGTTGAGGGCAATGGAGAGCGCCATCGCCAGGGCCGTACCCCCCAAGATGCCGCCCAGCACCAGCAGATTGGCAGAAAACCAGCGAAATCGCTGCAAAGCCTGGGGCCCAGCCATCGCCACCCCCTGCAACACCACCCCCGCCGCCGCCATCGCCCAGACCCAGGGGGCCGTGGGCAAAGCAGTTAAGATCGTCCCAGCCGCAGCGTAGAACAGCCCACAGAGCAACCATAGGCCTGTGAGCGGACGACGCCCAACGGGGCGGTTAAACGAGCGCTGGCGGCGCTGGCCAGCTGAATCGGGGCGACGGCGGCGCTGGGTCGGTGAGGGCATAGCAAACAGTGCATCGACAGGCAAATCCTAGGCTCTAGTTTGCCAGGAAGCGGAGCATTGTGGAGTACCCTAATCATGATGCCCTGTTATTTCATTAATGAGTGTTTCATTCGCGGCGCTAATTCAAGGGTTATTAGGGGCGTCCAGTTTGCTGGTAGGAGCACTTCTGGGCATTGCCTGGCAGCCAACTCGGTCGGTGACGGCGGCCATTATGGCCTTTGGCAGCGGCACCCTACTCTCGGCCATCGCCTTCGACATTACGCTGCCCGCCTACAACCGCAGCGGCTTTTGGCCTCTGGTGGTGGGCTTTACCCTCGGGGGCACGCTCTTTACCGTCATTGTCAACTACATCGATAACCAGGGCGGCTTCATTCGTCACGCCTCCTCTTCGCGGCGATTTCTCTACCACCACCGCCAGGATGAAGCCTCGGAGGTGCTAGACCGCATTGGCCATATCGAGGTTTTGCACAGTCTTTCCCCAGCGGAAATGCAGGCCATTATTCCGCTGCTCAAGCCCCTCCAGGTGGAGCCTGGCACGGTTCTGTGCCAGGAGGGGGCCCCAGGTGACTCCATGTTTTTGATTGTCGATGGCGATGCTGAGATCTTCAAAGGTGCCCAGCGGCTAGCAGCGGTGGGGGCCGGGGATATTTTTGGCGAGATGGCGCTGCTCACCGGGGAAGATCGCTCGGCCACGGTGCGCGCCAAAACCCTGATGGATCTCTACGAGCTTGATAAAGTCGATTTCGACGCTATGCTCACCTACGCTCCCCAGCTCTCCAGCGGGCTCAGTCGTATCTTGGCCCGGCGGCTGCGCGAAACCACCCAATCTACCGCCAAGCCAGCCCTGGTAGATGACGATCACTGGCGGCGGCAGGTCCTCGACAGCGTGGAAGTAGATATTCCTATCTCCGAGCAGCAGTTTAAAGAGCTGGCCCAGAGTTCGGCTCCCCTGGCCATCCTGGTGGGCACCTTAATCGACAATATTCCTGAGGCGCTAGTGATTGGCTTTAACGCCGGGGTCGATCAGATCGGGGCGTCTTTTTTGATGGCGGTGTTCATTTCCAACATTCCTGAGGCGATGTCCAGCTCCATTGGCATGCGCCGGGCGGGCACCTCGTCGCAGCGTATTTTGGCACTGTGGGGCGGCGCGGTCCTGCTTAGCGGGCTCACGGCCATGGTGGGAAGCCAGCTGGTAAGCATTGCCTCCGAGTGGGTGTTGGCAACTGCCCAGGCTACCGCTGGCGGAGCTATCTTAGCGATGATTGCCAGCACCATGATGCCGGAGGCCTACGAAATGGGGGGTGGGTCGGTGACGTTTTCGACTATTGCTGGGTTTTTAGTCAGTTTTTGGCTGGCTTCGTCAGCCTTTTAATAGTCGCGCCCGGGGTTTGAACGTTTAACAGGACTTGAATATCAGATCTGAAAAGCTGGAAATGCTAATGCTGCTCTGCCAGGGCATAGGTCCAATTTGGCAGAGGACGATTTATACCAACGATCGGGCTACTCCGGGGGGAGCTCCGGCGGTGGGGCAGCTTCGGCGTCAATCAAGCTGGCCTTAGAGCGTTTCAGATCTTTCCACAGGCGCTTGATTTCGTCGTAGGCATCGTTGGCGGACATTTTGCCGCCGGTTTCCAAATTGCAGACAAAGGAAACACGCTGGGCAAATTCTTGTAGATTGGCGTTGAAGGCGAGCTGCTGGGGGGTAAATTCACCCCAGTATTTGCTGCGGGGGAAGAGGAAATTGTCTTTCGGAGAGGGTGGGTTGTCGGTCATGGCACCAGCGGGAGGAAGCGTCGTACTAACCATACCGTAGATAAGTTTTTAGCGGTTGACGAGGCCTGGAAGGCCAATGTAGCCTGCCATACCCCCGCCAGAGCCAGAGATGTCAGCGGGGGAATATCCACAGATAGTGACATAGCGCCCCTTTACTGACGCCTAGTCGCAGGCTTTGGAGGGAAGCAATGCTCGCTGCTCCTCGATGGCTGCTCCTCCCCCCCTTTGGCAGAGGCTACCGCCCGGCCCAGGCTGTAGCAAGCCGCGCAGCAACAGCTATTACTCTCGCTCCACCCCCGCCGTCTCCCCTACAGGCCCTGGATTAGTGATGTTGATAGAGTCGTTAAAAAACTTGACGGTTTCACCCCACCAGTCACGGGTGCTGTCGTTTAGATTAAGTTAACCTGCGGAGAAAATTTGGGTGCAGTAAACCCGCCATTGACTCTGCTTGGCTCTCTCCTGAATCTTCCGTTGCCGCTCTCCTGACCTGGGTTTCGGGTTTTGCCCCTGTTGCTTGCTGCCGTGCGCTCAACTGTATTTCGTCTCAGTAGTCTAGTTTCCTCTATGGGTTCCCGGCGGTGGGCCAGCTGGGCCATGGTGATGGGGGGGCTGGCGATGGGCCAGCTGGGGGCGGGCTCGGCCCTGGCGGCTGAGTCGATTACGGTGCGCCTGGGGAAACTCTCACAAACCGTCAGTCTAGAGGCTCTACAGGAGTTTGCCGCCACGGGGGAGGTACCCGGCTCGCTGCGGCTCTACCGGCCGCTGCTGACTCCGGCGCTGCACGAAGCCCTGCGCAGTGAGATCACCCTGGATCCGGAGGTGGGTCAGGTAATTTTAGATGAAATTTTGCACACCCCCAGCGGCGCTCAGCTGCTGGAGACCCTGCGGGCCATTGCGCCTAACGTGTCGGCCAGCGACCTGCGCATTACCCTGGAGCAGGCCTCTCAGTCAGAGAGCGGGTTGACGCTGCTGGGCATTCTCAAGACCATGCCCCAGGACACTCTGGAAATCAATGTCGGCACCCTGATCGCCTTGACCTCCCAGTTTGGTCTGGCCCAGATGGAGAGCAGAGCCCTCAGCCGGGTGCTGCGCCAGACGCCGCCACCGGAGACCACCGAGGCTCTGCCACTCCTGGGGACAGATCCATTTTCGACGGGTTCTTCGCAGGTGGAGCGGTGGGAGCTAGTGCTGGTTGACCGCAGCCGCGATCGCCGCATTCCCGTCGATATTTACTGGAGTGAGGACACCCACGGCCCCCTGGTGGTGCTCTCCCACGGGTTTGGGGCCGACCGCCGATTCTTTGCCTACCTGGCCGAACATTTGGCCTCCCACGGGCTGACGGTGGTTGCCGTGGAGCACCCGGGCAGCAACGTGGCGGCGCTGCTGTCGCTGCCCGCTGAGGATCTGTCTGAAACCGCTTCCCAGAGCCGAATTTTGCCGGCCACTGAGTTTTTAGACCGGCCCCGTGATATCAGCTATGTGCTCGATCGCATGGAGCGCCTCAACCTGTACTCCTATGGGTTGAGGGATCGCTTAAATACTGAGCAGGTCACGTTAATTGGTCACTCCCTGGGGGGCTATACGGGCCTGGCCCTGGCGGGAGCTGCCCTTGATCTGCGATCGCTAGAGTCTTTCTGCCAGACCCTGAGCCCGGTGAATGTCTCTCCGGCTGACTGGCTACAGTGTGCGGCGCTAGACCTGCCGGTCAAATACGCCAATCTGCGCGACGACCGCATCACCCAGCTCATTGTGGCTAACCCCCTGACCGGCCTGCTGTTTGGCGAAGCCGGGCTGAGCCGCGTGCGCGTGCCCACAATGGTGCTGGCCGGTACCCATGACACCGTTACCCCGATGGCTAAGCAGCAGTTGCGGCCCTTTATGCAGCTGCCGGGAATCAAATATCTGGTTACGGTGGTGGGGGGATCCCACCTGAGTGTGGGCGACCCCAACAACCTCAACGCCGACCTGGGCCGCATTCCCTTCATGTCGGAGTTGCCCAATGCCACCACGGCACCGCTGCGCATCTTTTTGCAGGGGGTAAGCCTGAGCTTTATCATGCAGCAAACGGCTGAGGCAGAGGCCTATGCCCCTGTCTTTGACCCCGCTGTTGCCCATACGTTTTCTACCGCCGAGGTACCCCTGCGGCTCAGCCAGACCGTTCCCGAAGGGCTAGCGGCCTGGCCTCGCCTCAGGGCCAATACCCTATACCGCCAGGATGGCCTGCTGACCTATCTCCCCTCGCTGCTACACCTGGAGGCCCTGGCCATTCAAGATCAGCTGCACATCCTGGGGCGGCACATGACTACCTACCTGCGCAGTACGCCCCCGGCCCTAACGGCGGTGTACTGGCCAGCGGTAGGTCTGCGGGTACCGATGCAGGCCAACCGTCCCGGTAGCCAGCGCCCTACCCCGCAGTAGTCGGTGGTTCTGCTTTCAAGCCACCCTGGGGCATGCTTTTGTCAATTTCTGGGCAGCCCCTGGACAATCCCTAGGAGCTCATGGTGTAGCCATCGGGCATGATGGTGCCGTGTACATCGGTACGGCGCAGGTTGGTGTAGTCGAGCTTGGCGTTGATCATCACCGCGTCGGTGAGGTCGGCCCCGCTGAGGTTGGACCAGCTGAGTCGCGTGCGGTAGAGGGTAGCCCCGCGCAGGTTTGCCCCGCGCAGGGAGCTCCAGCTGAGGTTGGCCCCCCGCAGATTTGCCTGGGACAGGTTGACGTTGACCAGGTTAGTGCTAGACACCTTGGCCCGGCTCAGATCTGCTTCCTGTAGATCGGCGCCCTCCAGGGTGGCTCCGGTGAGCAGAGCGCCCACCAGGGTAGCGCCCCGCAGGACCGCTCGGTTCATCAGGGCGCTGGTCATGTTGGCATGCTCCAGGTTGGCCTGGTTGAGATCGGTCGCTAGCATTCTGGCTCGGCCCAGGCTGGCTTCGCTGAGGTTGGCCTGTTTGAGGGTGGCGTGATCGAGGACGGCTTCGTTGAGGTTGACCTCTCGCAGGATGGCGGCGGTGAGATCAGCGCGTACCAGATTGGCGCTGCGCATGCCCGCTTCGCTCAGATCGGCACCCGCCAGGCGGGCATCGGCCAGATCGGCGCCGATCAAATTGGCCAAGATCAGGGTGGCGCGCTCAAAGTTGACGCTGGCGAGCTTGGCTTCGCGGAAGTTGACCCCCACCAGGGCTGCCCCGGAGAAGTTGGTGTTTTGTAGGTTGGCCTGGCGAAAGTTAGCGCCGCTGAAGTCCTGGTGGCTGAGGTCGGCTCCAATTAATTGAATGCCGCGAAAATCTCGCTCTCCGGCGGCGTATCGCTCTAGCAGGCCCGTAACGGTGATTTCTACTGGCGCATCTGGGGGTTGAGAACTAAAAGGGGGGGTTTCCAAAGACAGGCCTCAACAGGGACGATGGTGAACTCAGGAGAATGGAAGAGGACAATCGCCGTTGGCGAGAGCGATGGGGGTGCGGCCTGGGGCAGAACTGCGGGGGCTGCTTTAGGATAACCAGAAGCCCACCGTCGGTAAACGTCTGGCTCGGTTCGAGGGAATTTTTTCTGGTCAGAGCAACAAATCGCAATCTGTGTCGGGCTGAGTTCGTCCTCAAGGCTGCAGGCTGGCCGTCAGCTACTTCGGTTTAAGCCTATCTGAGCTCGCGCCTTCTGACTAGAGTTGTCAAGCCGAATGGCTTAGCCGTAGGGGCGGTCTCTGAGGCCGTCTCTGGAGTCATCGTGGTCTGGGGCGGGGCGGCGGCGCTATCGTAAGCATGATATCAGAGGCCGTCAATTGCTGATTTTTGAGAGAAAATTGAGTTTGGCTGCTCCAGGCGGTGTGTTTCTGGAGCTGAATTTTACCGGCCAGACTCTGTCGTTATCCATTTTTTGGCTATGCCCCGAGCGCTGATCACTCTGCTGCGTCGTCGCCTGTTTTGGCTGACTCTGCTGCTGACCGTGTGGCTGTTGTGTAGTGGTCAGGCCCTGGCAGGGCCTCTGGCTGACCGGCTAGATAGCTTTCCCCACTGGGATGGCAAGCTTAGCTTGCCGGCGGCTGAGGGGGATTTGGCCTACCCCGACTGGCTGCAGGGCGATTGGCAGCTCACCAGTACCCTGGTAGATTTGGCGGCTCCCCTGGCACCGGCCATCGTTACCCCTGGGTTTGAGGGTAACCAAGCCCAGGTTGATTTACCGGTAACCTGTCCGGTGCGGTTTGTGGCGGCCCGGCGGCTGACTGACTCTGGTCTTTTGGGGCTGTCGCGGCGGTTGATGCCTGCGATCGCACCTCCCCCCCAAACCGTGGCCGATCGGGCCTTCAACGGCCTCAGCCTGGCCCGCGCCTACCTGGGCGACGCCGCCGTCAAAGCCGTCAAGGTGGACCCCGGCAACCCCAACCGCCAGGTCACCCTGCTGACCCGCAGCCGCCAGCTGGAGTCTACGGTGACGGCCCGCGCTATTGAAGCCCCCGACGAGGCTCACTTCATTACCGTAGAGCGCTTTCAGCAGGTATTTCGGGGCGACACCAACCCATACTTCAATGAGGTAGAAACCACCACCGCCTACCGCCGCCAGGGCAGCGACGTGGTGGCCGACCAGGTGACGGCGGTGTACCTATCGCCCCAGGATCCAGACTTTCTCAGAGCCCAAAACCGCCCCGTGGCCCTCTACCGCTACCGCCTGGAGCTGACGCCGAGCCCCATGGCCGATCGCTGAGCCCCGGGCAAAAAAGTCCCGCCAAAAATTCCATGAAACGCCGGGGCTACTCGACATCGTTGACCAGGGCCAGGGCGGTGCGCCACACCATATAGCCATCGTGGTTGAGGTGGAGGCCATCGGTGGTGAGGTCGGAGCGCAGATATCCCCCGCCATCGGCAAACAGGGGGTATAAATTCAGGTAGTCGGCCCCGGTCTCGGCGGCTACCTGCTTGAGCTGGTCGTTGACCGCTTGAATGCGCTCGGGGGCAATGGCAATCAGGCGATCGCGCCCCTCCCAGGTGGCGGCCTCGCCGCCGTGGGGCAAAATCGACTGCACCACCACCCGCGCCTGGGGATGGGCCCGGCGCAGATCGTTGACCATGGTGCGCACGTTGGCCACCAGGTCAGCCTCGGCACCGCCCCAGATCAAGTCATTGATGCCCACCATAATGAACACCGCCTCGGGGGAGGTCTCATCGAGCAGGTAGGTGCGATCGCGCAACCCCCCCGAGCTCTCGCCAGAAATTGCCTGGTTCAGCCAGGTCTTTCGGCCGGGCAGCATGTTGGCCGGAAACCACAGGGTGAGCGAATCGCCCAGCAAAATATTTTGGCGCGGCGCCTCAATCGCCACCATCGCCTCCGCTTCAGCGGCCAGCAGCGCCACCCACTGCTCGTAGTCCAGACTGTGGCGGGGCCCCAGCTCGGGGTCAAAGGGGGCCACCGCCGACTGCCGATCAGAGGCAAAGGCATTGGCCTGGGGCAGCATGGTGTCTCCGGCCCGGCTCAGCTGCCGCACCATCACCATGGCCGTAATAAACAACAGAGCATTCATCACCAGCGACAGCAGGGCCCAGGGGGGCACCCCCTGCAGGCGATGCAGCGCGGAGCGAAGCTGAGGATAGGGTTGAAGCGGTGATGCCACGGCTAGGTACCTGCAAACCAGGGGCCAGCTAAACCCGCGCCCCAATGGGTCAAATTGTAGATAGATTTTTTCCCGTAGACCACTTTTGCCGTAAAGGTTTTTAGCAGAACGCTGACGGCGGACTATTAACGGCAAAAGCGGCTGCCGGGCCCAGCGGGCTACACGTTGAAGCGAAACAGCATCACATCTCCCTCCTGCACCACATACTCTTTGCCCTCACTGCGAACCTGGCCTTTGTCCTTGGCCGTGGCCATCGACCCGGCCGCCACCAGATCGGCGTAGGCCACGGTCTCGGCGCGAATAAAGCCCCGCTCAAAGTCGGTGTGAATCACCCCCGCCGCCTGGGGGGCCACCATGCCCGCGCGAATCGTCCAGGCGCGGGTCTCCTTCGGGCCGGTGGTGAAGTAGGTGCGCAGCCCCAGCAGCTCGTAGGTGGCGCGAATCAGGGTCTTCAGGCCCCCCTCTTCCACCCCCAGCGCGGCGAGAAAGTCCTGGCGCTCCTCGTCGCTCAGCTCCACCAGCTCCGCCTCCACCTGGGCAGAGATCACCACCACCTGGGCCCCTTCTGCCGCCGCCACGGCCCGCACCTCATCTACCCAGGCATTGCCGCTGGCCAGGTCGTCCTCCGACACGTTGGTGGCGTAGATCACCGGCTTGCGGGTGAGCAGCCCCAGGGGCTTGATGATGGCCTCGGCCTCCGCGTCAAGCTCAACCTGGCGAGCCGTTTGGCCCTCGTTGAGCACCGGCAGAATTTTTTCTAGAATGGCCAGCTCAGCCTGGGCGTCTTTATCGGCCCGCGCCAGCTTGCGCACCCGATCCATGCGGCGCTCCAGCTGGGCCAGGTCCGACAGGGCTAGCTCCAGATTGATCACCTCCATGTCGCGCACCGGGTCCACCGAGCCCGCCACGTGAATGATGTCGTCATCCTCAAAGCAGCGCACCACGTGGACAATGGCATCGACCTCGCGGATGTTGGCCAAAAACTGGTTGCCCAACCCCTCCCCCTGGCTGGCCCCCTGCACCAGACCGGCAATATCGACAAACTCCACCCGAGCCGGGACTGTTTCCACGGAGCTAGACAGCTCCGCCAGCACCTGTAAGCGGCCATCGGGTACCGCCACAATCCCGACGTTGGGCTCAATGGTGCAAAAGGGAAAGTTGGCCGCCTGGGCCTTGGCGTTGGCCACCACGGCGTTAAACAGGGTCGATTTGCCAACGTTGGGCAGCCCAACAATGCCAGCTCGTAACATGGGATAACTCAGCTCAGTAAACGGGAAATGCGTGCACCGCTGCGGCCAGGGCGCTGGGGCTCCGCAACAGCACCTATCTAGCATAGGAGAGGATGGGCCCATTGCGGAGCTGTTGCTATACCCTTGAAGCTGACCGCACCGAGGCAAACTGAAGGGTACAGCACATGGATGATACGACCGGGGCCAGCCAGCGCTGGCGGGGCCAGCCAGCGCTGGCGGCAGGGCTGTTGGCGCTAGGGTTGACGGGGTGTGCCACCCTGGGCCTGTCGCCAACGGCTAGCAATGCTGACAATGCCGACGCGATGGACAACCAGCGCGTTGATCGCACCTTTCGCGGCGATATGTTGGTCAGCCGCATCAAACCGGTGCGCCTGCGCCTGCCCAGCGGGTGGCAGCCCGCCCCCACCGGTACGCTGCACAGCAACGCCGATCTGGAGGCCTACAACCTCGACGAAACCATGTACCTGGTGGTTTTGGGAGAAAGCCGTACCGAGGTGCGCCCCGGCAATCTCGACGAGCAGGCCAGCAACTACCTGCAAATTCTTAAAAGCGGGTTTGCCCAGGTGGTGGACAATCAGTCGCGCACCGAGGTCACCCAGGTGGGCGGTTTTCCGGCGGTGCAGTACGAAGTGCGTGGCGATGTCGGCCAGCAGACGGTGGCCTACCTGCACACCACAGTCGAGATGGGCGACAACTACTACCAGGTGGTGGTGTGGACCCCCAACAATTTACACAGCGCCAATATCGCCGCCATGCAGTCGGTGGTACAAGAATTTCGCGAGGCTCAGCTTTAAGGGCCACCATTCTATGGCCTAATAGAGTCTGGGGCTGGGCAGTTAAGCTGCCCCGTGCCCGATCTCATCGGCCCTTGACCAAGGACATCCTCGCCATGCTGCGCTGGTTTACTGTAACGACCACCCACCGCCCCTCTCGCCGGGTGATGCCTCGCCTGAGCCAGCTGGTGGGCCTGGCCTGTGCCGCCCTGGTGCTGTGGCTGGGGCTGGGCCAGCCCGCCGCTGTGGCTGGTCTCACCGACGACAACTACGACGGCAATATCTTTGCCCTCTACGCCGGTAACGGGTCGCTGGTGCCGCCCAAGGTCAGCCTGGAGCAGTCGCTGCGCTACGGCAGACCGGCGCTGGTGGTGATCTATGTTGACGACAGCAGCGACTGCAAGAAATTTTCGTCGGTGATCTCTCAGCTCCAGGCGCCCTACGGTCGGGTGGCCAATTTTATTCCGATCATGGCGGATTCGATTCCGGTGAAGGCCAGCTACGAGCCCAACGAGCCCGGCTATTACTTTAAAGATGCCGTACCCCAAACCCTGGTGTTCAACGCCCAGGGCGAACTGGTGTTCAATGAAATCGGTATGGCCTCCTACGAGGCGATTGACGACGCCATGCGCGAGGTGTTTGACCTGCTGCCCCGCACCGAGTCGGAGGAGCTGCGCCGCCGCCCCATCAACGAGGTGAACTCGGAGCTGGTGCCGGCGTCGTAGCGGGCTTTGGTT
>DATIVG010000061.1:0-42455 GCA_035466075.1 Nodosilinea sp. | reverse complement strand
AGGCCAGCCGCGACTACGACCAGCTCGTCGCCGGGCTGGAGCAGGTGGCTCCGGTGGTCAGCGGCTTCTTCGACGGCCCCGACAGCGTGCTGGTGATGGCCGACGATCCGGCGGTGCGGCAGAATCGGCTCAACCTGCTGGGTCTGCTGCGCAACCACGCCCTGGTGTTGGGTGATTTTGGGGCGATCGTCAAGGGATAGCGATGCCATGAAAAACGCCCATGTAATTGGTCTGGGTAAGTCAGGGGTAGCGGCGGCGCGGCTGCTGCACCGGGATGGCTGGCAGGTGGTGCTGAGCGATCGCGGCTCCAGCCCATCCCTAGTGACCCAGCAGCAGGCCTTGCGCCAGGACGGCATCACCGTGCTGCTCGACTACAGCTTTGTGCCCGACAGCCGCACCAACCTGCTGGTGGTCAGCCCCGGCGTTCCCTGGGATAGCCCGCCGCTGGTGGCCGCCCGCGACAACGGGCTGGAGGTGATTGGGGAAACGGAGCTGGCCTGGCGGTTTTTGCAGGATCGCCCCTGGGTGGGCATTACCGGCACCAACGGCAAGACCACCACCACGGCCCTGACGGCGGCAATTTTTCAGGCGGCGGGGTTCAATGCACCGGCCTGCGGCAACATTGGCTATGCGGCCTGCGAGCTGGCCCTGGAGCCCACGGTGCCCGACTGGGTGATTGCCGAGCTGAGCAGCTATCAGATTGAGGCCTCCCCCACCCTGGCTCCCCAGATCGGCCTGTGGACCACCCTCACCCCCGACCACCTGCAGCGGCACTACACGGTGGAAAACTACGCCCAGATCAAGGCGACGCTGATGCATCGCTCGGAGCTGACGGTGCTGAATGGGGATGACCCCTACCTGCGCCAGCATCTGGCGCGGGAGCTGGGGTCGGCCCACTGGACCAGCGTGGGCGGTAAAGGCGCGATCGCACCCCTGCGCCCCAGTGCCTACCTGGAAGACGGCTGGGTCAAGTTTGAGGCCCTGCCGATCGTGGAGGCCAGCACCCTGCCCATGGTGGGAGACCACAACCAGCAAAACCTGCTGATGGCGGTGACGGCGGCCTGCCTGGCGGAGATTGACCCAGCGGCGATCGCCGCCGGGGTGGCCAGCTTCCCTGGGGTGCCCCACCGGCTGGAGCACATCTGCACCTGGCAGGGCATCGATTTCATCAACGACTCTAAGGCCACCAACTACGACGCCGCCGAGGTGGGGCTGCGCTCGGTGGCCGCCCCAGCGGTGCTGATTGCCGGGGGCGAAGCCAAGGAAGGCAACGACACCGCCTGGGTTGAGCGCATTCAAGAGCGGGCCGCCACCGTGCTGCTGATTGGCGACGCCGCCCCGCAGTTTGCCCAGCGCCTGGCCGCCGCCGGATACAGCGACTACGAAATAGTGGAGACCATGGACCGGGCGGTGGCGCGGGGGGCCGAGGTGGCCCCGGCCCTGGGGGCCACCGTGGTGCTGCTGTCCCCCGCCTGCGCCAGCTTCGACCAGTACCCCAACTTTGAGCAGCGGGGCGAGCATTTTCGCCAGCTCTGCCAGGCGCGGTTTTTGTAGGCTCAGCCCAAAAACAGCTTGTAGGCGGGGTTTTGGTTTTCATCCCAGTACTGGTAGCCGAGGCTGTCTAAAAAGACCTGCCACTGGGCCATCTCCGGGGGCGGCACCTGAATGCCGGTGACAATGCGGCCGTAGTCAGAGCCGTTGTTGCGGTAGTGCACCAGGCTGATATTCCAGTGGGGGCTCATGGCGTTGACAAATTTCATCAGCGCGCCGGGCCGCTCGGGAAACTCGAAGCGGTAGAGCAGTTCGTCGTGGGCCAGGGGCGACTTGCCGCCGACCATGTGGCGCAGGTGCATTTTAGAAAGCTCGTCATCGGTTAGATCCAGGGTTTTGAGGCCCTCAGATTCAAACAGCTGGGCCATCTTTTGGGCATCGGCGCGTCCCTGCACCTCCAGACCGACAAAGATATGGGCTTCGTGGTTGTCGGCGATGCGGTAGTTGAACTCGGTGAGGTTGCGGGTGCCGAGGCATTCGCAAAAGGCCTTGAGGCTGCCCGGCGTTTCGGGAATGGTGACGGCAAAGATGGCCTCGCGGTGTTCGCCGATTTCGGCCCGCTCGGCCACAAACCGCAGGCGGTCAAAGTTCATGTTGGCACCGCAGGCGACGGCCACCAGGGTTTGGTCGGTGATGCCTTCGCGCTCGACGTAGGCCTTGGCCCCTGCGATCGCAAGGGCCCCCGCCGGCTCCAAAATTGAGCGCGTGTCTTCAAACACATCTTTAATGGCGGCGCAGATGTCGTCGGTGCCCACCAGCACCACCTCGTCCACGTACTGCTGCGCCAGGCGAAAGGTCTCCTCCCCCACCTGGCGCACGGCCACGCCGTCGGCAAACAGCCCCACCTGGTTCAGCCGCACCCGCTGGCCCGCCTTGAGCGACTGGGCCATGGCGTCGGCCTCAAAGGGCTCAACGCCGATGATTTTGATCTCAGGCCGCAGCCGCTTCACGTAGGCGGCAATGCCCGCGATCAGCCCGCCGCCGCCAATGGCCACAAAAATCGCGTGGATGGGGCGGGGGTGCTGGCGCAAAATTTCCATACCGATGGTGCCCTGGCCCGCGATCACATCGGGGTCGTCGAAGGGGTGCACAAAGGTCATGCCCTTCTCGGCGGAGAGCTGGCGGGCGTGGGCATAGGCGTCGTCGTAGGTGTCGCCGTAGAGCACTACTTCGCCACCGCGCGATCGCACCGCATTCACCTTCACCGCCGGGGTGGTGGTGGGCATCACAATAATGGCGCGGGTGCCCAGCTGTTTGGCCCCCAGGGCCACCCCCTGGGCATGGTTGCCCGCCGAAGACGCAATCACCCCCTGGGCCAGCTGCTCCTGGGACAGGTGGGCCATCTTGTTGTAGGCCCCCCGCAGCTTAAAGGAAAACACCGACTGCATGTCCTCACGCTTCAGCAGCAGCCGGTTGTGCAGCCGCGCCGACAGGTTGGGGGCCAGCTCCAGGGGCGTTTCCTCCGCCACATCGTAAACCCGAGCGGTGAGAATGCGTTCCAGGTAGTCGTTGAGCATGGCAGGGGAAAACGCGACGGGGTAAGCCCCCATTTTAGGGCGGCGGGGGGCCCGGCCACCGGTAGCGCCACAATTCTCCTGGAGTTGGGTGCCGCCCCCAGCGCCACCCTTAGCGCTCAGGGCGGCGCTAGAGGCGGCGCTGGGAATCGCCCTCGGCCTCCAGCTTGAAGTAGGCCATCGCTCGCTGGAGCTGCTCGGCCTGGGTGGCCATGTCCTGGCTGGAGGCCACCAGCTGCTCCGCCGCCGCCGCGTTGTGCTGGGTCACCTCATCGAGCTGCCCCATGGCGATATTGATCTGCTCAATGCCGTGGTTTTGCTCCAGGCTCGACTGGGTAATGGCGGCCATCAGCTCGGCGGTTTGCTGAATGCTGGGGACAATTTGCTGAAACAAATCGCCCGTGCGCTTACTCACCCGCATGCTGCGATCGGCCAGGGCGCCAATCGCCTCAGCGGCGGTGCGGCTGTGCTCGGCCAGGCGGCGCACCTCCTTGGCCACCACGGCAAAGCCCTTGCCGTGCTGACCGGCGCGGGTGGCCTCCATGGTGGCATTGAGGGCCAGCATGTTGGTCTGCTCGGCAATGTCTTCGATCATGTCGATCTTGGCGATGATGTCTCGAATCACCTGAATGGTCTCAGCCACGGCCCGGCCCCCCTCATCCACCATCGCCACCGACTGGATCGCCGACTGGTAGGTATAGTCGGCCTTCTCGGCATTGCTGTTGATCACGACATTCATCTGCTCAATGGCAATGGTGGTCTGGGCCACGCCCGCGGCCTGGGTAGAGTTGCCCTGAAACAGCCCCTGGGCCGCCCCATTCAGCTGGGAGGAGACCGCCAGCATTCGCTGGGCCGCCGCCTGCTCGTCTTGCATAATGCCCGCCAGCCGGTGGGTCATCGCCTGGAGGGCGTTGAGCATGCGGCCAATTTCGTCATCGCCACCGGCGGGAATGGTGACATACAGGTCGCCCGCCGCCACCCGCTGGGCGATTGCGGCGGTGGCCAGAATGGGTCTGGTGATCCGCCCCGCCAGGTAGTAGGCCAGCCCCGCCACCCCCAGCCCGGACAAAATACTGCCCCACAGGGCGTAGAGCGCCAGCCGCGAGGAAAACGCCAGGGTGTTGGCGAGGTCGGCCTCAAAGGCCACCAGCCCGTTCTGAGAATCGTTGAGAAAGCCCTCGGCGGTGTCGGTGTAGGCCTCTTTCCAGCGCTGGTACTCGGGGCCTTCCACCAGTGCGATCGCAGCGGCCGACCGATTGCGCTGGGCCAGGGCAAAGGCCTCCGCCTCCAGATCCACCAGCTGGGCATTGGCAATCTCCTGCTCGGCAAACAGCGCCTGGCTATCGGCATCGGTGGCGTTTTCCTGGGCGGTGGCAATCACCTCATCGAGCTGGAGGGCGGCGCTGTCGTAGCGCTGCTGCCAGCGCGGATCCTGGGTGTAGATATAGTTGCGCAGCGACTGGGTCAGCACTTCGTCCAGCCAGATAATCTCCTGGGCCCGCGAAAACTGCTGCTGCGAGGCGCTGACCGACACCAACCGCTGGCGAATTTGCCCCAGGGCGTAGTACATGGCGGTGCCGACGGCGACCAGGGTGAGGGCTCCGCAGAGGTAGCCGACAAAAATCTGTAGGCGAATTTTGCTGGCCGCCAACCGCTTAAATAAATCCATAATCACATCTGTCCTGTGGGGGAATAACCGGGTTAAACCACTGTTCGTAGCCGCCCAAAACCGAGGGGAATGGGAGATTGCCTACCCAGCCCCGGCCTCGCTCAGGCCTGAGTGAAAATAACGCCCCACCAGTTTTCCCGCTCTCCAGCCGCCGCCAACCCTTTGCCCTGGCCAGGGCAGGCCCCTGCATTTCAGATCACAATGTCTTCACGGCACAATGTCTTCAGGGCACAATTTTGCGTCCTACGTTTTGCATCCTACGATAGAGTTGCTGGTGACCCTGGCCCGGTGTCTACTGCTATGCCCCGCCGCCCGCCGTTTCCTTCACCCTTTCAACCGCCCCTTCAGCCGCCCCTTCAGCCGCCAGATCCCACCCCTAGCCCCCCCGGAACCGTCCAGGTGTGGGTGGGGCGGCGGCCCAAACGGCTGTGGCGCTGGCTGGGACTGCCGCTGGCCCTGGCTAGCCTGGGGGGTGGACTGGCGCTGCTGGGGCTGAGCTTCCGGCTGGGGCTGCGGCTGATGCTTGACCCCGAGGCCCTGCCCCCCGCCCTGGGGCGGCTGTACCGCTCGCCGCCGCTCGCCCTGGCACCCGCCATCACCCTAGACAATCTGAAACAGCAGGCGGCGGCGGCCCAGCAGCGCCTGGGCGACCCCATCCCCCTGGGGCAGACCGGCGAGGGCCAAGATTTAGCGATCGTGCCGCTGCTGACCGAGGTGGGTGGGGTCAAAGACCAGCCCCCAGCCATCGCAGCCCTTGCCCTTTTGTACCGCGACGGCCCTGGGGAACCCCTCCGAGCCGTCGCTACCCTGCCGGTCGAGGCATTGGCCCCGGAGCAGGTGCTGGCTCCCTGGCTGAACAGCCCCCAGGCCCCGACGGCGGCCCCGGCTCGCTTTGCCCTCACCCAGGTGGTGCCGCTCCCCCCGCCCACCGCCGCCGCCGGCACCTGGCTCACCCTGGAGGGCACCTGGCAGCAGCAGGGCCTTACCCTGCGCTACGGGCACATTTTGCATGTTGACCACGAGGCCCAGCGCCTGACCCTGATTGCGCCCTGGAGCAGCCCCACCAATCGCCCGCCCCAGTGGGCCGACCTGGATGGCGACGGGCCCAGCGACTTGATCATCGACGAAACGGTGGGCCTGGAGCCCGCCCTGCGCGGCCTGCGGGTCGTGGCTGGGCCAGGGGTGCAGCCGGTCTCCTGGGTGCAAGTGCCGGTGAATGCCGGGGCCCAGGCCGCCGCCTACCAGCAGGCCCTGCGGCTGGCGCGGGGCGGGCTGTGGCACCCGGCCCAGGCCCACCTGGCCCGCCTCAAAACAGCGCTGCCCGACCGCTGGCCCCCGGCGGCAGAGGCCCAGCTGCGGCTGGCGGAGCGCCACGGGGCGATCAGTCGGCAGCAGGCGGAGCAAGACTGGTCTACCCCGTCCCAGCAGGTGCTGGCCCTGCTGATTGACGGGCGCTGGGAAGCGGCCCTGGCTCGGCTGGAGGCTTCCCCCGAGCTGGTGCCCGCCGTGCTCAACCGCCTGGGCGTAGACCGGGGTCGCCTATGGGGCCGCATTAGCACCGCTGCGGCCCTGCCTGCCCCCGATCCGGCGGTGTATGTGTGGGGCGGCTTGGCCCTGAAGGCCCAGCAAAACCAGCCCAGCAACCAAGACGGGGCCACCCCAGACTGGCTCCAGCGGCAGCCGGTGCCCGCCGCCGCCCGGCAGCGGTTGGCCAAGGTCTTGACGGCCCAGGCAGCGGTGCAGCAGCCCGGTGCCGCTGGGGCCCTCACCGAGTCGCCAGCCAGCCCAGCGGCATCTGTGGTGTCCACGGTGCCTGCCGTGGCGGCTTTTATTGGTCAGGCCCAGCCCATCGCCGTGCCCAAAGCTGGCTATGCCGCCCCAGGACAATCTTTCGAGGCCTGGCGGGGCCAGTGGTACCAGATCGATCTGCGGGCGGTGTATCAAGACCTTGCCTGGCAAAAGGGAGGGCTGGCCCTGTCGGCCACCGCCGCCCCGGCGGCGGTGTGGCCAGCGGTACAGGCCGTCGCCCAAGACGCTCCCCAGCTGCTGCGCTGGGCCAGCGCCACCACGGGGATACCCGCGGCCCTGACGGTGCGGGGCCTGGCGGTCACCCAGGCGACTCCGGTGCTGCTGGCCACGGGGCCAGATACAACTACTGGTCTAGCCGACGGGGCAGCTATGCCCCCCCTGGTCTTTTCGGCGGGGGCGCTGCTGTGGCTTGACGCCAGCCAGTCGCAGCGGCCAGGGGCGGCTGCGATCGCAGCCCCCATCACCAAAGCCCTGTTTGGCGACCAGCCCGCCCCCCCGGGGTTGAGCGAGGTGCTGGCCACCCTGCCCCAGCACAGCCTAGACCTCACCGGCGACGGCCAGCCCGAGCGGGTGCTGACCTGGGATCCAGCGGCCCTGGCCCAGCTCCAGGACTGGCGGGTGCAGGTGGATACCACCGCCCCCAAGACCATCATTCTGAGCACCGACAACCGGGTGCTCTACAGCGATGTGTTTGCCCCCCAAACCCTGGTGGCCCTCACCAACCCCGCTCTGGATGGGCCAGTGGGGCTGCTGGTGTACCGAGCCGGAGGCTACGAGCTGCTGGCCTGGGCAGCGGCAAACGAGCAGTTTGAGTAAATCTATGACCTCTACCCTCTACCCCAGTCCAGCGCCAGCGGTGATCGCCATGGAAAATGTGTCGCGGGTGTTTGGCAGCGGCGAGGCGGCGGTGCGGGCCTGCGATCGCATCAATCTCACCATCGCCCCCGGCGAGTACTGCGCCATTATGGGCCAGTCGGGCTCGGGCAAATCGACGCTGATGAATATACTGGGCTGCCTCGATCGACCCACCGGCGGGCGCTATCTGCTCGACGGCATCGATGTGTCCACCATTGGCAAGGCCCGCCTGACCCGGTTGCGCAACCGCAAAATTGGCTTTGTGTTTCAGCGCTACGAGCTGCTGCCCAACCTCACGGCCCTAGAAAACGTGATCTTACCGATGATGTATGCGGGCCTGGGGCGAGCCCAGCGGCAGCGGCGGGCAGCGGCGGCGCTCACCCACATGGGCCTGGCCAACCGGATGGACAAACGGCCTTCACAGCTGTCCGGGGGGCAGCAGCAGCGGGTCGCCATTGCCCGCGCCATGGTCAACCAGCCGGTGCTGCTGCTGGCCGACGAGCCCACCGGGGCGCTCGATTCGCAGTCGGCTGCGGAGGTGCTGGGCATTTTTCGAGCCCTGCACCAGCGCGGCATTACCATCGTCATGGTGACCCACTCCCAGGAGGTGGCCAGCCACAGCCAGCGGATTATTATGATGAGCGATGGCAAAATTACCGATGCCCACCTGAGCCCGGCCCAGCTCGGGCAGCTCGCCCCCCTGTAGCCTGCTCGATCAACGTTCCTGTAGCCTCTCCCTCAGGCCTGCCCGCCGTTTGTTTGTCTGGACGATGCCCCGTGCCGCCCGAATCTCACCCCGACGCCTCTACCGCCCCCGACGCCACCGTGAACACCGAGTCGGCCCGGCTCGCTCCCCCTGGGCAGCCCGACCCGCTGGCTAAACCCCTGGCCCCTGGCCTGTTTGACGACGACCTGTTTGACGATGGCGCTGCCGCCCAGGCCCACCCTGGACGGCGGTGGATCCTGGCCTCGGGCCTGGTGCTGCTGGTGGGGGTGGGCGGCTGGCTGGGCTACCACACCTGGCAGCGGCGCAGCGTTGAGCCCGTGGTGGTGACCACCGGCACCCCCCGCCGCGACACCCTGGAAAACCGCGTCGATGCCTCGGGGGTGATGAGTCTGGGCAACCAGCAAACCCTCAAGGCCCCGGCGGATGTGACGGTGGAGGCGGTGCTGGTGGCGGAGCGCCAGCGGGTGGCCCAGGGCACGGTGCTGCTGCGCCTGCGCGATCGCACCCTCGAACAGGCGCTCGACGAAGCCCAAATTGAAACCGAGATCTTGCAGCTGCGGCGCCAGCGCCATGCCGAGGTGCTGCAAGATCGCCAGCGCACGGTGCAGCGGGCCGAGGCGCGGCTGGGCGAGTCGCGCAGCCTGCTGGAGCAGGGGTTTATTCCCGAAGACGAGTACAACAACGACCGCGACGACCTGGAAAATGCCCAGTCGGAGCTGCGGGGGGCCGAGGTCGATCTGCAGCAGTCGGAGCTGGAAATTCGCCAAAACCAGGCCGAACTGGCCAATGTGCGGGCCCGGATTGCCGACAACGCCATTGTTGCCCCCTTTGACGCGGTGGTGCTCAACATCGACGTGCAGCCGGGCGACGGCGTGCAGAGCGAGGGCAACCTGCTCACCCTGGGCGACCCCACCCAGGAGGTGGTGCTGTTTGACCTGATGACCCTCGACGCCAACAAGGTGTCGGTGAATATGCCGGTGCGGGTCAGCGTGATTGGCCCCAGCCCCGAAAACTACGGCGGGCGGGTGGTCAGCATTGCCCCCCAGGCGATTGGCGACAGCGAGAGCGGCGACAGCTCCCAGGCGATGGTGAAGGCCATTGCCCGACTCGATCGCCCCAGCGGCGTGCTGATTCCCGGCAGTGCCGTCAGCGTGGAGGTGATTTTGGTGCAGCGGGAAAACGCCCTGGCCCTGCCCGCCAATGCCATTCAGCAGGAGGAGGGGCAGAGCTTTGTGTGGGTGGTCGATGACGCCGGTCGCGCCCAGCGGCAGCCCATCACCACCGGCCTCGACACCCTGGAGGCGGTGGAGGTGCTCTCGGGGTTGACAGAAACCGACAGGGTCATTTTCAACGCCCCCCCGGATCAGCCCCTGGAGCCCGGCCTGGCGGTGGAGGCCGTAGGCCCTGCCGATTCCCAGTCCCCCTCCAGACCCTAAGGTGACCCGATGGCCCTTTCGCTGCTCGATCTCAGCCTCACCACCCTGCGGGATTTGACCGGCAACTGGGTGCGCTCGGGGCTCACCGCCCTGGGCATTTTCATGGGGGTGGCCGCCGTCAATGCCACCCTCAACATCGACACCATTGCCAACCGGGTGTTGGCAGAGCAGCTGGCGGCGCGGGATAACCCCAACCTCACCCCCTTTGTGTATAGCCGCGATCGCAACCGCCCCCCGCCGGAGTTTGACGCCGCCACCATCGCGGCACTGGAGCAGGCGGTGCCCAGCATTGTCAGCATCAGCCGCGTCACCGGCCTGTGGGGGGCCGAGGTGCAGTACCAGGGCACCATCACCGACAGCCTCGACGCCCTGGCGGTGTCGGAAAACTACCAGCGCACCACCGGTCGGCAGGTGGTGGAGGGCCGCTTCTTCGAGCCCGCCGACTTTGACTCCTTTCGCCCCGTGGTGGTGATCGACACGGTGCTGGCCCAGCAGCTATTTGCCGACACCGCGCCGCTGGGGGAGGGCATTTTCATCAACGGCACCCGGTTTATTGTGGTGGGCCTGATCGAAAACAAAGACCTCTACGGCAGCGAGGAGGGCGAGCCCACCGGCGCGCTTTGGGTACCCGAGTCCTACGGGGCGCTGCTGCAGGGGCGGTTTCGCGGCGGGCGACAAATTCAAATTGCCCTGGGCGACCTCGACACCTTTGCCGCCACCCGCGACGACGTCGAGGCCCAGCTCCAGCAGATGTTTCCCGGCTACGAGATGTTTATCGGCGGCAATGTCGAAGACCTGGTCGAAGAGGAACAGCGCCAGCGGGCCTCCATTCGCGTGCTCAAGGCCGTGGGCCTGCTGTCTCTAGTCATTGGCGGGGTGGGCATTGCCAACATCACCATTGCCGCCATCATGGAGCGCACCCGCGAAATCGGCCTGCGCCGCGCCATCGGGGCCACCGACCTGGAGATTATGGCCCAGTTTATCGCCGAGGCCGCCCTGCTCAGCCTGATCGGCGGCACCACGGCGGTGGCCACGGTGCACGGCCTCACCAAGGTGGCCACCACCACAGTGTTTGAGGCACCCTACACCTTCCACTGGCGCGACGCCGCCCTGTCCATGGGGGCCGCCTTTGGAGTCGGGGTGGGGGCCAGCTTTTTGCCCGCCCTGCGGGTGACCCGCATCGACGTGGTGCAGGCCCTGCGGGGGGAGTGAGGGGGAGAGTTTTGAGTGTTGAGTTTTGAATTTTAAGTTTTGAGTTTTTGGAAATGAGGAGAGATCAGATGGGATGGAGAGGGGGAGGGCTGCTGCTGCTGGGAGGTGCGATCGCGCTTTCCCCCGCCGCCTGGGCCGAGACCCTGCCGCTGGCGGCACCGCCCGCAGCGTCACCTACAGAGTCACCTCCGGAGTCGCCCACCCCAGAACCATCAACCGAGCCGCTCCAACCAGCGGCCCTGGAGTCCCAAGTGGTGCCCCTTACCCTGCCCGATCTGCTGAACCTCACCCTGGCGGGCAATCGCGAGCTGCGCAACCAGGTGCTCGAGCGCCTGGTGCAGCGGCAGCAGCTGGCCGCCGCCGAGCAGACCTTTAGCCCCCGCCTCACCCCCACCCTGCGGGTCGATGCGGCCCGCCGCCGGTTTGGCAACGGGGGCGTCTCCGACCCCGAGCTGGGGCTGCTGCCCGGCAGCAGCTCTGACTTCGACCAGCAGGTGCGCCTCGACGCCACCCTCGCCACCCCCCTGGGCACCCAGCTGGGGCTGGGCCTCACCCCCTTGGCGGGCGGCCAGGCCCTCCAGTTTGAGATCAGCCAGCCGCTGCTGCGGGGCTTCGGCCGCGCCGTCAACACCGCCCCCCTCAACCAGGCCCGCCTGGGCGAAAGCCGCAACCAGCTGGCCCTGCGCGGCACCGTCATCGACACCCTGACCAACGCCATCCTGCGCTACAACGATTTGATCAACGCCCAGGCCCAGGTAGAAATTCAGGCCCAGGCCCTGGAACGGCGGCAGCGGCAGCTGGAAATTTTGCAGGCCCTGGTCAATGCCGGGCGGCGGGCCCCCATCGACCTGTTTGACCCCGAGCGGTCGGTGGCCGAGGCCGAGCGCAGCCTGGTGGAGGCCCAAAATCGGCTCGACCAGGCCAACAGCACCCTGCTCAACCTGATTGGCACCGACCGCGACCTGCGCTTTGTGGCGGCCATCGACACCATCGATCAATTGTTTGAGACGGCGGCGGCCCAGGTGGCCACCTACGAGCCCGAGGCCCTGGTCGAGTTAGCCATCGCCCAGCGCACCGACTACCGCCAGGCCCAGCTCCAGCGGCAGCAGCAGGAACTCGACCTGCTGGTGGCCCAGGACGGCCTGCGCTGGCAACTCAACGCCGTGGCCGACGGCACCCTGGGCAACGGCTCCCGCAGCGCCGTGGGGCTGGTGGCCAGCCGCACCTTTGGCGACCCCCAGCCCGAAACCACCCGCCTGGCCAGCGATGTGGCCCTGCAGCAGCAGGACAACACCCTGGCCCAGCTGCAAGACCAGATTCGTAACGATGCGATCGCAGGGCTCAGCGCCGCCCAGGCCAGCCTGCTCCAGGTCGCCGCCGCCGAGCGCGCCACCCTCAACGCCCGCCGCCAGCTCACCGCCGACCAGGAGCAGTTTCGCCTCGGGCGGGGCGGCGTCACCCTGTTTCAGCTGATCAACCAGGAAGAATCGCTGGTCACCGCCGAAACCAACGAGCTGGCCGCCCGCATTGCCTTTCTCAACAGCGTCGCCCAGCTGGAGCAGACCGTCGGCATTACCCTAGAGCGCTGGGCCGCCGAGCTGGAGCGCAGCCCCGTCCTCCAGGAAGCCGCCCCAGAGCCAGCCGAATCCACGACCTACCCCGACCCCTAGGCCATGTCCGGAGGCACCGGGTCAGTCGGCTGGGCCTGCTGGAGCTGAGCCTGAATCAACGCCTGCATATCCTGACGGCGAATCTCAATACCCTGGCCAATCTTGCCCGGCGTCTCAAAGAAAATCAGACTGTCAATGGGCTGCATGGCCAGCAGCTGAAACAAAATATGCACCACCGGAATCGGCAGTGCCATCACCTGGGGGTCCTTGACCGCCGCCTGGCTCGTCGCCGCATCTTTGAGGGTGGGGTAGGCATAGACAATATTTTTCTGAGAATTGGGCTGGTTACGATTGCTGAGGGTGGTCATCATCCAGCCCTGCTCCAGGGTTTGCAGCACGTAGTATTGCTCATGCTTGAGCTGACCGGCGATCGCCTTCAGGGTCGGCGCAATGGTGGTAATAGCGTTGGCCGTAACCCCGTCGTTGGGGGCATTTTGGTGCAGGTCAGCAATCTGTGCGTCAAAGTCCATGATCGATACCGAAGGGGGCAAAGGAAAATAAATATCGGCGGCGGGGCAACATCTGTATTCCCCCTGGGGGGTCAGGCCGCCTGCCCATAAAATTACGGGTAGATGTTAGAGTATTAGACAACCTGCGGCTTGGCCATCATACTGATGACCTAAAGCTAAGCTTCATTCCCATCACCTACCGTAACTCTGCGTTATAGCCTAGCCCAAATCGGGCTCTCCCATCGGCTACGGCGCTATCCGGCCGCAGGGGGCTGCATCCACCGCATCAAAATACCTGAATATCGCTCCACGGTTCGTGTAGCTTTTTGAGGATAGCCAGATTGAGTCAGGGTATCTGTGCGTTGAGCGTGGACTCGCTTAGCCAACTTTTCTATCAAGATTTAAAGGCCAGTATCGAGGCATCCGAGTCGGGCTGCCAACAGCTGGCCCTGCGCCTTGCCAACGAGGTGCAGCGCATCTGTAACGAGAGCGATCGCATCCAGGCCTCCGGCGATGTGCAGGCCTGGGCCAAGTCCCTGGGCAAGCACCGGCTAGAGCAGTGCTTCAAGTACTACAACCTGGGGTCGCGCCAGGGTCGCGTTGAGCTGCACAGCACCCTCAGCGCCATCGTGTACCGGTACATCACGCCGCCCCAGGTGCAGACCAGCTACCAGGCCCGCCTGGCGCTGATCGAAGACTTCCTGCAGGGGTTTTACGTCGAGGCGCTCAACGCCTTTCGCCGCGAAAACCAGCTGGGCGACCGCTACCAGCCCCGCACCCTGCTGGAGCTGGCGGAGTACATGGCGTTTTCCGAGCGCTACGGCAAGCGGCGCATTCCGCTGCCCGGCCGCCGCAGCCAGCAGCTGATCATTCTGCGGGCCCAAACCTTCTCCAAGCAGCAGCCCCCGGAGCTGGCCATCGACATCGAGCAGGCCACCGACTACGGCGGCGACGGCGACGACCTGCGCCCGGCGGCCTCCCACCAGCGGGTGCGCGAAGAAATGATCGCCCAGGCCGACGACCTGCCCGAAAATTCCCTGCGCGGGCGGGTGGTCGAGGAGCTGCTGGCCTACCTCAAAGAGCGCAACCAGGACGAATGCGCCGACTACTTCACCCTGCGCCTGCTCGACCTGCCCACCCAGGAGATCGAGGCGCTGCTCAACCTCACCCCCCGCCAGCGCGACTACCTCCAGCAGCGGTTTAAGTACCACCTGCTGCGGTTTGCCCTCTCCCACCACTGGGAGCTGGTGCACGAATGGCTAGAGGCCGGGCTTGAGACCAACCTCGGGCTCACCGCCCAGCAGTGGCAGCAGCTGCAAGCCTCCCTCAGCGCCAAGCAAACCAAGCTGCTCACCCTCAAACAGGAGGGGCTAGCCGACGGCGAAGTCGCTAAAATGCTGGGTATCACGCCTACGCAGTTTCAAAAGCAGTGGACTAAGCTGCTAGAGCACGCTTGGGACATTCGTAACGTTTAAACATCCGGACTGACCGCGCCAGGCCATGAATAGAGACTCAGATATCCCCGAAGACATCCTGCTCAAGCTTTTTCTAGAGCTGCTTCCGGAGGATGATTCACCATCAGGAACGCCCTACTTCTCGGCTGCTGACGCTGCTCTAACTGATCTGGAAGAACAGGAAGGTTCGCCTCTCCCCTCGGTCTACCCCCATCTTGAGACATCTACCCCAGCGACAGCGGCTCTAGGTGACGACGCCATCTATCCCCATTACACCCCTGTCTTTGACTCTGGAGACCTATCCACTGTGCAACCTCATTTTGAAGCCCTTTTGAAGCGCCGCCTGCGGCAAGAGATCGCCCACCGCCCACCGCTGTTCCCCTGGGAAAAGGGCCTGCAAGACTACCCCGACACGGTGCGCCCCCTGGCGGACTACGCGTCTCCCTGGCTAGACCACCTGAAGAACCTATCGGTTCCCGCCGGGGTGCCGGAAGACATCCTCGCTGAGCTGCTCAACCAGTGCCAGCAGGTGGCCCAGGACATCCAGCAAACGGGCCGCCGCCTGGTGGCCGCCGTTGAGGCCCTGTTTCCCGAACAGCCCCAGACCCTGGAGCACATTGCCGGTCTGGTGGCCCGGCCCGCCTATCGCTCTGGCCAGGGCCAAACCCTGGCCCTGGTTGACTATGCTGCGGCATCGCCCCAGCAGCAGATCGCCCTGGCGATGCTGACCGCCCAGAGCATCTTTGAGGCGCTGTCGCTGCCGGTATCGGAGGCCCAACCCACGGCAGAACAGGCCTGGCTCACCACTGATGGGCCGTTGACCGTGCAGGCTGTCTACGCCGCAGCTGAGGCTCAGCTGGAGGTCAGGGCCACCCTGCCCACCGGCGGCAGTCTGGTGATCACGAGCCCGGCAGAGACCCTGGGCTCGGAGCGCTCTACCCCGGGTGAGCTGGTGGTGCGCCTGAGCGCTCAGCCCGGCACCAGCCACCAGCTCGATGTCAGCCTGGGGCTGGCCCAGGGAACCCCGCTGCGTTTTCAGGTCTCGGTGGCCGCCTAGGCTGGCCCTGGGCAGAGGCTGGCCCAGCGGTTAGCATGGAGGCGATTGTATTAACGGGTCGCTATGGTTCCTGCGCGCTGGCTGGCCTCTACCCCCCTGGGCAAACCCGCCCCACCGAAGGAAATAGAAGATTCGCTGCTGCTGCGGGTGCTGGTGCAGGGTCTGGTGACCCTGGGCATCATTTCGGTGGTGGTGGCGGCGATGGGGGTAACCCAGTCTTCCTGGTGGAACCTGTTGGCGGTGCCCCTCAGCGCTGTGGGGGCTGCGTTTAGCTGGCAGCGGCGGCGCCATCGCAACGTGGCGATCAAGTTTTTTATTGCCATCGGCATGCTGATGGCCCTGGCAGCCTTCTTTTCTCGGCTGCTGGAGCAGCCGGGAGATACCCGAATTGTGCTGGCGGAACTGCTGGTGCAGCTGCAGGTGCTGCACAGTTTTGACCTGCCCCGGCGCAAAGACCTGGGCTATTCAATGATGATTGGCCTGATTTTGCTGGGGGTAGCGGCCACCATTAGCCAGACGCTGACGTTTGCGCCGCTGCTTTTGCTGTTTTTGGGGCTGGCGATTCCGGTGCTGGGCCTCGACTACCGGTCGCGACTGGGGCTGGCACCGGGGGGCTGGTCTGAGGTGAAGCTGCGGCCAGCCCTGGGCCGTTTTTTGGGTCTGGTGGCGCTGATCGTGGGCATGGGGCTGCTGATCTTTTTGTTTTTGCCGCGGCTGCCGGGCTACCAGATTCAGAACTATCCGGTGAGCTCGGTGATCGATACGCCGGATGACTTTTCGGGGGAAAACATTGTCAACCCGGGCTACGGCGACAACGGTAGCGGGGGAGATGAAGGCTTTGAGGAGGGGGAAGGGGGCAATATTCAGGGCCAGGGGAAGCCCTCGGGCCCTGGGGTGGTCGATATGACCTCCTACTACGGGTTTAACCAGCGCATGAACCAGAACCTGCGCGGCACGATGACGCCCCAGGTGGTGATGCGGGTGCGATCGCAGGCCCCCGGCTTTTGGCGGGTGCTGGCCTTCGACACCTACACCGGCCAGGGGTGGGATATCTCCCGCAACGACGACACCCAGACCCTGCGACGATCGCGGTTTTCCTCCCGCATGTTTTTGCCCAGGGATCCCACCCTGGGCCGCCACCGGGAGGTGGTGCAGACCTACACCCTGGTCAGCGATCTGCCCAACCTGATTCCCGCCCTCTACCAGCCCAAGGAGCTGTACTTCCCCACCCGAGAGGTGGCCATCGATGCCGAGGGGAGTTTGCGGTCGCCGGTTTTGCTGCAGGAGGGCATGACCTACACGGCGGTGTCTGAGGTGCCATTCCGCGATCGCACCCAGCTGAGAGCGGCGGGCACCCGCTACCCACCCGGCATTCGCACCCACTACCTCCAGGTGCCCGACGACCTCCTCACGCCGGTGCGAGCCAAAACCGAGGAGCTGCTAGCCACCTCCCCCACCCCCCTCGTCGACCCCTACGAAAAATCCCTCTACCTGGCCCAGGCCCTCAAACAGCGCTACACCATCCAGCCCGAGCTGCCCTTCTTCAACAGCGACCAAGACTTAGTCGAAACCTTTCTGTTTAGCAGCGGCGGCGGCTACCCCGACCACTTTTCCACCGTGCTCACGGTCATGCTGCGGTCCATCGACATTCCCGCCCGGCTAGTGGCTGGGTTTGGCGAGGGCGAGTTCAACCCCTTCACCGGGTTCTACGTCGTGCGCAACACCGACGCCTACGCCATCACCGAAGTGTACTTTCCCCAGTACGGCTGGTTTGGCTTTGACCCCATCCCCGGCCATGAGCTCCTGCCCCCCAGCCTTAAAGAATACGAAGCTTTTAGTCTGGTGCAGCGGCTGTGGAACTGGCTAGCCGGGTGGTTGCCATCGCCCCTAGTTGGGTTCATCGACGGCCTGATTGACCTGCTCAGCAACGGCCTGGCCTACCTGATTCGCACCCTTACCCGCCTACTCAATCTCGGCTGGATCGGCATCATGATTGGCATTGCCAGCGCCACAGCCCTGGGGTTTGTAGCCTGGCTAGCCTGGCTAGGGCTGCGTCGAGGCTGGCGCTACCGCCAGCTGCGGCGTCTAGCCCCCACCGAGCGCCTTTATCAACAAATGCTGACCTGGTTTGATCACCAGGGTCTGGGCAAAGGCCCCGCCGAAACCCCCCTGGAATACAGCCAGCGCCTCTACCAGCAAACCAAAGCCCAAACCGCCCAGGCAGCCGGCGAAATCGCCCATGCCTACACCCGTTGGCGCTACGGCGGCGAACCCCAAAACCTCCCCTACCTGAGCGAAAAATTGCGGCTCATTCGGCAGAGCCGCCCGGCCCGGCAGCGATTGATCCAGCGCTGATCAGTCCAGGGCAGTGCTTGATTTTACGGGCACTTCCGCTATGCTCGACATAGCCCACTCAGCAGCTATGACCACGATCGCCTAGGCCAGAGCGGCCAAAAGCCTTCAAACGTTTTTAGGGCCATGTCTCAACCAGGCTGGCTACAGCCATAGGAGTCTCCACAGCCTCAGCACACCAGCCACCGGTGCCGACTCCAACCGGGTTGTTGCCCGCCCCCGCTCCCCCACCCCCTAATTTTCTACCCCACTGTGATGCTCAAAACCCTCGTCCAAAACTCCCTAAAGTCATTCAGCAGCGCCACCAACGGCAGCACTGTCTTTTCGCCGGCCCAGTTCGATGCCGACGTCATGACCACCTACGGGCGTTTCCCCATTGCGCTGACCAAGGGCCGAGGCAGCTTTGTGTGGGATGATCAGGGCCGCCGTTACCTCGACTTTGTGGCAGGCATCGCCACCTGCACCCTAGGTCACGCCCACCCGGCCATGGTGGAGGCCGTGACCCAGCAGATTCAAACCCTCCACCATGTCTCAAACCTCTACTACGTGCCCGAGCAAGGAGCCCTAGCCCACTGGCTGGTTGAGCATTCCTGCGCCGATCGCGTCTTTTTCTGCAACTCCGGGGCCGAAGCCAACGAAGGAGCCATCAAACTGGCCCGCAAATATGCCCACACCCGGCGGGGCATCGCCACCCCTTTGATTATCACCGCCCAGGCCAGCTTCCACGGGCGCACCCTGGCCACCGTGACCGCCACCGGTCAGCCCAAATACCAAAAGAACTTTGACCCGCTGATGCCCGGCTTTGCCTACGTACCCTACAACGACATCGCCGCCCTAGAGTCCCTAGTGGCAGAGCTCGATGCCGAAACACCCCAGGTCGCCGCCATCATGCTAGAGGCCCTGCAAGGGGAAGGCGGCGTGTGCCCTGGCGACGCCGCCTACTTCCAGCGCATTCGCCAGCTCTGCGACCAAAAAGACATCCTGCTGATTATGGACGAAGTGCAGGTGGGCGTAGGCCGCACCGGCACCCTCTGGGGATTTGAAAATTTGGGCATTGAGCCCGACATCTTCACCTCCGCCAAGGGTCTGGGGGGCGGCATCCCCATTGGGGCGCTGCTGTGCAAGGCCGCCTGCGCCGTGTTTGAGCCCGGCGACCACGCCAGTACCTTTGGCGGCAATCCCTTTGCCTGCAAAGTAGGTCTGACCGTATGCCAGACCTTAGAAGCAGACAACCTGCTGAACAACGTGAAGCAGCGCGGCGAACAGCTCCGGTTTGGCCTGCAACGTCTGGTGCAGCAGTACCCCGCCTTGCTGGAGCAAGTGCGCGGCTGGGGCCTGATCAACGGCCTAGTCCTCCAGGCCGACTCCACCATTAAGTCGGTGGATATTGTCAAAGCCGCCATGGGTGAAGGTCTGCTGCTAGTGCCCGCTGGGCCGCAAGTAGTGCGGTTTGTACCGCCGTTAAACGTCACTGCCGATGAAGTACAGCAGGCGCTGATGGCCGTCGAGAAGGCCCTGGCCGTCGTTGTTAAGCAGCAGGCCTAAGAGAGCACCTCAGCGCTACACAATGCGCCATTAACCCACTTTTTCGGTATCGGCTGGTTGGCGGGTCAGCAGGTAAAATAACGGCCCAAACGAGCCGGTGGTTAGGGTGGCAATGATCCAGGGCCAGGGGTTGCGACCGGCTGCCCTGGCGTCCCGCCACATCCAAACCATCACCAAACTGAGGGCAATCACCAGATCGGCCAAAACCTGGCCTTCACCAAAGCTCTGAAAGTGGGGCGCGAGAATGCCCCAATAGCCAGATTGCCAAAGCGCTACGGCGCTAAGCGCCCCAAACAAAATAAGGGTAAAGACGAGTAAACTACGCTGCATGACTAAACCTCTTGAGAGATTGCATGTCCAGTATTGAGCGTCTACATCGTAGAATCAATTACCTGTGAGGTAATAGAACTGGTGCTGCCGGTGGTAGCTTCAGACAGTTTGCCTCGGGCAGTAGTTTAACTGCCAACCACAAAAACTGAGCAGCGACCGGCTGCACCGCCGTCACCAACAGGCGGCTATCAAGGCATGTCCCAACCCTATTGGCGACGGCGATAACTTTGGCGATGGATATCCCAACCCCAAACTTGACCGGCACCTTGCGCCAGGTGCGCCAGGCCCAGCGGCTGAGCCAGCTAGAGCTGTCGCTGCGCCTGGGGGTATCGCAGCGGCACGTGAGCTTTGTAGAGAGTGGCCGTGCCAAGCCCAGCCGCGAACTGCTAATGGCCTGGCTACAAGAATTGGACGCACCTCTGGTGGTGCGCAATGAGGTCATGCTGCAAGCGGGCTATGCGCCAGTCTATAGCTCGGCGCGATTAGATGACCCATCTCTAGCACAGGTAAATCATGCGCTACAGCAGCTACTTTGTGCCCACGACCCAATGCCCGCTCTAGTGATCGACGAGCACTGGAATTTATTGCGCCTCAACCGAGGCGGTCAATGGCTAGCCGCCACTCTAATGCCAGGGGCAGCTGACTTAGGATCTGCCACACCAGCTAATATCCTCGACCTGCTGGTGCACCCCGAGGGACTGGCTAAGTCGATCGTGAACCTACCCGAGGTCGGCCCCACCCTACTGTCTCACCTGCGCCATGAGGCGGTCGCTCAGCCGGCGCTGACACCCAGGGTAGATGCTTTTGCTGCCCTGCTGCACCGTCGCCTTGGCCCCCACAGCCTAGCTACAAGCTGGTCGCGGCCCACGGCCCCCGTTCTGACCACACGCTATGCCACCCACTACGGCGAGCTGGCCTTTTTTAGCATGTTTACAACCTTCGGGACGCCGCAGGATATTACGCTAGCCTCGCTGCGGGTAGAGCACCTGTTTGCTGCCAATGAAGCGACCCATGCGGTACTGAGAGCCCAGGTTCAAGGTGCAGAGTAGTGGATATGACAGTCCTCAACGCAAGCCCGTCGGCAGGAAAAAATACGGGTTCTGGTATCTTGATCACTCCTACCGCTCTAAAACCCTTCAACCCTAACAGCCTAGATGCTTTACGCTTAAGGCAGTTTTTCCTCCGGGGCAAATTTAATGCGCGTTGAAGCTTGTTGTCAGGCCCTGCTTGAGCACCTACTGCCCGACCTCGACCCCCAGCGTCAGGGCCTGTGCATTGATGTGGGGGTGGGCACTTTTGCCTTTTACTGTGAGCTGTTTGCCCGGCTAGGCTATGCTACCGTGGCGGTCGAGCCTGCCCCCACCGACAAGCTGCGGGCGGTGTGCCAGCAGTACCCCATTCAGCTGGTCGAGCAGTGCCTATCAGACCGGGTGGGCACGCAAACTTTGCACATGGGCCAGTTTGCCAACGTCGCCAACAGCAACTTCAGCTCCCTCGCCGCCGACTGGTTTGGCGCATCGACCACTACTCGCGCGGTGCCGACCTTAGATCTAGCCATGCTGCTCAATCGGGTGGCCGCCACTCAGATTACCGCCTTCAAGCTGGATATCGAAGGCTGGGAGCCAGTGGTGATTCAGCAATTTGCCCCCCTACCGGCGGCGCTGCTGCCCCAGGTAGTAATGTTTGAATACGGCGGCGGCAGCAGTTGCCAAAAGGGCGAAAAGGGCTGGTCACCCAAGTTTTTGGCGGGCACCTTCGATTGTCTGCACACGCTGCAAAAGCGGGGCTACGGCTTCAGCATTATGGTTGACTACGCCCCCGGCACCGGCGCTCGAATATTTGACCTCCAGGCGCTCGATCTGGCCCAGGAGTCGCCTTTCTACCCCAACGGGGTCTAC
The DNA here is from genome assembly GCA_035466075.1 of Nodosilinea sp. GTDB lineage: Bacteria > Cyanobacteriota > Cyanobacteriia > Phormidesmidales > Phormidesmidaceae > Nodosilinea. The sequence goes on along the minus strand of DATIVG010000061.1, from coordinate 20,927 downwards.
GGCAATATTCTCTGCTTTCACCAGCGGCAGTTTTCTACGGCCAGGATCGAGGGTATCTGTGCTCCCTACGGCGGTGGCTTGGCCCAGTGGTTAGTGAGCAAGTTTGTGTCCTAGGCAAGAGCTACCGATCAACAACCTCGGGCACTTTTTCGTCGTAGTAGTAGTGCCATAGCGAGGCAACGGGTTCTTCGGCTCCTGCCCCAAGCCCTACCGGGGAGTCGGCGGCGGCGACTAGAAAGGCCTCGGGATCGGCACGATAGGCGGCTAGCAACGCCTGTTCTTCACTGGAGAGGTCGGGGGAGCTGTCTTCTTCAATTTCCTGGAAGGTGGTTTCGACCAAATCCATTTGCTCTTCAGCCACGGCGAGCTCATGGTGAACTTCGCCGTTGAGCAACTGCTCTAGGGATTGGAGCTCGGCGGCACGGCTAGCCAGGGCCTGAAGCTGATCTTCGTAGGTTTGGGTCAATTGCTGAAGCTCTTGCCGATGCTGTTCGGCTTGGCGGTCGAGGGCCAGGTGAAGCTCGGCTTTTTCGGCCTCGACGGCTTTGAGCTTGGTCTGATGGGCTTTGAGCGCTTTGAGCAGAGGTATTACCTGCCCTTTGAGCGTCATGTGGTCAACGTCAAGCTGGTGAAACCGCTCCGAAAGAGTGACGTAGGCGCGGCACAGGCGGGTGTAGCGTTCCACCATCTGATTGACGTGCTGAAAATTTCTCACGGCCGTCTCCAGGCGCTCGGTAACCATAACAACATCCTGCCCGTTGGGGATTTAAGGGGTCAGACCTCTGCCCTTAGCCCTGGGCTCTTTGGCCGGGGCCAACAGCAAATACCGTACTGTTGAGTAACGTCTTACCTACCATGTTTATCCTTCAAATTTCAAGCGGCTGCCGATACATAGATGCAGGATTGCCTGGTCTTACTCGGCAGAGCTTTACCCTCAGCTTTGACCGGTTGTTATTCGGGAGAGGTTTTGGTTAATGTGTCAGAATGATAGTGGTTACCAGCCGATCTCCGCTCCCCCTCCGGCAGTGCTGTGCGTACCTATAAAAGCCAAAAGATCGACCAAAGCGCTGACTACCCCTGCCCCTGTCGCCGTAACGGTCGCATTCAGCCGATTACGTTGACAGAAGCCTTTGGCTGCGATCGCTGCCAGCAGATCTTTGTTGTGCAGGATGATGGCTACATGATTGAGCAGCTTTCTACCCACTACCCCTACAAGCGGGTTTGGCGCTGGACGGGTCAACAGTGGCGTCTGGATCGGTCTTCCCTGAACGTCAGCTATCTGCCGGTGATGGTGCTGGCCGCTTTCGGGATTATGGTATTTTTTTTGCTGCTGGTTACCCTGCAAACCCCCGACGGTGCCCAATCGGCGGTGCGCCTGTTGACCACCCTGGCGGTCTCGCTGACGCTGGTCAGCATGTTTTGGCTGGCCTCGCGGCGCTAGCATGATGGTAAACCTAGCCACCCAGGCCGACTTTAGCGTAGCAGTGGATCAGGTTCGCCAGGCCGGTCGCGAACTGGTAGCGGCCGGCGCCGACACCCAGAGCAAGCTGCTGGAGGCGGTGGCCACCGAGCTGGAGGCCAGTCTCGACGCCATTCTTGAAGCCAACACCCTAGACCTTGAGGCCAGTCTTGACATGGCGGTGCCCGAGCGGGTGCTTGACTGGCTCAAGCTCACCCCTGAGCGGCTGCAAACCACGGCCAAAATTTTGCGGCGGCTGGCCTACCTGGGCGATCCACGCGGGCTGTTGCATCCCTCCCCCAGTCGGTTGAGCAAGGCGGTGGGGGGCTATGGCCAGGTGGTGCCCTTGGGGGTGGTGGCGCTGGTGTACGAGGCTTTTCCGGAGCTGGCGGCGATCATGGCGGGGCTGTGCCTGCGCACCGGGAATGGTCTGATTCTCAAGGGCAGCAATGAGGCTAGCCAGACGAACCAGGTGATCTTGCAGGCCCTTCACGCGGCCCTGGAGCGGGTGGGGTTGCCCCAGCAGTGTATTCTCTCTCTGACTGAGGAGCAGGGGGATGTGGCTCGGACCTGGCTACTCCAGGATCCCGGTGTCGATCTGATCATTCCCTATGGACGGCCAGGGTTGGTGCAGCAGGTGGTGCGTCAGGCGGGGGTGCCGGTGCTGCCGACGGCCATGGGCAACTGCTACCTCTACTGGTCAGCCACGGGGCAGCTGGATACCGTCACCCCAATGATTGTTGATAGCCATCGGGGCGAGCCCGACGCGGTCAATGCTATCGAAAAGGTGTTGATTCACCGCAGCTGTAGCCCCTCGGCGGTGGTGCAGCTCTGCCACACCCTGTGGGATCAAGATTTTGAGATCTTGGCGGACGAAGCGCTCCTGCCCGAATTGCCGGATGTTAAGGCAGCGGCAGCGGCCGATTGGGGTCGGCCGTTTTTGGGCAAGACCGTGGCGCTGCGCTGGGTTGACGACGGGCCCACGGCGGCGGCATTTCTCAATCGCCACAGCAGTGGCCACGCCAGTGCCATTGCCACCGAAAGCTACTCGGAGAGCAGCCGCTTTACCCAGTTGGCCAGCAGTGCGGTGGTCTACGTCAACGCCTCGCCTCGGTTTGTGCGCAACCCGGCCCAGGCCTCGGCCATTGCCCTGGGGATGACGGCCCAGCGCGGTCGGTGCACTGGCTTTGTTGGCCTCAGCGCCCTGCTCACTACCCAGCATATTCTCCACAGTTTGCAGTAGCCTCGGCTAAAGGGTTAGGCCCAGGCGGATGGCCAGGGGCGAGGAGCCAGGAAACAGTTAACAAAGCGGTTAACAAAAAGGTGAATGAGCCCCTGGGCTCATTCACCTTTTTGGTTTTGCTGTTTATGGCTGGCCGTAGATAGTCAAGTCCAGTCAGGTTAGCCTTCGGCAGAGTTGGCGAGTTTGACCTTCTTGGCTAAGCCTAGAGCTTGCAGCAGGCGGATGGTCATCCAGGTGATGTCTATTTCCCACCATTTGAGACCGTGGCGGGCTGAATATTGGTAGGCGTGGTGGTTGTTGTGCCAGCCTTCGCCGTAGGTGACCACAGCCACCCACCAGCAGTTGGTCGATTTGTCGTCGGTGTCGTGGCTGCGGTAGCCAAACTTGTGGGTGGCGCTGTTTACCAGCCAGGTGCAGTGGTAAACCACGACTAGGCGCACAAATACACCCCAGAGCACAAAGGGCCAGCCGCCGAGGGCGTAAAGCACCAGTCCCAGAGCGACCTGGAGCAGTAGAAAATATTTTTCGCAGAACAGATAAAAGCGATCGTCTTTGATGTCGCGGATAAAGCGATCGACGTCGTGGCGAGCTGGCACATCGCGGAGCATCCAGCCCATGTGGCTCCACCAGAAACCCTTATTGGAGTCGTGGTGATCGAGGTTTTGGTCGGAGTAGGCGTGGTGGTGGCGGTGCAGACCTACCCACATGATCGGGCCGTGCTGGCAGGCCAGAGTGCCGCAGAACACGAAGAAGTATTCTAGCCACTGGGGCACCGTAAAACTGCGGTGGGATATCAGCCGATGCCAGCCCAGGGTAATGCCCAGACAGCCGGTAACCCAGTGGAGCAGCAGCGCTACCCCGATCGCCGCCCAGGAAAAGTTAGCGGGCAGAAATGCTAGGGCCGCCATGCTGTGGACAAAAATCATGAAGCCAAGGGTGACCCAGTCGCGGGACAAACGCTCGGTAGTAGTTACAGCAGTCATGCAAAAATCTCAGAGTTTTGGACAAGCGCCCCAGCAGGAATCCTCGGGAAGAATTTTGCTCAGGCAAAGTAAATGTAGGGGACAATAGTTACCCCTGTTTCTTAACGAAAAAAATTAACCATTGCAACAATCAAACCCGATGATGCTGCCAGATTCGACACTTCTTCCGATTTTTTATGGAATTGACGCCCAGGTCAAGCAGAACCTGGCGCGGGTGCTAGCGGCCTTTCGGCGGCACCGGGTGGGTAGTCATCACTTTAACAGTGTGTCGGGCTATGGCCACGATGACCTGGGGCGCGACACCCTGGATTTGGTGTTTGCTGAGGTTATGGGGGCCGAGGCGGCGCTGGTGCGATCGCAGTTTGTCTCCGGCACCCACGCCATTGCCTGTGCCCTGTACGGAGTACTGCGCCCCGGCGATGAAATGCTAGCGGTAGCAGGTCCGCCCTACGACACCCTAGAGGAGGTAATTGGTTTACGGAGCCAAGGCCAGGGGTCGCTTGCAGAGTTTGGGGTGTCCTATCGAGAGTTGCCGCTGAGCGCCGACCACACCATCGATTGGCATGTCCTGGCCACGGCGATTCAGCCCCATACGCGCCTGGTGCATATCCAGCGCTCCTGCGGCTACAGCTGGCGGTCAACCCTCACCATAGCCGAAATCGAAAAAATCGTGCGCATAGTAAAAGATCAAAACCCCGATGTTGTCTGTTTTGTAGATAACTGTTATGGCGAATTTTTAGAAGACCGCGAGCCCACCGCCGTCGGCGCCGACCTGATTGCCGGATCGCTGATCAAAAATCCCGGTGGCACCATTGCCCCGACCGGCGGCTACGTCGCCGGACGAGCCGACCTGGTGGCGGCGGCCGCTTGCCGCCTCACCGCCCCGGGCATTGGAGCCAGCGGTGGCTCTAGCCTCAACCTCAATCGGCTGCTCTACCAGGGGCTGTTTTTGGCTCCCCAAATGGTGGGCGAAGCCATGAAGGGTAACTACCTGCTGGCCGCCACCTTTGCGGCCCAGGGCTACCCGGTCAATCCGGCCCCCAGCGCCCCCCAGCGCGATGTGATTCAGGCGATTCGGCTGGGCTCGCCCGCCAAGCTGGTGGCCTTTTGCAAGGCCGTACAGCAGCATTCGCCCATCGACGCCTACGTGGAGCCGGTGCCCGCTGCCATGCCCGGTTACGACAGCGAGCTGGTGATGGCCGGGGGCACCTTCATTGACGGCAGTACCTCAGAGCTCTCCGCCGATGGCCCCCTGCGGGAGCCCTACATTGTCTACTGCCAGGGGGGCACCCACTGGACCCACGTGGCCCTGGCCATCGAGGCCGCGGTGGAGGCAATCGGCCCCCTGTAGAGCCGGGGCTGCTGAGCAGCGGTCGAGGGGCATAAAAGCGAAGGGGCGATGGATGATTCCATCGCCCCTTCGCTTTTACGGCGTAGAGGTCACGGCGTAGAGGTCACGCGTTAGCTATGGCCGCCGCTGACGAGGGTAGTCAAAATTGGCAGATTAGCCGCCAGCAGGTAGGCGAAGGTGGCCCCGCCAATGCCGCCGATTAGAAAGCTGCCAGCAAACTCGCTCCAGCCTTCGTCGGTTTCGAGGCTGGCCGGCGGAGTGAAGGGAGTGGTGGTCTTGGTCACAGCGTCGTTAACCCCGGCACCGGAGTAGATCGACAGGCAGGCGGTCAAAATGACCACCAGCGCCGCCGCGCTCAGCAACCCGGCCAGGCCAGGAATTTCAGAGTCGCGCAGGGGGCCGAGCAGGGCAAAGGGCCCGTAGAGGAAATAGCCGTGGGCCATACCAATTTCTAGGCCACGCCGTTGGGGAGAAAGCCCCTTCCGGTAGGCGGGCAGGTTGCCAATAAAGGCCTTAGAGAACGCCGAGGAATTAATCGGCGTTTCCAGGTTGCCGATCTGTGGATCCCCAGCGGGCCGAATAACGTCTGTCATGGGGGAGTATCTCCAACTCAAACAAAATCACAGCAAATGATAGAGAAGGGTTCTACAAAGCTGAAGGTTTGATGAACCATCTCTCGTAGTCGTCTTGAGATGTGTCGTCTTGAGATGTTCAGATGCGTCTTCCAGCGCACCTGCGCAGCAAACGCATCCCTAGGGGTGCAGCAGCAAGTCGGGGAAGAAGCGATTGAACTCGATGAGAATACCGGCGGTAATCACCATCCACACGGTGGCCAGCACCGGGGCAGACGACAGGTACCGAAGCAGGTTGTTGTCCATGAAATTTAGTTCTCCTGGGTGGTTTTCCTGGATGTACGGAGCTGCCTAGCGAGGAGATACGGTGATCTCGTCGTCCTTGGCAAACATGGCGCCGCTGGCGATATCTTTAAAGGCGGTGAGGGGCCAGGCAAACCCAGACAGAGAGCACTTGATGGCCAGGGGCACATCAATGATGATCTCCTTGTCTTCGGGGTTCTTGTCGTCACGCACCGCAATGATGTAGGAGCGACCAACCCAGCCAATCCAACCGGCGATGTAGAGGAACAGAAGACCGGGGATGAGAAACTCACCGGCGTGGGCCAGATCGCCATCTACCACCAGGTGGGGCAGGCCATCGGTGCCGCACAGCAGGCTAGAGCTGCCGTAAAAGTCAAACCGAGCCTTGGCCTGCTCAGTCTTGGCCCCAGCGGCCCGCTTGAGAAATGCCTCGTTTTGGCCGCAGGGAGTCAGGCCCGAAACGTTGTCGCCAGCCAGGCTAGCGGAGGCCGGGGGGGCAAACCCAAACCAGAGAAACACTACCAGCGCTACAGCAAAAAACCGTCGCATAAATCGTTCCTTTTAATTACCGAAGAAACTAGGGCGATTTGAACGTAAAGTTAAGTTTTTTGAACAAAAATTCACCCAACTTGGTCGCCATAATAACCCGCTGCCGAACCCCCGTAAAGCTAAGATCGGTGGGGTGTTTACATCTCTACAAATTACGGCCCAGGCCGCTTCAGTCCCTCTCCAACGGCAACTACGATGGCGACAATCTTAGCTCTAGAAACCAGCTGTGACGAAACGGCGGCGGCGGTGGTGTGCGATCGCACCATCCTCAGCAGCGTCGTCGCCTCCCAAATCGCCATTCACCAACCCTACGGCGGCATTGTGCCCGAGGTTGCCTCGCGGCACCACGTCGCCACCCTGGGCGAGAGCATCAGCGCCGCCCTAGACCAGGCCGGAGTGAGCTGGAGTAGCATTGACGGCGTCGCCGCCACCTGCGCCCCGGGCCTGGTCGGGGCCCTGCTGGTGGGGCTCACCGCCGGCAAAACCCTCGCCATGGTTCACCAAAAACCCTTCCTCGGCATTCACCACCTCGAAGGGCACATCTACGCCAACTACCTGGCCCACCCCGACCTGCGGCCTCCCTACCTGTGCCTGCTGGTCTCTGGCGGCCACACCAGCTTGATCTACGTCAAGGGCTGCGGCCAGTACCAAACCCTGGGCCACACCCGCGACGATGCGGCTGGCGAGGCCTTCGACAAGGTCGCGCGGCTCATGGGTCTGAGCTATCCCGGTGGCCCGGTCATCGACCAGCTGGCCCAAACCGGCAACCCCAAAGCCTTTCCCCTCCCCGAAGGCAACATCTCTCTGCCCGAGGGCGGCTTTCACCCCTACGACTCCAGCTTTAGCGGGCTCAAAACGGCGGTGCTGCGCCTGGTTGAAAAGCTCAAGGCCGAGGGAACCGACCCCCTGCCGGTGGCCGATCTGGCCGCCAGCTTTCAGACCACCGTGGCCCGCGGCCTCACCCGGCGGGTGGTCGCCTGTGCCCAGGCCTACGGCCTGACGACGGTGGCAGTCGGAGGCGGAGTAGCCGCCAACAGCGGCCTGCGCCAGCAGCTCCAGCAGGCGGCGGCTGACTACGGATTGCAGGTGATCTTTCCGCTCCTCAGCCTCTGCACCGACAACGCCGCCATGATCGGCTGCGCCGCCGCCGACCACCTCACCCACGGCCACCAGTCCTCCCTAGAGCTAGGAGCACAGTCACGCCTCGATCTGGCCCGAGTCATGGAGCTCTACCAGCCCATAGCAGTGCCTTAGCGCTACACTGAGGGTTAACTGTCTGCTGGCCGTGCCCCCCTGAGGCCGCTGCCCCAGGGCCAATCCCCATCGAGTTTATGGTTGATCTGCGTTTTTCTTGGCCGCGCCGCGCCCACCCCCTGACCACCCTGGGGGCCACCGCCCTCGGCGCGGTGCTGCTAATTGGGTGCAGCCCCCAGGGGTTATCCCCCACCCAGGGCGACCCTAACGGCTACGAAGCCCAGCTGGCCCAGCACCTGGCCACCACCGGAGGCGTCATGTACGGGGCCTACTGGTGCCCCCACTGCGCCGATCAAAAGGCCATGTTTAGAGCCGCCGGAGACCAGGTGCCCTACATCGAGTGCGCCGCCGATGGCGACAATGCCCAGCCAGAGGTATGTCAGCAGCGCGGCATCCAGGGTTACCCCACCTGGGAGATCGACGGGCAGCTGTATCCAGGGGTGAAGTCCCTCGATGAGTTGGCCGCCCTGTCGGGGTTTCCGGCACCGCAATAAACCACCATCGGCAAGGGCCGGGTCCACCCTACGTCTAAATAGCCATTTTTCAGGGATCAATCAACCAGGTGTCAGTCAACAGCAGCCGCTAAAAAATAGGTCCACCCAGGGGTTGCCCCCCAGCGGCAGAGCTTCGCGTTAGTGACGTTTTTCCCAATTCCTTCCATTGCATAACCCTAGCTCCCATCCCCACTCCCACCTGCACGAGGTCGACAGCACCGCCGACAGCAATGCCCATCCCCATATTCACGATCCGGAGTCACTGCGGCGCATCGTGAATCGCTTGGCCCGCATCGAGGGCCACATTCGCGGCATCAAAACCATGGTGCAGGAGAGCCGCCCCTGCCCCGATGTGCTGGTTCAGGTAGCCGCCGTGCGCGGAGCGCTCGACCGCGTAGCTCGCATTATTCTCGACGAGCACCTCACCGAGTGCATTGGCCGCGCCGCCGAGGACGGCAACATTGAAGCCGAAATTGCTGAACTCAAATCGGCCTTGGACCGCTTTTTACCGTAGGCTCAAGCCGTAGGTTTAAGCCGTTGTCCCAGGGATGAGGCCATTCTCTAGGGTCGTTCCTGGATAGCCGCTCCTGAGCAATGACTAGAGGCCAGGGAACGGCCACCGCTTATAGCCATAGCCATGCTGGTTAGGACAATCAGAAACCCCAAAAACGTTCAAACGTTTGAACGTTCGCCTGAAAAATGTCTCAACTCTACTGGCTACTGCTATATATGCCGGGGAGCGATCGCGGCGATGCAGGGCCTCATTCATCCCGGGAATAGATTTCTAGGCCGGAATAAACCGTTCGTGCTGGCGCAGCAGGTCGCGTTCAAACAGCCGGATCCAGTGGCTGAAGCGATCGCTCTCCTGGGCTGTGGCAAAGGTCAGGCTTTTGTTCATCAGCAGCGCCACAAATTCGTCTTTGGTGCGCACCACCATGGCGGTCTGCCCGTCTAGCTCAATGGAGATATGGGAGAAACCCTCTAGCTTGAGGGAGGACATCAGCAGCGATTTGAGCCCCAGCGCCTGAAAAACCAGCTGCACCCAGCTCGTGCTCTCATGGTCGGCGGTGACAAAATACTCCCGTGGCAGGCCGCTGAAATCAAAAATTGCGACCCCAATAATGTGCTCCAACAGGGCATCGTAACCGGGGGAAGAAGGCGCAGGCTGCGCCGATACAGATGCCTTAACCGTAGTCATAGACCCATGGGATACAGGGGCTTGAAAGGAATTTTAGCGGCCGTCCAGGGGATAGCCCACCGGGCAATGCACTCTAATCATACTTAAGAGTACCCAGCTAGAGAAGAGAATCATGGTAGCCCAGGGCTTGGGACATAGAGCTTTGACAGGGGACCAGGGGGCCGACTTAGGCAGGGTTTGCGGTGGCCACCCGACTTTTTTGCCGCAGAAAATAGGTGCGCATGTTGCCCTTACCCTTGACCCAAACCTCGCCGCGCAGGTCGAGATCGTAGCTATTTTTGAGGCAGTCGTAGGTGGTTTCGGTAACCTGAATGTGCTCGGCGATCCCGAACGACTCCATGCGGCTGGCGGTATTTACGGTATCGCCCCAGAGGTCGTAGATAAATTTTTTGGTGCCAATTACCCCAGCGACCACAGGCCCGGTGTTGATGCCAATGCGCAGCCGAAACGACTCGCCGCTGCGATCGCTAAAGGCCTGGGCCACCGCCTGCATATCCAGAGCCATATTTGCTACCGCCTGGGCGTGGTCGGGGCGCTCATGGGGAATGCCCCCCACCACCATGTAAGCATCGCCAATGGTCTTAATTTTTTCGAGCTGGTGCTGCTCGGCCAGGTGATCAAACTGCGAAAAAATATCGTTGAGCAGGGCCACCAGTTCGTGGGGGCTAAGGGTTTCAGAGAGCTGGGTAAACTCCACAATGTCCGCAAACAGCACGGTGACTTCGGCAAAGTGGTCGGCGATGGTGCGGCGACCCTGCTTGAGGCGGGTGGCAATCGGCAGGGGCAAAATGTTGAGCAGCAGCCGCTCCGATTTTTCTTTTTCGCTTTCCAGGGCGGCCCTGGCCTGCTCACGCTCGGCTACCACACTGGCCAAAATCAGCGTGGTAAAGGCCAAAACACAGATGTAGGCCTGGAGCGACAGCACCGCCTCCGCCGCGTCGCGGGTGGCGGCGACAAAGGGCCCCTGCCCCTGGATAATGCCCCAGGTGGCAATCACGGTGGTGATAGCGGTACCGAGGGCAGCCCCCAGCGGGCCCAGCCGCAGCGCCCCCCAGATCACCACCGGAAACAGCATGTACTCCAGGGGGTAGGGAGCCACCTCCATGCGCTTCGATGAGTAAAACAAAAACCAGCTGAGGCCGATTAAAACGGCCAGCCACAGCGCAATGAATGGGGGGGCATAGAAACTGCGAAACCGTTTGATGCCCCGTCGCCAGGTCACCATCAGCGCCGTGATCACAATGACGCCGCTGACGTTGCTAACCCACCAGCTAAACCAGGCGGCACCCGCGTCAGCGGGGCTGACGTTGCCGATTAGGTAAAAGTAGGTGACCCCCAGGGTGGCGCTGAAGGTGGCCGGTACCACTGCACCAAAACCAATAAACGCCCCCACGTCTTTGAGGCGGCGCAGGGGATTGGCAAAGCTGACCCGGCGCAGCAGATACAGACCGAGCAGCGGCTGAAGGGTGTTGTTGGTGGCCACAACCATGTCGCGGTGCCAGGTGTGGCCGGGGGAGGTGAGGGTGTGGATCAGCGAACCCAGGGTGATGCCCGGTGCCAGGCTAGCGCCGGTGACCAGCAAAATGCCCTGGCTATAGCCCGCCGGAGGCCAGATGGGCAGCACCTTGCCGCCGGTGTCCATGTCCAGCACGTAGTAGCTGAGCTTGGCGACGATGAGATACCCGGCGGCCACGACTAAAACGGCGGGCCACCGTCGCCAAAGCCGCTTCACTGACGATAAGAAATAGGCCATGGGTTGCGCTAACCAAAATTAGAGACGATCGGAACGGCTGAACCACGGGGCGGGGCGGCACCGCTAGCGGCAAGGGGTTTGGAGGCCGGTATGAGATTGATTAAATCAGCAGCTGCGCTGAAATGAGCAGGTCTAAATTAAGTCTTAGCTTTGGAAAGGAGAGCGCGTTGGGGAGGCCTGCCTCCTGGCTCGCCATCAGCACCGGCAGTAGAACCAGAAGTAGCGATGAAATTAACCCCAAAAGTAGCGCCAGGGAAATTAATTTCCTCCAGAACTAACTTCTGCTGGGCGGAAGAGAGGGAAAGGAGAGAGCTGGGTGGGCCAATCGAGAAAATTAAGTAATGCAGAAAAGGTGTTCAAAGGGTCGCCAAAAATCGTATGGTTTTCCAAGGGACATCACCCCAACCAGGGAGCTGATTATCGGGGCGGTCTGCGAGTGCGGCTGGCTCTGGTAAGCGGCTCAATTTTTCCATCGGTGGTCAAGGATGACCGAGTTTTGGGATGGAGATGCCGGGGCGGCTGGGGTTTTATAGCTTGGGCCAGTTCGCTTAGGACAGTTCCACGATCGACGGTAAACCTGGGGATCAACCTGGCCGGTGGCCATCGTCCATAGACGGATGTAGAGCATGTCCTAATTTTGGTGGCGACAGCTATAGACGGCGATCAATAGCCTGGGATAGCGGTTTGCTCTGACTGAATTAGTTTGAATTAGTGTTTGTAAGAGACTCAGCGTTAGCTATGACTTCTCCCACCATCAAATCGGTTCTCCACGAAAATCGTCTGTTTAACCCTACCGATGAGTTTGTTCAACAGGCGTCGATTCAAAACCTGGAGGGGTATCGGGCCCTGGCTGAGCGGGCGGCGGCGGACCCGGAAAAATTTTGGGCCGATCTGGCCACCGAAGAGCTGTGCTGGTTTGAACCCTGGCAAAAGGTGCTCGACTGGCAACCGCCCTTTGCCCAGTGGTTTGTGGGGGGCAAAATCAATATTTCGTACAACTGTTTGGATCGCCATTTGACCACCTGGCGGCGCAACAAGGCGGCGCTGATTTGGGAGGGGGAGCCGGGCGACAGCCGCACGCTGACCTACGCCCAGCTGCACCGGGAGGTGTGCCAGGTGGCCAATGTGCTGAAGGGGTTGGGGGTGCAGAAGGGCGATCGGGTGGGCATCTATATGCCGATGGTGCCCGAGGCTGCGATCGCAATGTTGGCCTGTGCCCGCATTGGTGCTCCCCACACCGTTGTCTTTGGCGGCTTTAGCGCCGAGGCCCTCAAGGATCGCCTCAACGACGCCGAGGCCAAGGTGGTGATCACCGCCGACGGCGGCTTTCGTAAAGACAAGGTGGTGCCGCTGAAGGCCGCCGTCGATCAGGCCCTGGAGGGCGGCGGCGTGCCCAGCGTGACGAGCGTGCTGGTGGTGCAGCGCACCAAGTCTGACATTGCCATGGTGGCGGGCCGTGACCACTGGTGGCACGAGCTCCAGGCCAGCGCCTCCGCCGACTGCCCGGCCGAGCCCATGGACGCCGAAGACCTGCTGTTCATTCTCTACACCAGCGGCACCACGGGCAAACCGAAGGGGGTGGTACACACCACCGGCGGCTACAACCTCTACACCCACACCACCTTTAAATGGACCTTTGACATCAAAGACACCGATGTCTACTGGTGTACCGCCGATGTCGGCTGGATTACAGGCCACAGCTACATTGTCTACGGGCCGCTGTCGAACGGGGCCACCGCGGTGATGTACGAAGGGGTGCCCCGGCCCTCCAACCCCGGCTGCTTTTGGGATGTGATTGAAAAGTACGGCGTCACCATTTTCTACACCGCCCCCACCGCCATTCGCGCCTTTATTAAAATGGGCGACGAGCTGCCCCAGGCCCGAGACCTGTCGTCGCTGCGGCTGCTGGGCACCGTGGGCGAGCCGATCAACCCCGAAGCCTGGATGTGGTACCACCGGGTGATTGGCGGCGAGCGCTGCCCGATTGTCGATACCTGGTGGCAAACGGAAACCGGCGGCTTTATGATTACGCCGCTGCCGGGCGCGGTGCCGACCAAGCCGGGCTCCGCCACCCTGCCCTTCCCCGGCATTTTGGCCGATGTGGTCGATCTCGACGGCCACCCGGTGCCCGCTGGCGAGGGCGGCTACCTGGTGGTGAAGCACCCCTGGCCCGGCATGATGCGGACGGTCTACGGGGACGACGACCGCTTCCGCCGCACCTACTGGGAGTATATTGCCCCTGTCGATGGCCAATATCTATATTTCGCGGGGGATGGGGCGCGCAAAGACGCAGACGGCTATTTTTGGGTGATGGGCCGGGTGGATGATGTGATCAACGTGTCGGGCCACCGCCTGGGCACCATGGAGGTGGAGTCGGCGCTGGTGTCGCACCCCGCCGTGGCCGAGGCTGCGGTGGTGGGCCGCAAAGACGACATCAAAGGTGAAGACATTTTTGCCTTTGTGATTTTAGAGGGTCACTCCAGCCCCAGCGATGAGCTCAAACAGGCGCTCAAGCAGCATGTGGTAAATGAAATTGGTGCGATCGCACGTCCCGGTGAAATACAGTTTGCCGATGCGCTGCCCAAAACCCGATCGGGCAAAATCATTCGTCGCTTTTTGCGCAATTTAGCCAGCGGCGAAGCCATCGCGGGTGACGCCTCCACCATGGAAGATCAGTCGGTTCTAGATCAGCTGCGCCAGAGCTAAGCTAGGGGTTAAACCCCTCACCCAGTCAAACCATTAATCCTGATTCGAGGCCCAAAGGAATTCTGGCCAGGCGCAGGGTCACAGCCAACCGATCGGGCGTGATGCCCGATCGGTTTGGCAAAAAATTGTCTGGTTCAACCGGGCAAATTATCGCTACACTTAGGTGCTTTTCCTCAGGTTGCCTTTTCCCGTCCTGGGCATGGCCAAGGGGGTACGCCTTAGCTTTTTGCCTAGAAATACGGCTCTGGAGCATAGGAACCTCGGGGTAACCAGGGGGCAACCGAAGGGCAAGTTAAAATCCTGAGGATTTTTGCCCGGCGGTATCCCCTGGGAGGCCCCGCAGCGGCCCTCGAGCCAGCGAGGGGACGCTGCCCTGCTTTTGCGGCTATCGATCCACTTTTCAAACTGTCCTACAGGGTAGAGATTTATTATTATTTGCCCTAGCCGCCAATGGTTTTACCGGCATCGGAGCCCGCTCGCCGCCGTATTTATTCTGATCCTCTGCACAATTAGGGTAGCCATAACATGCCCCCGGGGGTAGAGGTTTCGGCAAAAGATTGCCTCAGCTGGGCAAAGCCAGGGACGGGGGAAAATACCGAAGCATGTCTTTATTATTTGATTTTTTCGGGTGACAGAATTTGAGAGCGTGACTATAATTGATTGTGCCAATAGGCAGGTTTATTTGCTATTATTTTCCTGCTATTCCTGTAGGGTCGCCATCCTCTAATTCACCTTACGGGGTCGGCCTTGTAGTTTTATCGGCCTGTAACTTCAACTCTTTATCGCCAAGGACGTTCCCTAAAAATGGCAGAAAAACCCACTCCACTCACCGGCAAAGCGCTACTTCAAAAGGTCAAAGACCTTTCGAATCTAACCAAGCGCGAAACTGCCAAAGAATGTGGTTACTACAGCCTCACCAAAGACAACCAGGTGCGGGTCAATCTTTCCGGCTTCTACGATGCGCTGCTAGAGGCCAAAGGCATCAACCTCGACCCGGAGAGCAGCAAAGATGGTCGGGGGCGCGAACCGACCTATCGCGTTAGCGTCCACAAAAATGGTCAGATCGTCATTGGGGCGACCTACACCCAAGAAATGGGTCTCAAGTCTGGCGATGAGTTTGAAATCAAGCTGGGCTACAAGCACATTCACCTGAAGCAGCTAGACGCCGACTCCGACGAAGAGTAGTGCCTCTATAAGTTAGGTAGCGCTAATTCCACGATGCTGTAGGGTGTGTTGTGGCTAAGCTCAACGCACCTCAGGATTTGGAATTGGTGCGTTGAGCCGGGCGATGACCCACCCTAATCATTAAGGCATTCTATTTACCATGCAAATTCTGTCGGGAAATGGGCCAGAGATTGTTCATCTAGCCGTTTTTTTTTGAGCTGGATGGCCTTGGGCATTCCGGCTAGTTTGCTGGTGGCTCGGCTAGCTAAAATTCCCCTGGCCTATCCGGTGGCGCCGCAGCACAAACTGCCGCTGCTGCTGCCCCTCTATCTGCTGGCCCCCGTGGCGGTTGATATTCACCGTCGTTTAGCAGCGGGTGCCTGGTCTGACTACGGCATTGCCTGGGATGCGTCCTTTGGGCGACTGATGCTGGTGGGTTTTGGGGTGGCCGCCGCTGGGGTGGTGGCGCTGGTGGCCTTGCAGGTGGGGTTGGGCTGGCGGCGGTGGCAGCCCCCGGAGCGGACTACCGCTGCGGCCTCATCGGAAACGACTTCGCCCTCGCCAACGGCGCCAGGGGTGGTACTGCTTGCGGTGCTGCCCCTGGCGCTGTTTGTGGGGTGGATTGAAGAACTGGTATTTCGCGGGGTGCTGGTAAACGGGCTGGGTGCAGTGCTGCCCCTGGGGCTGATGGCGCTGGTGGTCAGCCTGATTTTTGCTGTCTCCCACCTGGTGTGGGATGGCCCGGCCGGAGCCCCCCAGCTGCCGGGGCTGGCGCTCATGGGGGCGGTGCTGCTGGTCGCCCGCTGGGCGGCTGGGGGTAGCCTGGGCCTGGCCTGGGGGCTCCATGCCGGCTGGGTCTATGCGATCGCAGCAATCGACGCCCTGGCCCTACTCCAGCCCGGCAAAGATGGCCCCACCTGGCTGGTGGGGCTGCCCGATCAGCCGCTGACCGGGGTGCTACCCCTGGGGCTGCTGCTGCTGACGGGGCTGGGCGTATGGGCGTGGGGAGGGTGAGGCGGTTTGAGTTTTGAATTTTGAGTTTTAGGTTTTGAATGGTTGAGGGGCCAGCTTAGGGCAGTGCTGTCGGGCTTACCCCTCTGGCTCTGGGCGGTTCAGGGTGCGGCTCAGGGTGATAACGGTAATCGGGGTGAGGGGTTGCCAGCGGGTGAGCGGCCCCACCTGTACGCCGTGGTTAATCTGGATTTGGCGCAGCTCGATCTGCCAGGGGCAGGGGGTAGCGGCGGTGGCGGCGACCCAGCTCAGCACGGTGGCGGTGTGCTCCAGGGTGGCCAGGGCCAGCACCATGCGACCCTGCGATCGCAGGCGCACCGCACAGAGGTCGAGGATGGCGCTGAGGTGGCCGCCGCTGCCGCCAATAAAGATCCGGTCGGGGTCGGGGAGCGCCGCCAGGGCCTCGGGAGCAGCGCCGTAGACCAGGTGCAGATTGGCGTTGCCCAGCCGCCGCTGGTTTTGCTGCATCAGACTGTGGCCAGCGGCGGTCTTTTCGATGGCGTAGACCTGGGCCGTGGGGCACAGCCGATTGATCTCAACGCTCACCGAGCCAGTGCCAGCGCCAATATCCCACACCGTCTGCTCGGGGTGGGGGTCAAGGTCGGCCAAGATTTGCAGGCGAATATCGCGCTTGGTGATCAGGCCGGGGCGGTCGTCAAAGGTGGCAAAGGCGCAGTCCGGCAGCCCGATCAGGGGCAGGGGCGCCGAGGGAAAAATATCCTCGCGGGATCGCTGGAGCACCACCACGTTGAGCGGGGCAAAGGTTTTGCCCGCCACGGTGGCCGGGGTGAGGTGGTGGATGGCCTCGGTGTCGCCGCCCAGGTTTTCGCAAACCCCCAGGCGGTAGTGGTAGGGCAGGCCCAGGCTGAGCACCAGCTGCCCCAGGGCCGCCGGGGTGTGGGTGGCATCGGTGAGTACCGCAATCACGTCGTCGCCCCGGCGCAGGGCGGCGATCAGGGCGTCGGTCGAGCGGCCGTGGGCGCTGATCAGCGTTGCCCCCTGCCAGGGCAGCTTCAGTCGGCTAAAGGCCAGCTGCACCGCACTCAGGTGGGGGTGAAAGGTGAGACTGGCGGCGGGCAGATGGGCCAACAGCAGGCGGCCAAAGCCAAAAAAGAGCGGATCCCCAGAGGCCAACACCACAACGATGCCGGGGTGGCCCGCCGCCAGCCAATCCCCCAGGCGCTCGAGGGTGACCTTGAGATCGCCCAGGGGCCAGACCTCAGCCGCCGCATCGGGAAAGTAGCTCAGGTGGCGAGGGCTGCCCACCAGCACCGCCGCCTGGGCCACCATGGCCAGCAGGCGGGGGGAGAGTCCATCCCGCCCGTCTAACCCCACCCCTACCACCTGAATCGGAGTCATGGCTGCTGCTCCCAGGCCAGCACCAGCAGGGCGTTGAGAATGGCGGCGGCCACCGGCGAGCCGCCCTTGCGGCCCGCCACGCCGATCTGTGGCACTGGGGTCTCGGCCAGGCGCTGTTTCGACGCTTCTACGGCCACAAAACCCACCGGCGCGCCGATCACCAGGGCGGGGTGGGCGGTACCGGCAGAGATGCGATCGCACAGGGCCAGCAGCGCCGTCGGCGCATTGCCGATCACCACCAGGGCGTTGGGGTACTGGTCCAGACACCGCAGCAGCCCGGTCTCGGTGCGGGTGCGCCCCGGCTCCGGCGGGTCTCCCACCGTCACCGCCGTCAGCAGGGGGTTGCCAAAGGTGCGCTCCACCAGGCCCACCACCCCCTGGCGCACCATGGTCACATCGACAATGATTGGCCCTCCCCCCGCCAGGTGCGCCAGCGCCGTCGCCACCGCATCCGCGCTAAACCTGACCAGCCCCTTAAACTCAAAGTCAGCGGTGCTGTGAATCACCCGCCGCACCACCGCATACTCCGCCGGAGTAAACCCATGCTCCCCAAATTCCTGATCAATTAACCCAAAACTTTCTTCTAAGATGGGGCTCTGCCACAGCTTCGCCATAAAGTCATTCGCCAACGTTATTCGTCTAAGTTATTTATTCGCTAAAGGAATTACTGGCCCCAGAGTTACTGGCCCGCAAGTTATTACCCGCTCAACAGACAGTCCCCCCAAAGCCGCTCTATCATCCCATAATCTTCTGGGCCACCATCCTCTGGGCCACATCCTCCGGGCTGAGCCTGCCCCCAGTGTTACGCCCCCGTCTACCACGCCCCATCACCCTACCGCCCCATCACTCCCACTTCCCGCCTATGCCCGCCTACTACTTCTGGGGCGACGACGACTTCGCCCTGCAAAATGCTGTCCACGACCTGCGCCAGCGCACCCTCGATGCCGCCTGGGCCAGCTTCAACTACGACGTCATTGCCCCAGAGTCGCCCACCGGCCCGGCCCAGGCCCTCAACCAGGCCATGACCCCGCCCTTTGGCCAGGGGCAGCGGCTGGTGTGGCTGGCCAATACCGGGCTGGGCCAGCGCTGCCCCGAGGCGGTGCTGGCCGAGTTTGAGCGCACCCTGCCCCACCTGCCCGACACCACGGTGCTGCTGCTCACCAGCCCCGCCAAACCCGACGGACGCGCCAAATTTACCAAGCTGTTTAAAACCTGGGGCGACATTCGAGAATTTGCCACCATTCCCCCCTGGAAGACCGACCAGATTCGCCAGCAGGTGGCAGCGGTGGCCCAGGGACGGGGGCTGGCCCTGGAATCGGCCACCCTCGACCTGCTAGCTGAGGCCGTGGGTAACGACACCCGTCAGCTGCACCTGGAGCTAGAAAAACTGGCCCTCTACTGGGGCGATAACCCCCGGCCCATCCCCCCGGCGGTGGCGGCGGAGTTGGTCACCGTCTCCACCCAAACCAGCCTTCAGCTGGCCCAGGCCCTCAAGCAGGGCGATACCTCAGCGGCCCTGGGGCTGGTAAACGATCTGCTCGACCGCAACGAGCCCGCCCTGCGCATTGTCGCCACCCTGGTGAGTCAGTTTCGCCTGTGGCTGTGGCTCAAGGCGCTGACCCAGGCGGGGGTACACAGCGATGCCGAGATCGCCGCCGCCGCCGAGGTGGCTAACCCCAAGCGCATTTACTTCCTCAAGCAGGAGGTGCGATCGCTCCAGCTCGCCCAATTGCAACAGAGCTGGCCTTTGCTACTAGAATTAGAGTCTGATTTAAAACAGGGCCGAGATGAACGCGCCACCCTACACACAAAAGTCATAGAACTTTGTCGTATGTTTCAAATTAGACAAGCCTAGCGGGCCCTTTGGAACTGTAGTGAGCGCTGCCCCGTCAGGGCTGTGAGCCTGTCTAAACTAGGGCGTCATGGGTACCCCCCCGGCCGCCAGGAACGCTGATTCAAAACCTCTTTTTGATCTGGAGCACAGGCCCATTCTGGTGAATACCAGCACAGGAGATATCCCCATAATGATGTATCGATTTATTCCCCCCTTATCTATGCTCTCCCGTCACCGCCTGGCCGTTGCTGCAGCGGCGGCTTGCCTCAGCCTGCTGTCGGGAGGCTCGGCCCTGGAGTTGACCGTGGGTAGAGCCCAGGTCAGCCTGGGTGCCGCAGCCCAGGCCCAGGCGGCCATTTCCCCCGAGGAGGTGACCGGCTATGCGGCCTCGGTGCTGCAAATGGATGCCCCTCGCAATGAGGCCTACAGCCAAATTAAGACGCTGCTGACCGGCACCAGCCAAGATATCAGCAGTATCGATATGTCCTGCGCGGGCACCGCCAACCTCAACCAGCTGCCCCGCAACCTGCGCAGCAGCGTCCGTACCATTGTGGTGGACTACTGCAACCAGGCCAGCTCCATTGTGCAGGCCAACGGGCTGACGGTGCGCCAGTTCAACGCCATTACCACCGCCTACCCCCAGGATCCGGCCCTGGCCAGTCAAATTCGCGATGCCATGGTGCAGCTGCAGCAGCAGTCGGCCAACGGTTCAGAGTAGTACAGATTACCTAAATGCAATTTATCGATCAGGCTGAAGTTGAGGTGATCGCCGGCGACGGTGGCGATGGCATTGTGGCCTTTCGCCGCGAGAAGTACGTGCCCGCCGGCGGGCCCGCTGGGGGCAACGGTGGCCTGGGCGGGTCGGTGTACCTGCGGGCCTCGGGGCAGCTGCAAACGCTGCTCGATTTTCGCTACGCCCACCGGTTTAAGGCCGACAACGGCCAGCGGGGCGGCCCCAAAAACATGACCGGGGCCGCCGGGGCCGACCTCTACCTGGAGGTGCCCCAGGGTACCGCCGTGTACGACGCCGACACCGACGAGCTGGTGGGCGATTTGGTGACGGTGGGGCAAGTGCTCTGCGTCGCCCAGGGGGGCAAGGGCGGCCTGGGCAACCGCCACTTCCTCAGCAACCGCAACCGGGCCCCGGAGCATGCCCTGCCCGGCCTGCCGGGGGAAACCAAACGGCTGCGGCTAGAGCTAAAGCTGCTGGCGGAGGTGGGCATTGTGGGGTTGCCCAACGCCGGTAAGTCAACCCTGATCTCGGCGCTGTCGGCGGCGCGACCCAAAATTGCCGACTACCCGTTTACCACCCTGGTCCCCAATCTGGGGGTGGTGCGCCGCCCCACCGGCGATGGCACGGTGTTTGCCGACATTCCAGGGCTGATTGAAGGGGCCCATCAGGGGCTGGGGCTGGGCCACGAGTTTTTGCGCCACATTGAGCGCACCCGGCTGCTGCTCCACGTGGTGGATGCCACCGGCGAGCAGCCCCTGGCGGATTTTCACACCGTTCGCCAGGAGCTAGAGGCCTACGGGCGCGACCTGAAGCACCGACCCCAGGTGCTGGCCCTAAACAAAGTTGACGCCGTCGATGGGGCCACCCTGGCCGAGCTGTTGGCCGAGTTTGAGGGGCTGGGGCTGGGCCCGGTCTACGGCATTTCGGCGGTGGCGGGCACCGGCCTGCCGCCCATGCTGCA
>DATIVG010000060.1:0-9611 GCA_035466075.1 Nodosilinea sp. | reverse complement strand
CTCGATGATCTGCGGGCGCAGGGCGGTGGTCAGGTCTTCTCGAATTTGCTCTGCCAGCTCGGCTTGGCCGTCGTCAACCAGCAGCTGCTCGGGCTTAGTCACCGAGTCTTCGATCACCAGCAAGAGCTTTTCTTCAATGATTTGGCAGGTGATTTTGCCGGGGGAGTGGTTGAGCTGTTCGCGATACAGCCGCTGAAACTGCTGGGCCAGGTTGCGCTGGAGCTGGCCCAAGGTGGGGGGCAGGGTAGGGGGAGTGGTTTTCATGGAATTCGTTAGGGATTTGACAACCGACCACAAGCCTTAACTCTCAGGGTTATGAACGGTTGTGAAGTCATTTAACCATGACTCTAAAGGACACAGCCAAACATAACTAATCCACGGGCTATCTAGCGGGCCAGGGCCTCTGGGGCCAGGGCCTCTGGGGCCAGAGCCCAGGTGTCCTCCTAGGTGACTAACCCCGAGCGCAGGGCGCGGACGGCGGCCTTGGTGCGGTCGTCTACGCCGAGCTTGTTGAGAATGCTGCGCACGTGGGTTTTGACGGTGCCCACGGTGATGTACGAGCGCTCGGCGATCTCGGCATTGCTACAGCCGGCCACGATCAGTTCGAGCACTTCTAGCTCGCGCTCGGTGAGGGGGTAGGACTCGATGATTTGCTCAAACTCGGGCTCGACAGCATCGATGGACACGGTGCGGCCACCGGCGGCGAGGGCACCAGCGGGGGACTTGCGCACCTGACGCAGCACGACGCTGGCTACGGCGGGGTCAATCCAGGAGTTGCCTTCGTGGGTTTCACGGACGGCCACAATCAGGTCGTCGAGCTCGGTTTGCTTCATGCAGTAGGAGTCGGCCCCGGCGGCAAAGGCGGCCATGACGGCGGCTTCGCTGTCGTGCATGGTGAGCATGAGCACGCGGGTGGGGTCACCCTCCTGGCCGGTTTGGGACTGGCGCAGCCGCTCGACCAGCTCGATGCCATCGATGTCGGGCAGGCCGATGTCAACGATGGCGATGTCGGGGTGCTCGGTTTGCAGCAGGCTGAGACCCCGATGACCGTTGGCCGCTTCGCCAACCACGGTCATGCCGGGCACCCGTTGCAGGGCAGCCCGGAGGCCAAGCCGGGTGAGGTCGTGGTCTTCAATGAGTACAATGCGAATGTCTGTCATCGGGTGGTCCCCTTTTTGAGGCGTGGAAAGTCAGGCGTTGAGAAAGCTTGCCTGGGCGAACTGTCTCACACAGGTTGCCACGATTATGGAGCAACGCCTGGGGGCTGGCACGTACCCGCAGGCAGACTCCGGGGGCGGGGGGCCTCTATCTCAAGATAGACTCGGCTCTGTCTAAGGGCGTGTTATGCCAGAAAGATTAACGGTTTTTCATCCTGCTCAGGATGACGCTGCTCAGAACCACCCTGCTTAAGAGAGGATTTTGCCATGGTTGAGTACTGGCAGTCTCTGCTGTCGGGGCCGTTTATTCCCCACGGGCATTGCTACCTGTGGCGGCCGGGTTTGGTGTGGCTACATCTGCTGTCGGATGGGCTGATTGCGCTGTCGTACTGGCTGATTGCGGGGGCGCTGGTGTATTTTGTGCAGCGGCGACCCGATGTGCCGTTTAAGCCGTTGTTTTGGCTGTTTGCGGCGTTTATTGCCGCCTGTGGGGCGACTCACCTGCTCTCGGTGTGGACGCTGTGGTTTCCGACCTACTGGGTGTCGGGGTCGGTGAAGGGGCTGACGGCGCTGGTGTCGCTGTACACGGCGCTGGAGCTGGTGCCACGGCTGCCTCTGGCGCTGGCGATGCCCAATGCCACCCAGCTGCTGGATCTAAACCGGGCGCTGCAGGGGGAGATCTGCGATCGCAAGCAGGCCGAGGCCAACCTGCGCGCCGCCGAACTTGAAGTGCGCCAGCTCAACCAAACCCTTGAAGACCGAGTGCAGCGCCGCACCGCCCAGCTGGAAGCGGCCAAACAGCAGATCGAAACCCTGCTGGCCCAGGAACGCCAGGACCGCATCACTCTGCAAACCGCCACAGACGACCTGCAAGACACCGCCGAGCGCCTCAACCTCGCCCTCAGCGCCGCCGAGATGGGCTCCTGGGACTGGCAGCTCGACAGCAACACCCAGATCTGGTCACCCCAGACCGAGCGCATTATGGGTCTAGAGCCCGGCAGCCTACCCCACACCGCCGAGGTTTGGGCCGAGCGTGTGCACCCCGACGACCTGCCCACCATTCAGCAGGTGATCGACCAGGCGATTGCCGAGCGCCGCGAATTTACCGGGCAGTACCGCGTGCATTGGCCCGATGGCAGCTGGCACTGGGTCAGCGCCTATGGCCGGGTAGTGGCCGTGGCCGATGGCCGCAGCCAGCGCATGGTGGGCGTCCTGCAAGATATCACCCAGCACAAGCGGGCCGAGCTATCGCTGCGGGCCAGCGAGGCCCGGTTTCGGGCTGTGTTTGAGCAGGCCGCCGTGGGCATGGCCCGCCTCAACCTCCAGGGCCGCTGGATTCAGGTCAACCAAAAGCTCTGCGACATTGTGGGCTGCCAACCCCAGGATCTAATCGGCCAGACCTTTCAGGCCATTACCTACGAGGCCGACCACGCCCAGGATGAGTACTACTACCAGCAGCTGATCACCGGGGCCCAGACCTACTGCCAGTTTGAGAAGCGCTATCTGCGTCAAGACCAAACTCCGGTGTGGACCCTGGTTACCGTATCGACCGAAAGCGACGACGACAACGGCCCCACCGCCCTGATCGCCATCATCGAAAACATCGAAGACCGCAAGGCCGCCCAGCAGGAACTCCAGCGCCGCGCCGACGAAATGGCCAACACCAACCTGGTGCTGGCCCACACCACCGCCCTGCTAGAGCGCCGCAACGCCGAACTCGACCAGTTTGCCTACGTCGCCTCCCACGACCTCAAAGCCCCCCTGCGGGCAATCTCCAACCTGGCCGACTGGATCGGCGAAGACCTGGGCGATCAGGTGCCCGCCGAAAACCGCCGCCAGCTAGAGCTGCTGCGCAACCGCGTGCAGCGCATGGAGGCATTGATCAACGGCCTGCTGGAATACTCGCGGGTGGGCCGCCGCCAGCGCAGCAGGGTGATGATCGACCTCAACCTGCTGCTGGCCAACGTGGTTGACTCACTGGCCCCGCCTGAGGCCTTTGTGGTCAGCCTGCCCACCGATCTGCCCCCCCTGTACGGCCACAAGACCGCCCTGGGCCAGGTGTTTGCCAATTTAATTAACAATGCTATTAAGCACCACCACCGCGCTGGCGAAACCTGCCCCGAGGGCCCCTGCGGCACCGTGCAAGTCACCTGGCAAGACCAGGGAGATTGGCTAGAGTTTGCCGTCGCCGACGACGGCCCCGGCATTGCCCCCCAGTACCACGACAAGATTTTCACCATCTTTCAAACCCTCAAGGCCCGCGATGACTTTGAAAGCACCGGCATTGGTCTGGCGGTGGTAAAAAAAATCGTCGAAGCCGAGAATGGCCAGGTCTGGTTGACCTCCGCCGTCGGCGCTGGCACCACCTTCTACTTCACCTGGCCGTTTCTCAAAACCCCGCCGGCCCAGAAGTAACCACCGACCCGCCGGCCTGAAAGTACCCCGCCGTTAACCGTTGGGATGGCGGGCAAACTCGCTAAGATAGCAATGCCCTCGGCCCCGCCTACCTGGGCGTCCGTCCATGGAGATCCTGTGACCCAGCCACCCCCTGCCCCCCAGCCCCCCCCTGGGCCCCAGACCGAGCCGCCCTTTGAGCCCCTGACGCGCATGCAGGTGCTGGCGGCCATGGGCGTCACCGCGGTGGTGCTGCTGCTGATCTCTAAGGCCTGGCTGTACTTCGACCCGGCAGAGCTGATGCCGCTGCGGCTATCGTGGGCTGACGGACTGCTGGGCGCGGGGCTGGGGCTGGCCATTACCCTGGCCAGCGGGGTGATCTACAGGCTGTGGCCCGCCTACCGCCAGAGCGCTGATACCTACCTGGCCATGGTGCTGCACCCCCTCCAGTGGCCCGACCTGATTTGGCTGGGGCTGCTGCCGGGGCTGAGCGAAGAGCTGCTGTTTCGCGGCGTTATGCTGCCCGCCATTGGCATGAATGCCCTGGGCATTGCGGTGTCGGCGGCCAGCTTTGGGGTGCTGCACCTGAGCAGTTTGCAGCAGTGGACCTACGTGGTGTGGGCCACCGCCATTGGCCTGGTGCTGGCGGTGGGGGCGGTGCTCACGGGCAACCTGCTGGTGCCCATCGTGGCCCACACGGTGACCAATTTGTTGTCGAGCGCAGTGTGGAAGCTGCGCCAGCAGCAAACTCCAGCCTGATCGGGTCCGGCCTGGAACCCCAGGTCGCGGGCCACAGATCTGGAGCGAAAGGTCTCAGGTTTACAGAAAAACAGCTAGAACAGTTGCCCTTAGCCCTGAAACCGTAGCTCTGCATACAGTTGTCAGGGCTTCGTAGCAATATCAATAGAGGGCGGGGTTTGGTATAGCCCGTATCTAAATATTCTGTTTATTCTGGTTTGAAGGGCCTCACGGTTGAGCGCCCTGCTACCCCGCTTGGCATGAGAGCAGGTTACCTATGGATTGCAGCGCTATTCAATTTCGGTACACCGATCAGTTTTCTGAGGTTGACCTTGACCAGCTGGTGAGTCTATTTCGGGCAGCGGCGTTTTGGGCCTGCGATCGCAGCCGTGAAGACATGGCCATTGCGGTGGCCCACAGCTACCCCGTGGTGACCGCCTGGGATGGCCCCACCCTGATTGGCTTTGCCCGCGCCACCTCCGACGGGGTGTTTCGCGCCACCATTTGGGACGTGGTGATCTCGCCCGACTACCAGGGGGGCGGCCTGGGTCGCAAGCTGGTAGAAACCCTGGTGGCCCACCCCCACATGAGCCGGGTCGAGCGGGTGTATCTGATGACCACCCATCAGCAGGGCTTCTACGCCCGCATCGGCTTCGAGGAAAACGCATCCACCACCATGGTGCTGTACAACAGCGCCGAGATCGAAATGCTGCCGCCTCTAGGACAGCCCCAGGTGGCCAATGCCCCGGCGGCCAGCCAGGTCACGGCGGGTTAAGAACTCCGTACTGGGCCATAACCCTGGGGGTGGGTAAGGTACGCTACCATTCTGTAGACAGGGCTCCGCCATGGGGGTCTTACATTAATTAGGCCAATTTCAATGCACCAAACCCAGGATCTTCATGTTGTTGAGACTCGTCCGCTAGTCAGCCCGGCGCTGCTGCACCACGAGTTTCCCATGTCGGCGGAGGCGGCAACGCTGGTGGCCGAGGCCCGCGATCGCATCCGTCACATTCTCTACAATGAAGACCGTCGCCTGCTTGTCATCGTTGGCCCCTGCTCGGTACACGACATCGACGCCGCCTACGACTACGGCAAAAAGCTGGTCAACCTGCGCCACGAGCTCTCGGGCCAGCTGGAGATCATCATGCGGGTCTACTTTGAAAAGCCCCGCACCAACGTCGGCTGGAAGGGGCTAATCAACGATCCCCACCTCGACGGCAGCTACGACATCAACACCGGCCTGCGCCTGGCCCGCAAGCTGCTGCTCGACCTGGCCCAGCTGGGCCTACCCGCCGCCACCGAGCTGCTCGACCCCGTCACCCCCCAGTACATCGCCGACCTGATCGCCTGGACGGCGATCGGCGCTCGCACCACCGAAAGCCAAACCCACCGCGAAATGGCCTCGGGCCTGTCGATGCCGATCGGCTTTAAAAACAGCACCGACGGCAGCCTGCAAGCCGCCATGAATGCCATGGTCGCCGCCAGCCGCCCCCACCACTTTTTGGGCATCAACCAGAGCGGTCTGGCCAGCATTGTCACCACCACCGGCAACCCCGATGGGCACCTGGTGCTGCGGGGCGGCAAGGGCGGCCCCAACTTTGGCACCGAGCACGTGGTCAAAGCGGCCGAAGAGATGGCCAAGCTCAAGCTCAATCACCGCATGATGGTCGATTGCAGCCACGCCAACGCCAACAAAGACCACAACCGCCAGATCAACGTGCTCGAAGATGTCGCCACCCAGGTGCGCAATGGCTCGCGCCACATTCTCGGCGTCATGATTGAAAGCCACATCAAGGCGGGCAACCAGCCCATACCCGATGACCTGCGGCA
Source organism: Nodosilinea sp. (assembly GCA_035466075.1). GTDB lineage: Bacteria > Cyanobacteriota > Cyanobacteriia > Phormidesmidales > Phormidesmidaceae > Nodosilinea. The sequence continues at coordinate 3,492 of DATIVG010000060.1, read as the reverse complement.
GCTCACCTACGGCCAGAGCATTACCGATGCCTGTGTAGACTTCGACACCACTGCCGCCATGCTGCGCCAGCTGGCCAGCGCGGTGGAGCCGTCGCTGCAGGCGGCCCCCCTGGGCTAATTTGTCAGGGGTAAGCGGTGCCCAGCCACAACCTCTAGCAGTTGCCCAAGGTTGGCCGAGCTGCGGCACCCTTAGACTGCCATGTCGCTGATTGTAGGGAAGGGTTAAGTAGCGATCGCAACTTAACAACCTATAGCAGTAGCCAGTAGAGTTAAGACATTTTTCAGGCGAACGTTTAAACGTTTGAACGTTTTTGGGGCTTCTGATTGTCCTAACCAGCATGGCTATGGCTATAACAACTCCCACACTCCTGATTGAACGCAGTCGCGGGAAAGGTACCTTAGCCAATAGCGGCGCTTCAAGATGAGTTGAAACGCCGCTATCACCTCCAGGTTGGCTTTTTCCGTTAGCGCAGCTAGGGCTTAGAAACCCCTGGCAGCGCCTTCCGCCTACACTGAGCGCAGGTCGTAGCGATCGAGGTTCATCACCTTATCCCACGCCGCCACAAAGTCATTCACAAACTTCTGCGACGAGTCCCCAGCGCCATAGACCTCTGCCAGGGCGCGCAGCTGCGAGTTTGAGCCAAAGATCAGGTCAACGCGGGTCGCGGTCCACTTGGGTGCACCGGTTTTGCGATCGCGGCCCTCAAACTCCACCTCAGCCTCAGAGGTTGCCTTCCAGGTCGTGCCCAGATCAAGCAGGTTGACGAAGAAGTCGTTGGTCAGGGTTTCAGGGCGATCGGTAAAGACGCCATGCTTAGACCCGCCAAAGTTTGCGCCCAACACGCGCAGCCCCCCAATCAGCGCCGTCATCTGCGGGGCCGACAACGACAGCAGCTGCGCCCGATCGATCAGCAGCTCTTCCAGCGATTCGGTGTGTTTGCCGCTGGTGTAGTTGCGGAACCCGTCGGCGGTCGGCTCTAGGGGCTCAAAGGCTTCCACATCGGTTTTCTCCTGGGTGGCATCGGTGCGGCCCGGCGTGAACGGCACCGTCACCTCGTGACCGGCATTTTTCGCCGCCTGCTCCACCCCCGCGCAGCCGCCCAGCACAATCAGGTCGGCGATGGAAACCCGCTTGCCGCCCGACTGGGAGCCGTTGAACTCCCGCTGGATGCCCTCCAGGGTTTGCAGCACCGCGGCCAGCTGAGTCGGCTGGTTGACCTCCCAATCTTTCTGCGGGGCCAGGCGAATGCGCGCTCCGTTCGCCCCACCGCGCATGTCGGAGCAGCGGAAGGTAGAGGCCGACGCCCAGGCGGTCGAAACCAGCTGGGAGACCGATAGCCCTGAGGCCAAAATCTTGGCTTTGAGAGCGGCGACATCCTGCCCATCGATCAGGTCATGATCGACAGGGGGGACGGGATCTTGCCATAGAAACTCCTCCTGGGGCACCTCAGGGCCAAGGTAGCGCGATCGCGGCCCCATATCCCGGTGGGTCAGCTTAAACCAGGCCTTGGCAAACTGCTCGGCAAACTCATCGGGGTTGTCGCGGTAGCGCTGGGCGATCGGGTTGTAGATCGGGTCCATCTTCATCGACATATCCGCCGTGGTCATCATCGGGGCGTGCCGCTTCGACGGATCGTGGGCATCGGGCACCGTGCCGGCCCCGGCATCGCCCTTGGGCTTCCACTGCCACGCGCCAGCGGGGCTCTTGGTCAGCTCCCAGTCATAGTTAAACAGGGTTTCGAGATAGCTGTTGTCCCACTGGGTCGGGGTGGGCGTCCAGGCCCCTTCAATGCCGCTGGTGATCGCATCGACGCCGACCCCCGTGTTAAAAGTGCTCTTCCAGCCCAGGCCCTGATCGACGATGGTGGCTCCCCCTGGTTCCGGCCCCAGGTGGGTCTCTTCGCCCGCGCCGTGGCACTTGCCAAAGGTGTGCCCCCCAGCGGTGAGGGCAACGGTTTCCTCGTCGTTCATCGCCATCCGCTTAAAGGTCTCGCGAATATCCCGACCAGAACCCAGCGGGTCAGGCTCGCCGTCTGGCCCCTGGGGGTTGACGTAGATTAGGCCCATCTGCACAGCGGCGAGGGGGTTTTGCAGCACGCGATCGCCCTCGTAGCGCTCATTGCCGAGCCAGGTGCGCTCAGAGCCCCAGTAGATATCGACCTCTGGCTCCCACACATCCACACGCCCGCCCGCAAAACCGAGGGTCTTAAAGCCCATCGATTCCAGAGCGCAGTTGCCCGCGAAGATCATCAGATCGGCCCAGGAAATTTTGTTGCCGTACTTCTGTTTAATGGGCCAAAGCAGCATGCGCGCCTTATCGAGGTTGGCATTGTCGGGCCAGCTGTTGAGCGGCTCAAACCGCTGACTACCCGAGCCCGCGCCACCGCGACCGTCGCCAATGCGATAGGTACCGGCACTGTGCCACGCCATGCGAATGAAGAGCGGCCCATAGTGGCCGTAGTCGGCGGGCCACCAGTCTTGCGACGTGGTCATCAGCTCGTAGATATCGGCCCGCAGGGCCGCTAAGTCAAGACTCTTAAACGCCTCAGCGTAGTTAAAATCCTCACCCATCGGATTGGCCTTGGCCGAGTGCTGGTGAAGCATGTTCAAATTTAAAGCGTTCGGCCACCAGTCGCGGTTTGCAGTCCCCAGCCGAGTTTGAGGCCCACCTAGAACCGGACATTTGCTGGCGCTGCTGGCTCCATTGGAGGGCGTAGACTGTGGCGTACCGGTTTCAACCTTTTCCGCGCTACCTGTGCTGCTTGATGCCAGAACAGAGGATATAGCCCGCCAGATTTTCATTAGCTTGCCACTCATGGGGAACGGACATTTCATTTGGCTACTCGTCATAATTCCTTTCCTGATTGTGGTTTAGGTGAGTTTTTTCGTCTCTGGGCAACCGTTTTTTCTAGACCGTTTTTTCCTAGACAGAAAGCATCATTCGCCACATCTGCATCAGCACAGCCGTCTGCTCCGGCTGTCTGGCCTTGGGATTGATGTAGTTCAACATGGTGTCGGCATTAGAAACAACGGGCATCGCCTCAAAACCGTCCGGTTCTACAAACATTTTTTCAATCACTCCGTCTTTCACCAGCATGGAATAGCGCCAGGAGCGGTATCCCATCCCCTTATCCGAAAGGTTTACCATCATCCCCAGCTCGCGGGTAAAGTCACCGTTGACATCGGGTATAAAGCGTACCTGATCGGCACCTTCAGCTTGAGCCCAAGCCGCTAGCGAGAACGGATCATTCACTGAAATACAAACCATGTCATCGACTCCGTTGGCTCGAAACACCTGGGCATACTCGTTGTAAGCCAACAGTTGAATCGGAGAGTGCGGACAGGTAAACGCCCCCGGCACGGCAAATGCCACTACGGTTTTGCGATCAAAGAGATCCGCGGTCGAAAGCTCGTACCCACCCACCTCAGTCAGCATTTGAAAGATTGCATGAGGGACGGGCTGGCCCTCGTAGTTAAACAACATACATCCAG
>DATIVG010000059.1:0-17603 GCA_035466075.1 Nodosilinea sp. | reverse complement strand
CAAGGCATAGAAGAAAACCCTATGTTTAGGATCCATACAGACTGTATCGTTCATGAAGCACCCTGAGTTTCAGAGACCACCCGCGCGGTGAATAGGATCGTGATACCGATCGGACTTTTGCAAAATCGATGCCTTGAGGCTGGTGTAAATGAAGCTTGATGAAGTTGTCCCCTGGGGCAGAACATTGGAAGAATACAGGTCAATGTTTAGCCTGTCGGAAACAGATCTAAACAGAAAAATTCTTGGCTGTGGTGATGGGCCCGCCAGCTTCAATGCCGAAATGACTGAATTAGGACACTCTGTCGTATCTATCGATCCGGTTTATCGGTTTTCTGCCGAGCAAATCGAGCGGCGTGTTCGAGCGACCTACGAACAAGTCATTTCACAAGTGAAGCAAAACCATCAAAACTATATCTGGAAAAACTTCCAAAATGCTGATGAACTTGGCAAAGCTCGCCTCAGCGCCATGGAGAAGTTTCTATCGGATTATGAAGCAGGAAAAGCTTCACAACGATATTTAGACCAATCTTTGCCAAACCTAGAATTCTCTGACGAACAGTTTGAGCTGTGTTTATGCTCTCATTTGCTCTTCCTGTATTCGGAGCAACTATCCCTTGATTTTCATCTAGCTTCAATCCATGAACTTCTGAGAGTCGCCTCAGAGGTAAGAATTTTTCCGCTGCTCAAGCTTAATGGTGAAGTGTCTCCATATCTTGAGCCAGTGATAGAAGATTTATCTAACCAAGGTTATAGCGCCCAGGTTCAAACTGTTGCTTACGAATTTCAAAAGGGTGGCAATCAAATGCTGAAAATTAGCCGATGAGCGATCGCACTATAAAATTTCTTTTATAACAGATTCATAAAAATCACCTTTACTGACCCAAAAATTCCTAAACATTGCTGAAGATTGACGTTATACAGCTACCCTCTCAATGATGACATCTGAGCTTAGCCATAAATACTTCAATGGAGTGAAAATGACCCGCTTTGATATTGCTTTCTATGCCAAAGGAGAACACTGATGGCGTTTGAGACTGTTTTAGTTGCCGGTGCCAGTCGCGGCATTGGGTTGGCTGTGGCCGAGCATGTGCAACCCCGGTGCGATCGCCTCCTGAGCGTGTCCCGCACTCCGGCTCCGGTCGGTGACTGGATTCGGGCAGACTTGTCTGAGCTGGCCGGAATCACAACCGTGGCAGAGGCTATCGGTGATGCCCCCCTCGATGCCCTGCTCTACATGGGCGGCACCTGGGAAACCCACGCCTTCACCTCCCAGTACCGGTTTGAAGACTGCTCCGATGACGACATTACCCGCGTGATTGCGGTCAATTTGGTGGCCCCGATCCGCCTGGTGAAGGCGCTGCTACCTGCCCTGCGGCGATCGCCCAATCCCAAAATCATCGTCATGGGCGCTCTGTCGGGGCGAGATAACTTTTCGGGACGCGAGGTGGCCAACAGCGCCTCTAAGTTTGGTCTGCGGGGGATGGTGCATGCCCTGCGCGAGGAGCTGAGACCCCAGCAAATCGGCGTTACCGTCATCAACCCTGGCAACGTGGGTACGCCGGAGGTGCTGGCTGACCTGGCCGCCGATAACTTGAGCGGCGGCGCGGCCATTCCCCTGGGCGATCTGCTGGCGATTATCGACTGCGTGCTCTCATTGTCACGGGCGACCTGCCTCAAAGAGATTGATGTGCCCGCCATGGTGGGTGAAGGCGCCTAGCCCGACTCAGCAAAATTTGTGAATCACTACCTGCCCGTAGAGTGATGAGAGCTAAGTCCATCGACCCCGCTGGCACAATGCTCGACTGTTGCCCTGGGGTTACCGATGGCCGCAGTGAGGGATGCAATCAGCCATACGTTGTCTGTGCGGCTCAAAGCTCTGGCTAGACTTGCGATCGCAACCGTCACCCAAGAAGAGCGGAGCAAAAAATAGATCAGTCTCATAATCTCGGATCATCAGATCGACGGACTACGGAGCAACGGGCCTCAACTCTTGCAATTGATAACCATTATCATGATAGCCCCAGCCCCAGCCCCGGGTTTGGGTCAACCAGCATGACCACAACACCACGCCCCACAGCACCATTGCCCAGTGCTACGGAGTGAGAATGGGTGCCGCCTAGCTACCGCCGTCATCCCCGGCATTGACCAGCAGCAGCCCCTCGCCGTCGCGCAGCTCAAAGGAGCGCAGCTGGTCGGGGCTGGTGCCCAGGTCCAGGCCGGGGGAGGCCAGCCCTACCCGCCAGGCCTCCAGGTCGAGCTGGAGCCAGTCGCCCAGATTGACGGTCATCGGCGCGCCGCCCATGTGGGCGACCATTACCACCTCCTGGGGCGGGCGGTGGCCGGGGGGGTGCGGCTCAATGCGGTAGCCGTAGAAGATGGTGCGCTCGTCATCGCTAATGCGGTTGAAGCGATCGCGGCCGATCAAATTTTCCCGCAGCCAGGGGCGGTCGCGGCGAAACTGCCGCAGGGCCAGGCCAAAGTGGCAGCGATCGGGGTTGGCCTGCTCAAAGTAGTGGGCGGCATTGCAGATGTCGTGGCCGTCTTCCATAAAGGCCATGGCAAACTGCTTCAGCTTGGGCACATCCAGCGTGGCCAAAAACCGGGGCAGGCTGGGCTCATTCAGCTCCTCCAGGGCGGGCACTTCGCAGGCCACGCCAGCGACCCCGCTGCCCAGGCAGTGCTGGCAGATCTGGGCCACCTGCTCCAGGTTGTAGTCGGTTTCGACCATGGCATCGCGCAGGGCCTTGGCAAAGTTCTTGAGCTGCTCCAGGCTGCTGAAGCCCAGCGATTTGAGCTGGGGAAAGGCGTGGGGCTGAAGGTAGAGGTCGGGCTCGATTTCCCAGTCTAAAAAGCCCACTTCTTCGGAGACCACCTTGACGCCGTAGCGGTCGTCGGTGTTGCGAAAGAAGCCCCAGGGGGTCTCCAGGCTGGCGTTGAGAAAGTCCATGGGCAGGCCGGGGCTAAAGCCGTGCACCCACAGCAGGGTGGCGGAGTTATTGTAGGCGCGGTTGAGCACGGTGGGCAGGGTGTCGCCCAGGTTCCAGTTGATGTCGGCGTCGAGGTCAACCTGGTTGCCCCGGCGCACGGTGTCGTGGTTGCCGCAGCCGGTAATCCAGTGGTCGCCCTGGAAGATGACTTCGCACACCCGCCGCCACTTGCGGTCCCAAAAGCCCTTGAGGGTGGGGGTGTTGTGGGCAAAAATCAGCGGCCCCCACTGAAACGAGCCGGGTTTGGCCTCGATCAGCTCGCGGTAGGTGGATTTTTCCTCCCAGCCGGTCTCGGGCCAGGGGCGACCGTCTTCAAAGATGGTGAACAGCCGCCGCCGGTAGCCCTGGATGTCTTGCACCACGTCGCTCATGGCCAGCAGGTAAACGTCGTCTTGCTCGACCCGACCGCTGAGGGGGTTAAAAAAGCGAAAGTCCTGGCCGCCGTCAACGCGAATGCCGTCGGCCCCGGTGTTGATTTTGCGGCGCTGCATCTCCAGCAAAATGGCGCGCACCTGGGGCAGCTGGTGGTTGAGATCCTGGCCGTACATGTTGGGGCCTTTGAAGAACTGCTGGGTGAGCAGCTCCAGGCCCTGGTTGTCGGCGTGGCCGTAGACCAGGTCGTAGATCAGCTGAATGGGCCCGGTGGGGAAGGTGTGCAGGGTGGCAATGAAATCGACCATTTCGTCGGGGCGCAGGCTGCCCAGCACCGCCGGGTTGGTGGCAGCAGAGCCGAGGATGGGCACGTCGTAGCCCCAGTTTTGGGTGTTGGGCTGGCGCAGGGTGACGGTGAGGTGGCTACTGGGGGCCGCAGTGTCGCCCGCCGCGCCGTGGTCGGCGGCGCTGGGCTCGACGATGGCAAAAAACTCGTGCTCGCTGCTGGTGTCTTCGCGGCGGTACTCAATGGTGGGCTCGACCGGCAGCAGCTGGACCGCTTCGTAGCCGGTGTAGGCGGCTTCGGCGGGGGTGAGGGGTTCACCGGCGCTCAGCTTGTGGGCGATACCCTGGTAAATGCGGGTGAGCCCTTCGAGGCTGCCCTCGGCGGAGGCGGTTTTGACGTGGATTTGCAGAATGTTGGTGGGGGCGGGCACCCGAGGAATTTCGGGGTCGGTGCCACCCTTGGGGGCGGCGCTGCGGGCCAGGTAGCCCAGGTCGGCCCGCTGGGTTTGCAGGCGGCGGAGGTCGTAGACTTCGGCGGGGGCAAACACGCCGTAGGGCAGGGAGTAGGCCAGGGGGTCGCGCAGGTAGTTGAGCCGCCCTTCGGCATCGACGTAGCGGAGCCAGTAGAAGCTGCCGGTGCGATCGCAGCTCCCCGGCTTCACCCCCGCCACCACCGCCCAGACAAACTCCCCCTGCTGCATCACCGGCAGGCGGTCGCGCTGAAACCGCAGGGTTTGCTGCGAGGCCCGAAAGTCAATCGGCTGGAGCGGCGTGAGAATCTCCAGCTCCAGGGTGCGCTCCGACTGAATGATCTCGGCTACCAGGGCAGGGGTCCAAAAGCCAAACTCCGTCAGGCCGTCGCGGCGATAGTGGGCCCCCAGCCGCCGGGCCAGCCGCTGGCCCCGCTGAAAGTAGGTTTCCTCTGACTGGGCCACCGTGGCGGCCCAGTCGAGCACCGTCTGGGTTTCGTCTTCTACTAAATAGACCAGGGGCTGGAGGGCGGGCTGGGCTACGGCGGGGGCGGTGGGGGCAGAGTTTTGAACGGTCACAGGTATGCTACGAAGAAGTTACCGGCAGAATGCAGAGGTGTGGTCGGGCGGAGCCCCAGGCGCTAGTCTACCAAGCCCCTTCCCTGGCCCAGGCATTCTCCGCCCCGGCTTCAACAAATTTCTATCTGGAGATAGAGAAAGCCGCCCTGCTTAACGTTGATAGGCAGAGCGGCTCAATTGTTCCGGGCGGGCTAGCTGACCCGTCGAGGTTGCTTTCAGCCCTGTATATTTCACCCGTTTTTTACATACGCGGTCCTAGAGGCGCAATTCTAGGGGCGTGCTTAGGGGCGTGCTTAGGGGCGCGCTCAGGGGCGCGATACCGGGTCTACCACCACCTCCACCGCCGTGGGGTTGCCCTGGGTAATCACCGCAACGCGGCTGGTATTGATAAACCGCAGCTGGCCATCGACAAGGATGCGGGCCTGCACCGCGTAGCTGTAGCGCGGGTCGATCTGGTCGGGGTTGTACACCAGCTCAAAGGGAATCGGCACCTGGCGCTCGCCAAACACCATCCCCTGGGAGGCCAGGGTAATGGCCGGGGCATCGGCCCGACTGACATCGACCAGCGTCACCTCCAAAATGGCGTTGGGGGGCATGGCGATGCGGGGTCGGTAGGTCACCGTGCCGGTGACGCTGGCAGAGTTGGTTTGCACAGTACCATTTACCTCTATAGTTTGAGCGCCATTGGATGCGACGCTGACCCGCGCCGGGGGCAGTCCTTCGGTGGCTGAGCCGGAGTAGGTAAAGGTGATGCCCTCCACAGACGAGGTGGCTATGGCCCGCACCCCGCTCAGGTCTTGCCGCCCGGTAGTCCGGTTGAACAGGTTGATGCGGGGCTGCCCATCCTGGGTAAACACCCGCACCGCGTAGTCTGGCGTCTGAGAAAACACAATGGTGCCGTCGGGCACCTCAGCCCGCTCGGGGCTGGGCAGCTGGGCCAGCTCGCTGAGGCTGTCGCTATCGACGACAAAGCTGCGGTTGATCACCTCGGTCTGGGTGAGCTGCGCCACGGTAATGCGCTGGTTGTCGATGGTGGTGGGGCCGTTGAGCATGATTCGCTCGCCCAGGGCCACGGGCCGCAGGGCCTGGGCCTCGCCGTCGATATCCATCACCGCCGCCAGGTAGGTGATCAAGTTGGTGCCGCCCCCCTGGTTGACGCCAAAGAAAACGGCGGCATCGGTTTTGCCGTCGCCATTGATGTCGCCAAAGGCCAGCCAGTTGGGCTCGTGGGCCATGCCCACCACCAGTTCGCCGGGGCGGCTGTACTCGCCGTTTGCCAGGGTGATGGTCTCAAAGGTGGGCTCGGGGCCAAATCCCAGGGGCACGATGTAGGTGCCGTTGAGCAGGGTGGTGGTGCGATCGCACCACGCCTGCTTCTCAGGGCTAAACACCTCCCGGGTCATGCAGTTGTACCACTCGGGCTGGGCCTGCGCCATCGCCGCATCTCCTACCACCAGCCCGCTCCCCAGCGCCGCCGCCGCTAAACCAGCCCCCACCAAAGCAGAAAACACTCGCGTAGTCATACCGTCAATCTCACACCTAAGTAGCAGCAGGGAGCATCGCAGTCAATCTGCCCAGGCGTCGCTAAAGCCGCTGACCATATCTCCCCTTGGTCCTCTAGCAATCTATCAAGCAACTATAAGGAACCACTCTGGGGTTACAGTTTTAGCAACACCGCCCCGCCTCTCGCCCCAGCCCAACACCAGAAACGAGCGACCGCCACAAAAAGGAAGCCACCAAAAATAGCAGAACCTAGAAAGAAAGCTTCAGATCGTTATGCCATTTCACAACGGCAAAGATCTGCCGACCGGCCCGTTGCGTGACATGATGACCCGTGCAGCTGATTAGCTGACAGACGTTGGCTGAAAGCTTCTGAGCAGCCTGTGGCGCAGTAGTTTCAGGGATTTGAGAGCTGCCCTAGGCCACCGAGGCCCGCGCCCGCTGGAGTTCTTGAATGCGGTCGAGGCTGCCCACCGGAATTGCTTTGATGAGTTCTTGGGTGTAGGCGGTTTGGGGCTGGCGGTAGATTTGCTCAGCGGGGCCAATTTCTTCGATCCGGCCCTGGTTCATCACCATGATCCGATCGCTCATAAATTTCACCACCGCCAGATCGTGGGAAATAAAGATGTAGGTGAGGTCAAACTCCGCCTGGATTTCTTTGAGCAGGTTGAGCACCTGGGCCTGCACCGACACATCGAGGGCCGATACCGACTCGTCGCAGATAATGAACTTGGGGTTGAGGGCCAGGGCGCGGGCAATGCAGACTCGCTGGCGCTGGCCACCAGAAAACTCGTGGGGGTAGCGGTTGATGCAGGTGGTGGGCAAGCCCACCCGGTCGAGCAGGTAGGCCACCCGCTCCTGCTGGTGGCGGGCGCTTTTGATCACGCCGTGAATTTTGAGGGGTTCTGCGATCGCAGCCCCAATCGTCATGCGTGGATCCAGCGAGCTGTAGGGATCTTGAAACACAATCTGCATATCGCGCCGCAGATGGCGCAGCTGTGACCCGTTGAGCCCCAGCACATCGCGCCCCTCAAACCACACGTGGCCCCCCATGGTGGGCACCAGCCGCAGCAGCGCGCGGCCCAGGGTGGTTTTGCCGCAGCCCGACTCCCCCACCAGGCCAAAGGTCTCCCCCTTCTGAATCTGAAACGACACATCCTGCACCGCCATCACGTAGCGGCGGGTTTTGCCAAACACCCCCCGTACCGGGTAGCCCACCTGCAAGTTTTCCACCGCCAGCAGGGGGCCGTTGGCGGCCAGTGCCGCCGCCCGAGCGGCCAGCTCGGCCTCGGTCACCGGGGCAAAGCGGGCCTGATCCGCCGCATCCAGCACCCGCTCGCGCAGGGCAGTGCCGGGCTGGCCACCATGGGGCGAACTGGCCCCAGCCACCGCCTCACTAGACATAAAGTCGGCCACCGTGGGCAGCAGGCGCAGCCGCTGGTCGGGCTGGGGGCGGCAGGCCAGCAGCCCCTTGGTGTAGGGGTGCTGGGGGTGGGCAAAAATATCCCACACCGGCCCCGCCTCAACAATCTTGCCCTGGTACATCACCGCCACCTGGTCGGCAATTTCAGCGATGATGCCCAGGTCGTGGGTGATAAAAATCAGCGACATGCCCCTGCGATCGCGCAGTTCCCGCAGCAGGTCAAGAATCGTCGCCTGCACCGTCACATCCAGCGCCGTGGTGGGCTCATCGGCAATCAGCAGCGCCGGGTTGCACGATATCGCCATGGCAATCATCACCCGCTGAATCTGCCCCCCCGACAGCTGGTGGGGGTAGCGGTCAAGCAGCGCCTGCTGCCGCCGCTCCAGCTCCTCCCCCAGCGAAACGTCGTCTAAGCTGGGCTTTTCGGCTCGGATCGCGGCCCGCAGGTGCTCATCACTGGGCAGCAGCTTCACCTCCTGCAAGCGGGCAATCGCCTGCTGACGGGCCGCCTCCTTAGCAATGTCCTGGTGCTGGCGAATCGCCTCCACCATCTGAAACCCCACCGTATACACCGGGTTCAGAGAGCTCATCGGCTCTTGAAAAATCATCGACACCTGGCCGCCCCGGTACCCCTGGAGCTGGGCCTCGCTCAGGGTCGCCAGGTCAACCGCCCCCTGGCCCCCGTCAAACCAGATCTCCCCGCTCACCACCTTGCCCGGCGGGTTGGGCACCAGCCCCATCACCGCCAGCGAGGTCACCGACTTGCCCGAGCCCGACTCGCCCACAATGCCCAGGGTCTGCCCCCGCTGCACCTGAAAAGAAATGTTGTCAACGGCCTGAATGAGCTGGTTATCGACCTCAAAATGAACCGTAAGCTGCTTAACGTCGAGAATAGTATCGCTCATGGGGTTGTTAACAGGACTGATGACCAGGGCCGATCTCCAGGCTGCCCAAACCAGCACGAACCTGGAGCAACCTCCAACGTCACACTAAATTCGGCGGCGAGGAACCGTTAATTAATCTTGTCAATGGATCATAGTAGATGAATCATAACAGCGTCCTCCCTAGCGATTTCGTTCGCCCCTAACCACCCATGCTGACTCTTGCGATCGCAATCTTGACCATGCTGATTGGCTCCGCCCTGTGCTCCTGCAGCGAAGCGGCCCTTCTGTCGGTACCCGTGCTCAAAGCCCAGCAGCTCGCCGAGTCTAAACAGCCCGCCGCCATTACCCTGCTGGCCATTCGCCAGAAGATCAACCGGCCGATTGCCACCATCGTTATTCTCAACAACCTGTTCAATATTGTAGGTAGCGTCTTAGTCGGCGGTATTGCCGCAACCATCTTCAACGACGCTCTGCTGGGGTTATTTACAGGACTGTTGACCCTGCTGGTCATCCTGTTTGGCGAAATTTTTCCAAAAGTGCTGGGCGAACGCTATGCCATTCCCATCGCCCTGGCGGTCGCCATGCCCGTCCGGTGGATCACCTGGCTGTTTATCCCCATCGTGCTGCTGCTCGAAAAAGTCACCGCTCCCCTGGTGGGCGACGGCAACCGCCCCAGCACCAACGAAGCCGAGATTAAGCTGATGGCCACCATCGGCCACCAGGAGGGCATCATCGAAGCCGACGAAGCCGAGATGATTCGCCGCGTCTTTCGCCTCAACGACATGAAATCGGTCAACATCATGACCCCTCGGGTCGCCCTCACCCACCTGCCCGGTCACCTCACCATCGCCGAGGCCCAGGAGCAAATTTTCAACTCCCAACACAGCCGCATTCTGGTCAGCGACACCGACATCGACCGCATTCTTGGCCTGGTGCTCAAAACCGACCTGCTGGCCGCCCTGATCCAGGGCCAGGGCCATCAACCCATTCGCAACGTCGCCCGCCCGGTGCGCTTTGTCGCCGAAACCGAGCGGGCCGACAAGCTGCTGCAAGAGTTTCAAACCGTCCGCGAACACCTGGCCGTGGTAGTCGATGAATACGGCGGCGTGTCGGGGGTGGTCACCCTCGAAGACGTGCTCGAAGTCCTCACCGGCGAAATTGTCGATGAAACCGATCGCAGCATCGATCTGCAAAACCAGGCCCGCCAGCGCCAGCGCCACCTGCTGCAAACCCGAGGGTTCAACTGGCCCGCCGATCGCTAGCCCCGCCCGCGCGGCGGGGTCAAGCCGCTATTCCCTGAGCTGTTTCGCCGTGCTTCGCCACTTGGCAGAGCAAACGTTGCGCGTCGGTTCGGGGCAACCAGCCTGCTACAGTCACCTCTTCAAGGGTCAGCAAATAACCCATTAACCCACTGTTAACTATCATTTCGTCGCCGCCGATCGCCAGATCAAAGCAGTTATATTGAATGTGGAGCTGAACAGGCTCCCCTGGCAGATAAAACAGCCAACTGTCCACACACAAAAAGGAGTGAAAGCGCTGTTAACTTCACATCTGTCTCGTCTAAACAGCAACACCCAGGCCCAGTCCAACCCTTCCTGAAGTAAGCAAATGGGAGTTTCTAAGGGTTAGAAAATTTATTCTCCATTGGGGTATAAATTTGACACCTTGACTCCAGAAAGGCTCACCCCAATGTAGGAAGTTCTTTGGATAGGAGACTGGGTGTTGTTGTGTCTAGTTGTGCCTAGGTAATCTCAGTTCCGCGAGTTTGCTAGACAGCTTTTTCTTTCTTTCAAACCACCCTTTAAACCGCTCTAAAACTTTCTGCCCGCCGCCGGGGCAGTGGTTTGCTAAAGTCGGAAAGACTCGTTTTCCCCTCAGAGCTTTCCCATGGCGCATTCCCCCGAGGCTGGGTGGCCTCCCGGCATTCTTTGGAGCAAAATTCAGCAGCAGACCCGCCACGCCCTCGCCTGCGGTGCCCTAGAGCCCATCGACACCCGCTACGAGTTTGTGGAGCAGGGGGGCATGCGCTTTCTGGTCAGAATTTTGGCCAACCTGGCCCGCAAAGAAAAAGCCAGCCTGGCCCAGGCGGTGCAGCACCAGCAGGGGCAGCCCAGCAACCCATTTTTACCCTACGACCCAGACCTGTTTGTGGCCAACCTGTCGGCCACCCACCTGTGTCTGCTCAATAAATACAACGTGGTTGACCATCACATTTTGATCGTCACCCGCGAGTTTGAAGATCAAGACACCTGGCTCACCCTGGCCGACTTTGAGGCGCTGGCCCTGGGGATGGCTGAAATCGACGGCCTGGCCTTTTACAACGGCGGTCGCCAGGCGGGGGCCAGCCAGCGCCACAAGCACCTCCAGCTGGTGCCGCCCCCCTTCTGCCCCGATGCCACCCCCCTGCCCCTGGATGGGGTGATTGCGGCATTGAAGTTGGCCCCCGGTGCCGCTGCCCCAGGGGTGTCGCCAGCGCTGCCCTTTCGCCACGCGGTCGTGGGCCTCCAGCCGGAGGCCGTACCCTCCGGGCCGACGCTGCTAGCGGCCTACCGCACCCTGCTCAGCTACCTGGGGGTCGATTGGCCGCAGCCGCCCCAGGCGTTTCCCTACAATCTGCTGGTCACTCGCGGCTGGATGATGGCCGTCCCTCGCCAGCAGGAGCATTACCAATCGATTCCGGTAAACTCGCTGGGGTTTGCCGGGTCGCTATTGGTCAAAAATCCGGAGCAGCTGGCGCTGTTAAAAGCCCTGGGCCCGATGACGGTATTGAGCCAGGTGGCCTGCCCGGCTTTGTAGTTGTCTCTGTCGTGGGTTTAACCCGCCGCTGGGGGAGTCTTTTCGTTCACTTTGGGAAGAAATCGCTACACTGGTCGGTAGAACAGGCTTACTCAACCTTTTTCCTCCTAGGGGCTGACCGTGCCGTCAATTATTGGAATTCTGGCGCTAATCATCATTGGCTACACCGTGGGCTCGGTGCGGATTATCAACCAGGGCAACGAAGCCCTGGTGGAACGCCTGGGACGGTACCACCGCAAGCTGAGACCGGGGCTCAACTTCATTGTGCCGGTGCTCGACTACATCGTGCTGCGCGACAGCGTGCGCGAGCAGATTCTCGACGTGGCCAAGCAGGGCGCGATCACCAGCGACAACGTGTCTCTGGATGTCGATGCGGTGGTGTACTGGCGCATTCTGGAGCTGGAGCTGACCTACTACGCCATTGAAAACGTGGAGCAGGGCATCGAGGAGCTGGTGATTACCACCCTGCGCTCGGAAATCGGCAAGATGAAGTTTGAGGAAACCTTTTCCTCCCGCGACGAGCTGAACCGGGCGCTGCTGTCGCAGCTGGATGAAGCGACTGAGCCCTGGGGGGTCAAGGTGACCCGGGTGGAGGTGCAGGAAATTTCGCCCCCGGCGGAGGTGCGCCAGTCGATGCAGCTGCAGCAGGCGGCGGAACTCAGGAGCCGGGCGATGGTGCGCGAGGCCCAGGGCGAAAAGCAGGCGGCGATCGAACGGGCCCAGGCCACGGTTGAGTCGATTGAAATGCTCTCTCGGGTGCTCAAGGAGCGCAGTGACACCAGCGAAATTCTTCACTATTTGCTGGCCCAGCGCTACGTGGATGCCAACCAAAAGCTAGGGGAAAGCGAAAACTCTAAGGTGGTCTTTATGGACCCCAAAATGCTGACTGAGGGGCTGGTGGAGCTGATGCAGACCGATACGACCACGCCCAAATCTAACGACAACACGGGGGATTTCCCCAGCCGTCATCGTCGCTAGGGCCGCCGCCCGCGTCGTGTCGGGGCACTTGCCCATGGCCTGGCGACTGAGACCCAGGGAAGTCAGTACAATGAAAGACTGTGCTTCGTGAGCTGCCATGGCTGTTACTCCCCTTTCATTCACCGATCCCGCCCACCGGGAGCTGCCGCTTGAGGACGGGCCGCTTGAGGAGGGGCCGCTTGAGGACGGGCTGATTGAGAATAGGCCGCCCCAGGAGCCGCCCCTGCTGGGGCAATCCCTAGAGGCGCTGACCGAGTGGGTGCAAAGCCACGGGCAGCCCAGCTATCGGGGCAAGCAGCTCTATCAGTGGCTATACCAGCAGGGGGTGCGATCGCTACTCGATGTCACCGTCTTTCCCAAGGCCTGGCGCCAGTCAATGGCGGCGGTGCCGGTGGGGCGCTCTGACCTGCACCACCGGGTGGTAGCCAGCGACGGCACCGTCAAGTATTTGCTCCGGCTGGCCGATGGCCAAATTATTGAAACCGTGGGTATTCCCTCGGCCAAGCGGCTGACCGTGTGTGTGTCGTCCCAGGTGGGCTGCCCCATGGCCTGCGACTTTTGCGCCACGGGCAAGGGTGGGTTTGTTCGCAATCTCGCTGTTCACGAGATCGTCGATCAGGTGCTGACGGTGCAGGAGGATTTTGGCCAGCGGGTGAGCCACATTGTGTTCATGGGGATGGGCGAGCCATTGCTCAACAGCGCCAACGTGGTGGCCGCCATTCGCTGCCTCAACCGCGACGTGGGCATTGGCCAGCGGGCGATCACCCTCTCGACGGTGGGGGTGCCGGGCCGCATTCGCGCCCTGGCGGCGGAGCAGCTCCAGGTGACGTTGGCGGTGAGCCTGCACGCGTCAAACCAGCCCCAGCGGCTGCGGCTGATTCCCAGCGCCGGGGCCTACCCCCTGGAGGTGCTGCTGGACGAGTGCCGCGAGTATGTGCAGCTGACGGGGCGGCGGGTGACCTTTGAGTACATTTTGCTGGCGGGGCTCAATGACCAGCCGGCCAACGCCGCCGAGCTGGCCCAGCACCTGCGCGGCTTCCAGAGCCACGTCAACCTGATTCCCTACAACCCCATCGACGAGGCCGACTACCAGCGCCCCAGCGAGGCCGATATTCGCGCCTTTGTGGCTGAGCTGGAGGCGCGGCGCATTGCGGTGACGGTGCGCTATTCGCGGGGGCTGGAGGAGAATGCCGCCTGCGGCCAGCTGCGGGCCTCGCGCCGGTAGAGCTAGGTCGGCGGGGAGATCTCGCTGAAATGGGCGGGTTTACCCCCCGGTGCGGGCCTCAGTTTTTGTTAAGTTATGAAAACATACCCCGACGCTGGCTCTGACCTCGGCCCCGTCTGGGTAAACCTATCGCGACCTTCTGCATGGCCCTAGCTCCTTTGCCCCTGCTCACTCCCCTGACTGCCAACCCTCTAGATATGTCGCACTGGCTGCTGGCCCTATCGCGGGTGCGGGTGTCGGTGCAGGGGCAAGACCGACTGCCGGTGGGGCAGCCGATGGTGGTAGTCAGCAACCACCGCAGCATTATGGATGCGCCGCTGCTGATGAGCGCCATAGGCCGCCCGGTGCGCTTTGCCTGCCACCACTACATGGGCCAGGTGCCGGGCCTGCGCCATGTGATCAACGCCCTGGGCTGCCTGCCGCTGGACGCCCCCGATAAGGGTCAGACGGCATTTTTTCGCCGGGCTATGGGGGCGTTGGGCAACGGTGAGGCGGTGGGTATCTTTCCGGAGGGGGCGGCCCCGATGGTGCACCGCACCAGCCCCGACAACCTCAATGCCTTTCACCGGGGCTTTGCTCACCTGGCCCTGCGGGCCCCGGTGGCAGACCTGGCGATTGTGCCGGTGGCGATCGTCGCCCACCGGGAGGTCAACAACTCGGTGATGCCGCTGCGCTGGCTCAGCGTCTTTGATGCCTCAGAGCCGCTGTTTCAGCAGCCGGGGTGGCATCCGGCGGTGTTTTACCAGGAGGTGCAGCTGCTGGTGGGTCGCCCGATTCGGGTGGATGAGCGGCTGCGATCGCACTATCGCCGCCGGGGCAAGGGCCGCCTGGCCACCGAGATCGCCCAGTGCTGTCAGGATGAGGTCGCCACCCTGCTCAAGCAGGGCTGCTACTGAGCAACATCCCCGACCCCAGCCCGCTTGACCCAGCTCACCGTCAACGGCTCACTCTCTGGCCCTGCCGTCTGTTGTTTGCCCATGTTAGAGACCGCACCCCTCAAGCTTTACGCCCCGGTGGGCAAAGTCCCCCAGCGGCCGCTGTTCGTCTACCTGCCGGGGATGGACGGCAGCGGGGAGCTGTTTGCGGCCCAGTGCGATCGCCTCCGGCCCCACTTCGATATCCGCTGTCTGGTAATTCCCAGCAACGACCTCTCCTCCTGGGAGGTGCTGGCCAGTCAGGTGTTGCAGCTGATTCGCCAGGAAGCCGGTACCGCCCCGATCTATCTGTGCGGCGAGTCGTTTGGGGCCTGCCTGGCGCTCCAGGTGCTGGCCCTGGCCCCCACCCTGGCCAGCCACCTGATCCTGGTCAACTCGGCCTCGTCGTTCCATCGGTTCCCGTGGCTGCACTGGGTCGCCAATGTCACCGGCTGGGTAATGCCGCCGCTCTACCAGGGCTCCACCCTGGGCAGTCTGCCGATGATGGCCAACTTCGGCCGCATGGGCGCGGCCAACCGGCAGGCGCTGCTGCGGGCCATTGGCGCAGTCTCCCAGCGCAGCACCGCCTGGCGCCTGTCTCTGCTGTCGCAGTTTCGCCTCAAGCCCCTGGGGCTGCACCGGGTGAAAACCCACACCCTGCTAGTGGCCTCCCTGGCCGATCGCCTGCTGCCCTCCCTGGAGGAGGCCCAGCACCTGGCCACCCTACTGCCCAACCCCCGCATCTACCCCCTGCCCGACAGTGGCCACATCAGCCTGCTCGAAGACGATGTCGATCTGCGGGCGATTTTAGCCGCCGTAGACTTTTTGCCCAGGGCTGTGCCGCGGCCTGCCCCCAACCCGCTGTCCGTGGCGGCACCCACTTCGCCCCTTAGCCCCTGACCAGCTCCACCACCGTAATTTCCGGCGGGCAGCCCAGGCGGCCGGGGGCGTAGGTGCCCAACCCCCGATTCACGTAGAGGCGGTTGGCCCCCACCCGATGCAGCCCCGAGACCCATTCCCAATGGCGCACAATGCGCAGGCATTTGCGCTTCAGGTAGGGCAGGTCAAAGGGCAGATGCTGTAGTGCCGTCAGCTGCAGGGCCTGGGTCAGGGCAGGCACCGGCCCCACCCATGGCAGCACCACCTGCCCACCGTGGGTGTGGCCCGACAGCTGCAAATCTACCCGCCAGCTGCTCAGAACCTCAGCGCTGTCGGGGTTGTGGGAGAGCACCAGGCGCGGCTGACTGGGGGGGAGGGCCTCAAGCACCGGGGCCGGCTGAAATTCCCGCGACCAAAAGTCGGCCAGCCCTACCACCGGCAGCTCGGCCCCCAAGGGGTAGGCAATCTCATTCCACAGCACGGCAATACCGGCCTGACGCAGCGATCGCACAATGGTGTGACGCCCGCCCACGGTGATGTTGTCGTGGTTGCCCAGCACCGCCACAGTGCCATAGCGGCTCTGCATTTGGCCCAGGTAGTCAACCAGGGTAAAAATCGGTGCCGGGTCGCGGGTGACGTAGTCGCCGGTGAGCGCAATCAGGTCGGGCTGGAGGGCGTTGACCTGATCGACCACCTGGCGCAGCAGCCGGTTTGACAGGCGCTGGCCGTCGTAGTGAAAGTCAGACAATTGGACAATGCGGCAGCCCTCCAGCCGGGGCACCAGGCCTGGAATGGGGACGGTCACACGGGTTTGGGTGAGGGGGCCAACAACCAGGGGGCGCATGGGCAGCTCAGACGCATCATATGCAAGCTAGCCCGTTTCAGCGCCAGTGGCCACTGCCCTAGCCACGCTTTAGCTGGGCTTCAGATTGGGGGGCCTATGGCTAAGGATGTTCTGGGGATGTTCTGGGGATGTTCTGGCAGCGTGGCTGGGAGCGCTACTCGGGGGCGGCGGGCGCGGGCTGGCCGGGGTTGCTCACCCAGTCGCGGCCCACGCGAATGGTGAGGTCAGAACCCAGGTCGCCGGTGGACTCCGACAGGGCGCGCCCCACCCCCAGCAGCGACTCCACCATGCGGGCGCTGTCGATATCGCCCCGCTGGGCGACCACCTCGGTGCTCTCCATGGCGCCACTCCAGTCGCCAATCACATAGACGTTGCTAAAGCCGTTTTCCCGCAGAAAGCGGGCCATGGCGTCGGCCTGGTCGGGGGTGCCCGAGGCGTTTTGCACGGCAATCGACAGGTCGGCTACGTAGCGCTGGGGCGAACTGTCGGCATAGAGCCCTACCCCGTCGGCCTGGAAAAAGCTCTGCATGACGGTGGCGGAGGCATCCCAGTCGGGCAGCCAGTAGCTGGCGTTGTATTCGGCGGGGGTGCTAAACCGGCCCGGGAGCATGACCATCTGCAGGTCGGTCTGCTCAATTTCGAGGCCAAAGTTTGCGATCGCAAGTATCTCCTCCAGGGTGAGGTTGGTGTCGATGTAGCGCTGCAGCACGCGAATGGCCTGGGGCAGCTTGGGAATCACCGTTGGGTTGGTCAGCCGCTCCCGCAGGGCCTTGAGCAAAATCTGCTGGCGCTGCACCCGGCCAATGTCGCCGCTGTCCTGGCGGAAGCGGGCAAACTGCTCGGCCTGGTCGCCATTGAGGGTCTGCCAGCCGGGGTAGAGGTCGATGTAGAGGCCCTGGGTGCGATCGGTGTACTCCATGCGGTTCGGCACGTTGACCTCAATGCCGCCCACCAGGTCGATCATTTCTCGAAAGGCGGCGGTGTTGACCCGCACGTAGCGATCGACTTGAATGTTGCCCAGGTTGTAGCCCAGGGTCTGGGCCACCAGCTCCGGCCCGCCCAGCACGTTGGCCTGGTTGATCTTATCCATGCCGTAGCCCGGAATCTGCACCCGGGTGTCGCGGGGAATCGACATGACATTGAGGGTGCGGGCTTCGGCATCGACCCTGACCAGCAGCAGCGTATCGGTGCGGCCCGCAAACACCGCCTCGGAGTTGGGTTGGGCGTTGGGCACTTCGTCGATGCCCATGACCAAAATGTTGACCGGGCGGGTCACCTGGTAGCGAAAGCCCGCCTGCCACAGGTCGCCCAGGCTGGTTGGAGCGCTGGCCTCGCCCCCCATAAATGCGGGCAGGGGCACGGTGAGGGCCACCATGGCCCCCAGCACCGCCGAGGTGGCGGCGGTGCCCACAAACAGCCCGCCCCACAACAGCGTTTTCAGCAGGCGGCGGGCCGGGTGGGGAGTGG
>DATIVG010000058.1:0-9943 GCA_035466075.1 Nodosilinea sp. | reverse complement strand
TTTCTGGTTATTAACTATGGCCATGGGCAGTTTCTTTCTCTACGGCCAGGCCGTGGAGTGGGGCGGGCTAGAGTTTGGCTTTACCGACGGCCTGTTTGGGGGCACCTTTTATTTGCTCACCGGGTTCCACGGGCTGCACGTGCTAACCGGGGTGCTGATGCAGGGAATTATGCTGGGCCGGTCGTTTATTCCCGGCAACTACGATGACGGCGAGGTGGGCGTGGCGGCAACTTCCCTCTTCTGGCATTTTGTCGATGTGATCTGGATTATTTTGTTTATCCTGATCTACGTCTGGCAATAGACTTTGTCTAAGATCCTGCTGCTCTCCTGTGTCTTTTCAGGTTGCCTACGCTTTATCCCAAGGGCCCTGGGTTCTGCTTAGGCAAGACTTGAACTATCCAGCCGTTGCTATGCCTGCTAGGGATATCTATCATGATGCCGTCAAAACTGCTCTTCTCAAGGACGGATGGACTATCACCCAAGATCCGCTAAGTTTACGCATAGGTAAAAAGGATTTGTTCATTGACCTAGGCGCTGAAAAACTGCTTGCTGCAGAGAAAGGCCATGACAAAATCGCCGTTGAGATTAAGAGCTTTGTGGGTTCTTCAGAAATTCGTGATTTAGAAAATGACCTGGGTCAGTTCGTTCTGTATCAACATGTCCTGAGCTTAACGGAACCAGAGCGAACCTTGTACTTGGCCATTCGAGAGGCGGTTTACCTGGATCTGTTTGAGGAGGAAATTGGCAAAATGCTTTTAGAACGGAACGTAGTAAAGCTTTTATCGTTTAACCCTGAACAGGAGGTAATCACGCGATGGATACCCTAGAGGGCTATCGCCAAATCATTCGAAACACCCTAGCGCCCTACATCCACATTGCCTACGCCAATGTGGATGTCCGCAATCTTGCGGCCTTTGACCCTGACAATGATCAATACATCATTCTCTCTGAAGGGTGGAATGACCAGCGCCACTACCACGGCTGTCTGATTCACATTGAAATTCGCGACGGCAAAGTTTGGGTACAACGCGACGGCACAGAGGATGGTATTGCCGATGAGTTAGTGGCGGCGGGTATTCCAGAAAAAGATATTGTCCTCGGTTTTCAAGAGCCTTCAGTTAGGCCCCATACAGGATTTGCTGTAGCTTAGCGGCAGCAGATTTGGATTCTATTAGCCCTGCTGAATCAGACTAATGCAGCGTCAACAATAGAGATTAGGATTCTCGTAGGTTGGGTGAAACGAAGTGAAACCCAACGCCAGAGCTAGTTTTGTTGGGTTCTGCTATCGCGCCACCCAACCTACAAATTTAAGCCTGGCAGACCAGTAGTAACTAATCAATCGACCTTCTCCCAGCCCCCAGTGAGGAACCCGCCATGATCATCGACGACCAGCACTACGACGTCATCATTGTCGGTACCGGGGCCGGGGGCGGGACGCTAGCCCGTAAGCTAGCCCCGTCGGGCAAGCGTATTTTGCTGCTGGAGCGGGGCGATGCCATGCCCCTGGCGGAGCAGAACATCAGCGATGTGGATATCTTTCAAAAGCACCGTTACCATGCCCCGGAGCAGTGGTACGACCAGGACGGTGAGCCCTTTACCCCGCAGATGAAGTACGCCATCGGTGGCAATACCAAAATCTATGGGGCGGCCCTCCAGCGCATGCGCGAAAAAGATTTTGAAACCGTCGCCCACCAGGATGGCATTTCGCCCGAGTGGTGCCTGAAGTACAGTGACTTTGAGCCCTACTATACCGAGGCCGAGGCCATGTACCAGGTGCATGGCCAGGCGGGGGTAGACCCCACAGAACCCTCACGCAGTGCCGAGTACCTTTACCCGGCGGTCACCCACGACCCAACCATTCAGCCGGTGGTGGAGGGCATTGCCAAGCAGGGCTGTCACCCCTACCCGCTGCCCATGTCGCTTTCCCTGCGGGAGGATGACCCGACTGGAGACGCTGAAGTGTTTGGGGTGGCCCCAGCGCTGGATTTTGGCAACGTTACCCTCCAGACCTCGGCCAAGGTGACAGCAATTCTTACCAATCCTGCGGGCACGGCGGTTAGGGCGGTGCAGGCGGTGGTGAATGGGCAGCCCTATATTTTTATGGCGGATATCGTTGTGCTGGCCTGCGGGGCGATTAACTCGGCGGTGCTGCTGCTGCAATCGGCCAATGAGAAGCACCCCCACGGCCTGGCCAACGGCTCTGACCAGGTGGGTCGTAACCTGATGAAAATCAGTATGAGCTCGATTGTAGAGGTGACAGCGCAGCCCAACTCGGGCAAGTTTCCGCGCTCGGTGGGCATCAACGACTACTACTGGGGCGACGGGCAGTTTGACTACCCGATGGGCCACATTCAAAACATGGGCGGGGTGCTGCAAGACGCAATTTTTGCGGAGTCGCCGCCAGTGCTCTCCCTAATTACCAAGTTTATGCCCAACTTTGGGCTCAAGCAGCTAGCGACCCGATCGATTGCCTGGTGGGCGATGACGGAGGTGCTGCCTGACCCCAAAAACCGGGTTGAGATCAGAGACGGCAAGCTCTACATCCACTTTGCGGCCAACAATGCTGAGGCCCACGATCGCCTGGTGTATCGCTGGCTTGATGTGCTGAAGGCGGTGGAAAAGGACAGCAGTCTGTTTTCGCGATCGGGTATGCACCCGCGCGGCGAAGTGCCTTTGCCGGTGATGGCCAACCAGTGCGGCACCTGCCGCATGGGCACTGACCCTGGCACGTCGGTGCTTGATCTGCACTGCCGCGCCCACGAGCTCGACAACCTCTACGTGGTTGACAGCAGCTTTTTCCCTTCCAGCGCCAGCGTGGGGCCAGCCCTGACGGTGATTGCCAATGCCTTGCGAGTTGGGAGCCATCTGCTAGAACGCTTGGCCTAGGGGCAGGCTGACAGGTGTAGACTACAGTCTGGGCCAATTGCCTAAAAATCGCTTTGGAGGCTGCTATGGCAACTGAGTTTACGGTGGGCGATCGCGTGCGCCTGGTAGCTTCTCCCCCCTATTTCAAGACCGCCGACCCGATGCCGATGCTGCGCCCGGGTGATACCCTCGCCGTCGGCGCTGAAGGGGTGATCACCAGCCGCCGCCCGGGGGGCTACTGGGGCGTCAGGTTTGAGAAGGGTTCGTTTTTAGTTGATACCCAGTACCTAGAGTCAGCGGCCCCGGCAGACCTGGCGACCGAGGCCGCTGACCCGTTGCCTGAGACCTAGGCCGGAGTTGCGGTCGAGGTTTCGTCGCTGGCTTCGGCTGTCGGTTCGCCTTCGGCTACGGCCGCTTCGGCGGCCTCCTCTGCAACCTCAGGTTCTGGTGCTTCGACAACTTCGGGTTCTGCGGCCTTGGGCTTGGGCCGGGGGCCGCGCATGAGGGCCGGGGGCACCGCTGGTTTGCGGTCGTCTTCATCGCGGCCACGGCCACCCCGCCGCCCCTTACCGCCTCGGCGCTCTCCGCTGCCGCCACCGCTGCCGCTGCTGCTAACGCGGTCTTCCCCCACGGTGATGATTTTTTTCTTCGGCTTCTCGGGAGAAGGATTTGCAGTGTCTTCCATGGCTGAGTAGTAGTGATACGCCCTGGCAATTTTACCGTGAATTGGGCCGTGACATGGGCCAGGACGCAGTCATTGCCTCTGGCTGGAGAAAAGCACCCCCAGATTGAGGGTGCCTGGCCCCAGGGGATGGGATCTAAGCGAGCTGTAGATTGCGGCGTCGGCCCTAGGTTTGACGGCTGAGGGTATCGCTGTCGTGGCGCTCCGTCCGCTGCAAGTACTCACCATTAGGCTGCGCAGCAACCGGGCATTGGCATTGGGGTACTCACGCACGTCGAGGAGACCGCTGTTGGTGTTGACATAGCCCTCGGTGTGAACCCGATGGGTGACTGGCCGATTGGTGACTGGAGCCACCGACTTTACTGGGGTGCGATCGCAGCCTCCCAGCGCCAGCAGCCACCAGAGCCGACCAAACCGCCGCATCGCCGACCAAGCTGCCAAGCCCCGTGCTGGCACTGTAGGCTCAGGGGAGCCGATCAAAACCTTGGCCATCCTCAGTCAGGTTGAGCACCACAGACCTGGCCGCTCCCGACCCTCAGGCAGGCGAGCAGCAACGGTAACCGGGCCTTAACCCAAGCCGGGGGGCGCTAAAGCCCAGCCCCAAACAACTGTCTCAGAGCTTTGGCCCGGAGCTTTGGCCCTGACCCTACATGCGGCGACGAATAGGGCGACAGTGAAGCCAGAAGCTAGTCAACGACCCGCAGCCGCCCCTGGCTGAGAGCCTCGTAAACTCGGTTGATGAGAGCGGCGTCGTTGGGGCTGAGATCTCGCTGGGAAAACATCGACATCAGCAGCTGCTGGTCATTGCGGGTCAGGCGGCGGGCCGCAAACATTCGCTCGATGGTCTGCTCAAGGTTTGACATGGTAACGCACTCTGATTGGTCGAACCGTGGCCATCCCAGGAACTCTAGAGCCAGAGCTGGCCACAACCCCTGAAACTATAACGCTCTGTATAGTAACTAAATTTTAACCACCGACGAAAGCACCCACCTCGGCGGGATAACTTATTTCTTCGCCGCCGCCGTCAGTATAAACGCGGTGGAAATCCGTATTCCCACGGGCAGCGACCGGTTAATTTGTTGCCTGGATTACCGTTAGTGCCCCAGCTCTGAAACCAGGGGCGCAGCGGGTATACTCGTGCCATAGGGGTATAGATTGAGTGGCCCATGCAATACCTGGCAAAGGTTCAAAAAAAAGCGTTTCTGGGCGGGGCAGAGCTGCTGCTGCTGGCCGAACAAACCTCTGAGGCTACCTGGGCCCTATTGCCCTCGGAGCGTATGGTTGAAACCACCCGCCTGCTGGCCTTCCAGGAGGGCAACCTGGTGCTGGTAGAACTCGACAACCTCAATCAAATTGTTGCCGTACAGGATGCCACCCCCTGGGTGCTGGGTCTAGTCGAGCACTACCTCACCTTCGGCGTCACCCCAGAGGCCCTAGAGCAAGAAATTGAGCGGGCCGAGCGCTGGCGCCAGTCGCTGACGCTCAAAAGTCAGGAGGTCGATCGCCGCGCCCTGGAAACCGCCGCCCGCCGCGACGAGATTCAAGAACTAGAGCGCAGCCTCAAGCAGGAGCGGGAGGAGCTAGAGGGTCGCTGGCTAGCCCTTCAGCAGCTCCAGACGGATGGAGAGGGTGATGGGGTGGCGGGGTGATGGGGTGATGGGGTGATGGGGTGATGGGGTGATGGGGTGATGGAGAAGGTAGGGAAGGTGGGGAAGGTGGGAAAGGTGAGGGAGAACAGATTTAGGTGTTAGACATAAACCTCACCCAATATGTAAAACTCTCCCCTCATCTTCCCCATCCCCCCCATCTTCCCCATCCCCCTTAACTCATCACTCCCCATCACTCCCCTACCCCCTCACTCCCCCATCACTCCCCTACCCCCTTACTCCCCTCCTCCCCCCTAGGGCTATTGCCTCCGCCCCAACATCCTGATTGAATAGGGGCATCAAAAATGAGCGCGGGAAGAGACCATGTACATTGTGCAGATTGCTTCGGAGTGCGCCCCTGTCATCAAAGCTGGCGGGCTGGGCGACGTGGTCTATGGTCTCAGCCGTGAGCTAGAAAACCGCGGTCACTGCGTCGAGCTGATCTTGCCGAAGTACGACTGCATGCGCTACGACCACATTTGGGGTCTGCACGAAGCCTACTGCGACCTGGTGGTGCCCTGGTATGGCACTGATATTCGCTGCGATGTGCTCTGTGGCTGGGTGCATGGGCGGCTGTGCTTCTTCATCGAGCCCAAGTCGTGGGAGATGTTTTTTAACCGGGGCTGTTATTACGGCTGCGATGATGACCCGATGCGGTTTGCCTTCTTTAGCAAGGCGGCGATGGAGTTTTTGCTGCGCAGCAACAAGCGACCCGATGTAATCCACTGCCACGACTGGCAGACCGGTCTGATACCGGTGATGTTGTTTGAAATCTACAAGTACAACGGCATGGAGTTTCAGCGGGTGCTGTACACCATCCACAACTTTAAGCACCAGGGCTTTGGGGGCAGCGAGATCCTGGCGGCGACGGGGCTCAACCGGCCCGAGTACTACTTTCAGCCCCACCGGCTGCGCGATGACTTCAACCCCTTTGCCATCAATTTTATGAAGGGGGGCATTACCTACGCCAACCATGTCAACACGGTGTCGCCCTACCATGCCTGGGAGGCCCAGCACACCGATCAGGGGTTTGGCCTGGGGCATACGCTGCACACCAACCAGCACAAGTTTTCGGGTATTCTCAACGGCATTGACCCGGAGGTGTGGAACCCGGAGACGGACCGCTACATTCCTCACCACTACAGCCTCACCACCTTTGAAGACAAGGCGCTCAATAAAAAAGAGCTGCGCGATCGGCTGCTGCTGCGGCAGAGCGATCAGCCCCTGGTGGCCTTTATTGGCCGGTTGGACGACCAGAAGGGGGTACACCTGGTGCACCACGCCATCTACTACGCGCTGAGCCGGGGAGCGCAGTTTGTGCTGCTGGGTTCGGCCACGGAGAAGGGCATTAACGACTGGTTTTGGCACGAAAAGCTCTACCTCAACGACAACCCCGACGTGCACCTGGAGCTGGGCTTTAACGAGGAGCTGGCCCACCTGATCTACGCCGGGGCCGACATGATTGTGGTGCCCAGCAACTTTGAGCCCTGCGGCCTGACTCAGATGATTGGCCTGAGGTACGGCACGGTGCCGATTGTGCGTGGGGTAGGCGGCCTGGTGAATACGGTGTTTGACTGGGACTACGACACGCTCCACGACCTCGATGAGCGCAACGGCTTTGTGTTTTTCCAGAATGACACCGTTGCCCTGGAGTCGGCGATGAACCGAGCCTTTGACATTTGGGATAACGAGCCGGAGATATTTCGGCGCATTGCCCAGCAGGGTATGGAGTACGACTTTTCCTGGAATCATCCGGGGGAAACCTATGTCGAGCTGTATGAGTACATACGCCATAAGTAGCCTACGCTACAGTAGGAGCCACCGCTGTCGGGGCTAGCCATCTCAGCCTTTAGGCTGGGCTTTGGCGAGTCGGCGTAGCGATCGCCCTGGGGATATGGGCAAGCTTGGGGTAGCTCATGACCCGCTTTTGCTAGTGGCTTTCACTGATTGCATGTCTGCTGGACCTGACACGACTCTGCCTAATCTCACCCGCGCCAAGCTGTTGCGGGGCCAAGGCGATGCACTGTACGCCATTGGGCGCCACAGCGAAGCTCTGGCCCGGTTTGAGGCCGCCCTCACCCTGTGCAAAGACGACCATGAGGTATGGACGCTGCACGGGTTTTGCCTGGCGGCGCTGAAGCAGTTTGAGGCTTCGGTGGAGAGCTTTAACCAGGCGATTGCCCGCTGCCCTAACTACAGCCTGGCCTGGCACGGCAAGGGCCATGCCCTGGCTAAGCTCAGCCATTTTGAGGAGGCTGTCACCCACCTGGAGCGGGCGGTTAAGCTCAACCCCGGCGACAATAAAGCCTGGTACAACCTGGGCACGGCCCAAAACCAGCTGCGCCGCTACGGCGATGCCGTGGCGAGTTTTGAGCGCAGTCTCAAGCTCAGCCCCCACGACCACCGGGCGCGGTACAACCAGGGGGTGGCGCTGTGTGGCCTGCACCGCTATGGGGAGGCGCTGCGGGTGCTCCAGCTGGCCCTCGACCACCGCCCCCACGCCCACTACATCTGGAATCAGCGGGGTACGGTGCTGATTCAGATGGGGCGCTACGCCGAGGCGGTGGAGAGCTTTAACACATCTTTGAGCTATCAGGCCGACAACCCCAATGCCTGGTACGGCAAGGCGCGCGCCTACGCAATGGCGGGGAATCTAGAAGAGACCCTGAAAAACCTCTACCGCACCTTTGTGCTCAGCCCCTACGTGTATCGGGTGATGGTGCAGATTGATGCCCATTTTGACGGTCTGCGCCATCACCCTCGCTTTAAACAGCTGGTGGATGCCCAGTAAAATAGCCCGTGCCTGGCAGGACGGCCCGCCTGATGCCTAGGAGGCAATCGCCTGGGACGCCTGCGGGTATGATGGTCGGCAGGCCCGCTGGGTATGGTTTGCGGGCAGGGTTTGTGGGCGTAACTTACAGGCGTGGGGAAAGGGGCATCACCATGGAGAAGCCGGGTCAAGCTGCGATCGCAGGTCGCGTTGCCATTCGGGGCGCCCTGGTGGACTGTGTGGGCGACCCCTTCTATGAGCCTGTGGCCGAGGCGGTGCGCTACCTGCCCGACGGCCTGCTGGTGGTGCGCGACGGCCTGATCGAAGCCCTCGGCCCCTACGCAGACCTGGCCCCGGGCCTCGGCGATGTGCCCATCATTGACCACCGGGGCCAGCTGATTACCCCCGGCTTTATCGACACCCACATCCACTACCCCCAGACGGGCATGATGGCCGCCTACGGGGAGCAGCTGCTGGAGTGGCTAAATCGCTACACCTTTCCCACCGAGGGTAAGTTTGCGGATGCTGACTACGCGCGATCGGTGGCCGAGCTATTTCTCGATCAATTGCTCAGCAACGGGACCACGACCGCCCTGGTGTTTGCGGCGGTGTTTCCGGCCTCGGTGGAGGCCTTTTTTGAGGCCGCCGAGGCCCGCCACCTGCGCATGATCAGCGGCAAGGTGATGATGGATCGCAACGCCCCCGACTACCTCAGCGACACCGCCCAGTCCTCCTACGACGACTCCAGGGCGCTGATTGAAAAATGGCATGGCCGGGGGCGACTGCTCTACGCCGTCACCCCTCGGTTTGCGGGCACCTCCACCGAGGCCCAGCTGCGGCTGGCGGCCCGGCTGCTCGACGAGTTTCCAGATGTGTACCTGCACACCCACCTGTCGGAAAATGTCAGCGAGGTGGCCTGGATCAAAGGGCTATTTCCCCAGTACCAGGGGTATCTCGACGTGTACGACCAGACCGGTCTGGTGCGAGAGCGCTCGCTGTTTGCCCACGGGGTGCAGCTCACCGATGCCGAATTTCAGCGGCTCTCTGAGGCTAAAGCGGCGATCTCTTTCTGCCCCACCTCCAACCTGTTTCTCGGCAGCGGGCTGTTTCGCATCGAGCAGGCCAAAAACTCTGAACACCCGGTCAAAGTGGGCCTGGGCACCGATGTGGGGGCGGGCACCAGCTTCTCGATGCTGCAAACCACCAACGAGGCCTACAAGGTAGCCCAGCTGCGGGGCCAAAAGCTGTCGGCCTTTAAGGCGCTGTTTCTCGCTACCCTGGGCGGAGCCAGAGCCCTGGGCCTGGAGGATAAAATCGGCAGCTTTGCCCCTGGCAATGAGGCCGACTTTGTGGTGCTCGACCCTCAAGCTACGCCCTTACTGGCCCTGCGCAATGGAGCAGGCATACCTGAGAGTCTGGATGGCCTGGAGGATCTGCTGTTTGCGCTGGTGATCTTGGGGTGCGATCGCGCCATCGCCGCCACCTATATCATGGGAGAGCAGGCCTACAGCTCCGAATCCCCCTGCACCCCCTGAATAATCCGCGACAGCTCGCTCTTTTCATCCACCGAAATCCGCGTCGGCGAGCCGCTGATGATCCGCTCCAGGTTGCGGAATGAATCTTTAATATCTGGCCCCTGGCTGTTGATGGTGTACTCGCGGATGCCCTTGTCGTGCCACGAGCCGCGCATCTTAAACACGTTGATCGCCCGCGACAGCTCGCCCCGCACCTCCACGTATTGCAGCATCAAAATCGTGTCGGTAATGGTCGAAATGTGCGACTCGGTAATCGAGTGCAGTCCCATAAACTGCTCGGTGGTGTTGGTAAAGAAGCCGGTAATTTCTTCCTGCTTGGCAAACCCCGTCACCCCAATCACAAACTGCCGGAAGGAGTTGTTGCTCACCCCCCGATCCAGGGCCGACAGCGAGTCGATCGCCACCCGCGAGGGCTTAAACTGCGAGATCTCAGTCTTGATGATTT
>DATIVG010000057.1:0-31288 GCA_035466075.1 Nodosilinea sp. | reverse complement strand
GCTGGCCATGACCCCCCAAATCATCCTCTACGACGAACCCACCGCCAGCCTCGACCTGCGCACCCGCCGCCGCCTGATCCGCTTTCTGCAAAACTCCACCGAGACCCTGCTGATCTCCTCCCACGACCTGGAGTTTGTGCTCGAAGTGTGCGATCGCGTCCTGCTCATCGACGAAGGCCGCATCATCGCCGACGGCTGCCCCCGAGCCATCATGGGCGACCAGGCGCTCATGGAAGCCCACGGCCTCGAAAAACCCCACTCGCTGATTCCCCACGTGGAGTCGCACCATGGGGGGTAGGGGGTTGGGGAGGTTTGAGGGTTGAGTTTTGAATTTAAGCGGGAAGTGGTAGAGAAGTGATGGAGTAGAGGGGTGATGGAGATAGGGAAGGTGGGGGAGATGGGGAAGGTGGGGAGAGAGCCAAAATTGCAGGGTTGAATTTCCCTTACAGACCCATTTGCAGAACAGAGGTTTAAACCGAAGATCGATCACTCCTTTACGTTGGGTCCAGGGCGGCCAATGTTAGTTTTGCACCCCATAGTGGCGACGTTCCCTGGTCGCGGGGGGCTGGGGGCAATCGAAACGCCCCCAGCGGCAGGCTTGGCTTTTACCCCCAATCCCATTCCACTCCACAAAGCATTTTGATAAGAGACAAGACTCATTAATAGTGCATCAGTAATGCATTGCTACACGGATGCACCCTACCGCAAATTGCAAAGAACGGTACGGCTGAACTGAAGCATGAACTTGGGTAGGGGCAAACAGCCGTTTGCCCCTACGAGTGGTGCCCAGCGCCAGACCCTACGCCACATCCCAACGAAACGTTGAGACTACAGGGCATTGGCTCGATAGGGCTCAAACCCATCACAATCGCCCTTTTTAACGGTAATCACCGTCTTCACCCCACCTCGCCGGGTGTAATCCCCAATTACCCGCAGCCCCCGCGGCTGCAACTCACTCCACAGACGGTCAGCCACCAGATTCGCCACCATCTCATGGCTCACCCGCTGATCGCGAAAACTATTGATATAGAGCTTAAACGCCTTCAGCTCCACCACCCACGGCCCCGGACAATAGTCCACCACAATCGTGCCAAAGTCGGGATACCCCGACCGCGGGCACAGCGCCGTAAACTCCGGATGCTCCAGATGAATCGTATAGACATTCTGCGAGGGGTTAGGCCACTTCTCCAGCGGTTCTGCACCGGCTTGGTGAATAGCCAAATCGCCATACTGAGGCATAGATGCAGAAGCAGTGGTCATGGGATTACAAACGTATTTCAGCAAGACAGACAATCTAGCGGGCTCCATCGCCCCTCAGCAATGTAGCGCTTCTCAAGATTTCTTAACCTAACTCGCCAGGGCCGATCCCGTCTAGATGCACCAGCCCCGGCCAAAGTTCCCAAACGACGCCTTAACCAAAGTGATTTCTATCGCTTAACTCAAACTTAATACTTTCTGCTTAACTGCCCTAGCCCCGCCCCAGTTGCCGTGATACGTTCACCAAACGTTGGCGGTGGCAAACCTAGTACGTTTGCATTTTCACCCCAGCGCCCATCGTGAAGACGCTCTTTTAGGAGAAAAAACCATGGCAATTTACCGTAAGCTTGCCCTCGCTGCCGGTAGCCTCACCCTGGCTGGTTTCGCCCTGGGGTTACCCGCCCAGGCCGAAAGCGGCAAACTTGAATCGATCAGCGCCGGTGCCGAAACCGCCGCCCCCGCCGTCGAAGTCGAGGCGCTAGAAGCCGAGCTAGAAGCCGCCGCTGAAGAAGCCGCCGCCGAGCCCGAAGCCGCCGTCGAAGAGATCGCCCCCGAAGCTGCTGAAGAAACCGCTGAACCCGAGGCCGCAGTAGACGCTGCCGAGCCCGAGGCCGCCACTGAGGAGATTGCCCCCGAAGCCGCCGCTGACGAGGCGACTCCCGGCAGCTAAATGCCTTAGCCCCCAGCGCCGAGGGCACGCCCATCGAGGGCTAGAGCCGTTGTTTTACCCAGACCAGAGCCGCCTCGCGGCTGCTCACTACCCCCTCGGCCTGGGCCAGGGCAATGGCCTCTAGCAGCTCACCAATTTTAGGACCTGGTTTGAGGGCTAGCCCCTGCACCAGGTCCTTGCCGGTAACTAGGGGTTGGGGGTGGGCGACGGGGTCGTGGGGGGTCAAGTAGCGCTCAACCAGCGGCAGCATGACGGCCTCGGCCATGCCGTGGGCCAGCCCCAGCAGAGCCACCCCGCCCAACGCCGCCCCCGCCAGCTTAAACAACTGATACTGCTGAGCGCGGGTCAGCGGCATTTCTCCCTGGTGCTGGCAGAGGTACTGCCACCCCTTGAGAATGCTCAGCACCGCCTGCTGCTCTACCCGGCTGTACTTGAGCTGCACCAGGGTGGCCTCCGCCGCCGCCAAGTCGGCGGGCAGGAGCTGGCTGAGCTTGGTGGCCTTGAGCCAGCTGCGGTGGAGGCCGGGGGTGGTCTGCTCCTTGACCCAGCTGTGCAGCACCTGCGAATACTGGGGCCAGCGCTCGTGGTACTGGGCGGCGAGCTGGTCGATGGTGGCCAGCATCGCCAGCTGGTCGCCGGTTACCCTGGGCAGCCAGGTTTGCAAAATACCGTCTTGCCAGGCCAGGGCCAGCAGGGTGGAGCCCTCGGGCAGGCTGAGCAGGCAGTCGAGCTCGCCCCGCACCCGCTCGGCGGCCATGCCGCCCAGGGTGGGAGCCAGGGCGCGAATGGTGTACTGGGTGCTGGGGTCGAGGCTAAAGCCCAGCTGAGCGGCCTGGCGATAGGCCCGCAGCAGCCGCAGGGGGTCGTCTTCTAGGTTTTCGGCGGCGACCATGCAGAGGGTTTTGCGGGCCAGGTCGGCGCAGCCATCGAGCGGGTCGAGCAGGGTTTCGCTGTGGGGGCTGTAGGCGATGGCGTTGATGGTGAAGTCGCGGCGGTGCAGGTCGGCGTAGATGGTGGCCCCCACCTGCTGGGCAAAGTCCACGGTGGCGTTGGGAAAGACCACGCGGGCAATCTGGTGATCGGCATCGAGCACCACAAACCCGGCACCGTAGTGCTGGGCAATGGATTTGGCGGTTGCGATCGCACCCTCGGGCAGCACAAAATCGAGATCGAGATAGTCAGCCTGACGGTGCAGCAGCGCGTCTCTGACGCTTCCCCCTACCAGGTAGGCTTGCTGTGGCAGTAGCGACACGCTGAAGGGCCAGGTTTTTGGCGAAAGTGCCGATTTCTCAGTAGCCACTGCAAGGGAGAACGGTGATAGCGTTGGATTCAATGAACCCTCATTTCTTTTATTACAACAGGGTTTTTCAGTCTTGACACCCCGGCCCCGCCGACAACCGCCAAAAACCTCACGAGGTTTTCATTTTGCAACATCCAGGCAGGGCCGCCCGAGACATTCAAAAAACTTGAGCTAGACTACCAGAAAACGCATCCCCTTGATGGCAAAAGCTGCGGCAAAAGCCCGTTACCGCCTCAGGCCCGTTACCGCCTGGAGTCAAGACCGGCCATTTCGCTGAGGGCTGGCTAGACTGGAGATGTCGGCCTTGACCTTGATGAGTTCCTGCTGGGGGCGCGCCATGTGCATTTGTGTAAATTGCCGCTACGTCGATCGCTGCACCACCTACCACGCCGTGGAAGAGCTGCACGGCCAACCTCATTTGACCGATGCGCCCAGCTTTGAGGCCGTCAACCCCACCGTCAATGCCAACCTGCGCGTCGTCGGCGACGTGGTCGAAAAGGAATTTGACGTGGTCGGCTGCGACAGCTTTGCCGAGGAGATGGGCAAGTGGGCCAAGCTGCGCCCCGGCGAGCTGGTGCCCACCTAGGGACGTGAATAGAGCCATCCGTTGACCACCCTTTGCGTTAATCCTGCCTGTCCCCAGCCGCAGAACGCGGAGAGGGCGGCGATCTGCGCCGCCTGCGGGCAGCCGCTGCGGGTAGCAGAGCGCTATCGCTGCCAGCAGCTCCTGGGGCAGGGCGGGTTTGGCCGCACCTACCGGGCGGTGGATGAAGGCAGCGAACCGCCCAGGGCCTGCGTCGTCAAGCAGATGACGATGGCAGTCAGCTACCCGCGCCCATCTCTAAGCGCTGCTGGGATAGAGCGCAGCACGCAGCGCTTCCACCAGGAGGCCGATCGCCTGGCGACTCTGGGTCGGCATCCTCAAATTCCGGCCCTGCTGGAGGTGATTGACAGCGCCCAGGGGCAGTTTTTGGTGCAGGAATATATTCCCGGCCCCAACCTCGACCAGCTGATTCAGCAGCCCCCCAGCATGAATAGTGGCCTGAGTGGTGGCCTGAGCGGTGAAGCCCTGGTGCGGCGGGTGCTCCACGACCTGCTGCCGGTGCTGGGCTACATT
Source organism: Nodosilinea sp. (assembly GCA_035466075.1). GTDB lineage: Bacteria > Cyanobacteriota > Cyanobacteriia > Phormidesmidales > Phormidesmidaceae > Nodosilinea. The sequence goes on along the minus strand of DATIVG010000057.1, from coordinate 26,944 downwards.
CACAGCCACAGCGTCATTCATCGCGACATCAAGCCGGCCAACATTATTGTGCCCCCGGCCCCGCAACCCCTGGCCCTGGTGGATTTTGGGTCGGCCAAGGCAATTGTGGATCCGGAACAGCTGAAGCACACCGCCACGGTGATCGGCAGTGCCGGGTACGCCGCCCCCGAGCAGGCCCTGGGCAAGGCGGTGTACGCCAGCGATATCTTTAGCCTCGGGGTGACCTGCCTGCACGGGCTGACCGGCCTGCATCCGTTTGATCTGTATTCGGTGAGCGAAGATGCCTGGGTGTGGCGGCCCTTTGTAAAGCCGCCGGTGAGCCCGGCCCTGGGGCGGGTGCTCGACCGCATGGTCAACCGCCGCCTGTCGGAGCGCTACAGCACGGCCCAGGCGGTGCTAGCCGACCTGCGCTGGAGCAGCCTGACCCTGAAGCAGCCAAAGCCGCAGAAATTGCCCCAAATTGGCGAGCTGACAGCCAACAGTGCCGCCCCCGCCTGGGAGCAGCGGTTTGCCCTCAGCCTGCCGGGCCTAGGGGCCAACGACCTGGCGGTGAGCCCCAGCGGACGCGCGATCGCAGCCGCCTGCACCGACGGCTCGGTGCGCCTGTGGGACTGCACCAACGGCACCCCCATCCAGACGCTGGGGAAGACCCTGGGGCGGTTTGGCCCGGGCCACCGCGGCCCGGTCAACGCCGTGGCGTTTACCCAGGCAGGAGATGCCATCATCAGCGGCGGCGAAGACGGCCAGCTGATCCGGTGGCATCTGGATGATTACACGGGCCAGGCCTTGCCGGTGTCGGGCTGGCAGGTTTCCTCGGTGCTGATTGCCCCGCCGGGCGACACCCTGGCGGTGGGCAGCGGCGACGGGCGCATTCTGTTGTGGTCCTTAGCTCAGGGAAACGCGAGGACCCTGGTGCAGCACCAAGACCAGGTGACGGCACTGGCGGTGGATAGCGGGGGAAATCTGCTGGTGAGCGGAGGGCGCGATCGCACCCTCCGGCTCTGGTCGCTGCCCAGCGGGCGACTCACCCGCACCCTCACCGCCCCCACCGCGCCGATCACCGCCCTGGCCTGCCACCCCCACGACGGCCGCATTGTCAGCGGCGACGCCGCGGGCCGGGGGCAGGTGTGGAGCGTCGCCGACCCCGACACCGGGCCGGTCATTCACCAATCGACCCAGGCGATCACCGCCCTGGCGATCAGCCCCGACGGCCGCTGGCTGGCCATCGGCGATGACAACGGCCAGCTCACCCTGATCGATCTGGAGATTAACCAGGCGGGCGGCGGCCCCACCACCCGCCTGGGCCACGCCTGGGGGGTGCGATCGCTAGTCTTCACCCCCGACAGCCGCATGGTGATCAGCAGCAGCGCCGATGAAACCCTACGCTTCTGGTGCCGGTCGGCCGAGTGATCCCTATCGCCAGTTCACCCCCAAGGCACGCCCCTACAGCACGCTGTCGCGCTTCAGGGCGTAGGCCTTCAGCACCGCGTGGGTGCCCCGCTCCTCGTCCCCCTCCAGGGGGCGGCGCTGGGTAAAGGTGCCATCGGCCGCCATTTCCCAGGCCTGCCGGTTGTCGGTCAGCAAAATGTCAAGAATGGTTTGCAGCTCTTTGATCAACCCCGGCGCTTCGATCGGCACCACCGCCTCCACCCGGCGGTCGAGGTTGCGCGTCATCCAGTCGGCGCTGCCGATGTAGTACTGGGGCTCGCCGCTGTTGTGGAAGCAAAAAATGCGGGAATGCTCCAAAAATTCGCCAATCACGCTGATCACGCGAATGTTTTCACTCACCCCGACCACGCCGGGGCGCAGACAGCAGATGCCCCGCACGATCAGATCGATCTCTACCCCTGCCTGGGAGGCCTCGTAGAGCAGACGAATGATCGCGGCATCCACCAGGGAGTTCATTTTGGCAACAATTTTGCCCTTGCCCCCGGCCTGGGCGATCTCGATCTCGCGGCGAATCAGGGCCGCCATGCGATCGCGCAGGGTGAGCGGCGCCACCAGCAGTTTGCGGTAGGCCTTCTGGCGCGAGTAGCCGGTGAGAAAGTTAAACAGATCGGTGAGGTCAGCCCCCAGCTCCTCCTGGCAGCTCAACAGCCCCAGATCGGTATAGAGCTTCGAGGTTTTGGGGTTGTAGTTGCCGGTGCCAATGTGGACGTAGCGGCGAATCTCATCGCCCTCTTCGCGCACCACCAGGGTGGTTTTGGTGTGGGTCTTGAGCCCCACAATGCCGTAGACCACGTGCACCCCGGCATCCTCCAGCTTCTTGGCCCACTCAATATTATTGGCCTCATCAAAGCGCGCCTTCAGCTCCACCAGGGCCACCACCTGCTTGCGGTTTTCCGCCGCCGCAATCAGCGCCTTGACAATGGGCGAGTCGCCGGAGGTGCGGTAGAGGGTGATTTTAATCGCCAGCACCTTGGGGTCGTTGGCCGCCTGGCGAATAAACTCCAGCACCGACGCCTTAAACGACTCGTAGGGGTGGTGCACCAACACATCCCCCTCGCGCAAAATGGTGAAGATATTCGGCGGATGCTCCGCAAAGCTGCTGGCCTCGTCGTCGTCTAAATGCACCACCGGTTTCAGGCGCGGGGGCACCAGCGCCGTCCAGGGTTTTTCCTTCAGGGCGGGCAGGGGCAGCGAGAGAAAGAAAAACAAATCCTTCAGGTTGAGCAGCCCGTCGATTTCGTAGACGCGATCGCTACTCACATTCAGCTCGCCCATCAACCCCTCCCGCAGGTCGGCGGCCATGGCCCGCTCCACCTCCAGGCGACACACAAAGCCCTCTAGCCGCCGCTTGTTGATCTCTTTTTCAATCGCCAGCAGCAGGTCGTCGGCCTCATCTTCTAACACCGGAAAATCGGCGTCGCGGGTGATGCGAAACAGGTTGTGCTCCACGATCGTCATGCCGGGGAACAGATAGCTGAGGTTTTCGGCAATCACCTGCTCCAGGGGCACCCCAATCCACACGCAGGGGGCATCCTGGTAGGTGCGCAGCGGCTCGGGCATGCCCACAAACCGGGGCAGGCTGCTGGGCACCTTGACCCGGGCAAAGCGCTCAATGCCGGTCTCGGGGTTGGCCACCCGCACCGCCAGATTGAGGCTCAGGTTCGACATCCGCGGAAACGGGTGCGATGGGTCCACACTCAGGGGCGTCAGCACCGGAAAGATCCGCTTTTCAAAATAGTCGCGCAGGTAAAAAATCTGCTCCTGGGTGAGGTCGCGGTAGTTTTGCAGGTACACCCCGTGCTCAACCAGGGCGGGGCGCAGGTCGCGCTCAAAGGTCTGGTGTTGCAGCTTGACCTTCTCCAGCAGGTGCGATCGCATCACCTCCAGCTGCTTGGTCGGCGCCATCTGGTCAGGGGTCTCCGGGTAGACCTCCGCCTCCGCCTGCTCCATCACCCCGGAGATCCGCACCATAAAAAACTCATCCAGGTTAGCGCTGTAGATCGCCAAAAACTTCAGCCGCTCCAGCAGCGGGGTGCGCGGGTCCAGGGCCTCATGCAGCACCCGCTCGTTAAAGCTCAGCCAGCTCACCTCACGGTTGATGTAGTAGCGCGGATCCGCCAAGTCAACGCTCTGCTCCGCCAGGTCAGCTTTAGTCATCGGTAGCCTCTCACCCCAGGTCTGTAGTCAGCGCATTTTAGCCAGTCAACTTGATGGTTTGGTTAAGGCGAAAAACCCTCCGCCGGAGCGCCCCAAGCCACCATTCCTACCCATAAATCCAAGGCTTTGATAAAGTCAGCCCGATCGGCGTAGGCTGTCACACTCTAGTGATACTCTGAATGATGGCGCTTTAAAACGTAGCAGTCACTCAATAAAGCGACCAGAACAGCTGATCATACGAGATAGGCGCAAGCATGGTCACCACAGCAGAAAAAGCAAACGTTGGTTACATCACTCAGGTCATTGGCCCGGTTGTAGACATTAAGTTTACGGCGGGCGAAATGCCCAAGATCTACAATGCCCTCAAAATTCAGGGCACAAATCCCGCCGGCAACGATGTCGCTGTCACCTGCGAAGTGCAGCAGCTGCTCGGCGACTCCCAGGTGCGAGCCGTATCCATGAGCTCCACCGACGGCCTGGTGCGGGGCATGAAAGCAGTCGACACGGGCGCCCCCATTAGCGTTCCCGTCGGGGCGGCCACCCTGGGGCGAATTTTCAACGTGCTGGGTGAGCCGGTAGACGAAAAAGGCCCCGTCAACGTCGATACCACCTCCCCTATCCACCGGTCAGCACCCAAATTCACCGAGCTGGAAACCCAGCCCACCGTATTTGAAACCGGCATTAAAGTAATTGACCTATTGGCTCCCTACCGCCGTGGCGGCAAGGTCGGCCTGTTTGGCGGTGCGGGCGTCGGCAAGACCGTACTGATTCAAGAACTGATCAACAATATTGCTAAAGAGCACGGCGGCGTGTCGGTGTTCGGCGGCGTGGGCGAGCGCACCCGCGAAGGCAACGACCTCTACAACGAATTTATCGAGTCCGGTGTGATCAATGCCGACGATCTCGGCAAGTCGAAGGTGGCCCTGGTCTACGGCCAGATGAACGAGCCCCCTGGGGCCCGCATGCGCGTCGCCCTGTCGGCCCTCACCATGGCCGAGTACTTCCGCGACGTCAACAAGCAGGACGTGCTGCTGTTTATCGACAACATCTTCCGCTTTGTGCAAGCGGGTTCTGAGGTGTCTGCACTGCTGGGTCGCATGCCCTCTGCGGTAGGCTACCAGCCCACCCTGGGTACCGACATGGGCGACCTCCAGGAGCGCATTACCTCCACCCTGGAAGGGTCAATCACCTCCATTCAGGCCGTATACGTGCCTGCGGACGACCTGACCGACCCCGCCCCGGCCACCACCTTTGCCCACCTCGACGCCACCACGGTGCTGTCGCGGGCCCTGGCCTCCAAGGGCATCTACCCCGCCGTAGACCCCCTGGACTCGGCCTCGACCATGCTCCAGCCCAGCGTTGTGGGTGAAGAGCACTACCGCACCGCCCGCGCCGTGCAGTCCACCCTGCAGCGCTACAAAGAACTGCAAGACATCATTGCCATTCTGGGTCTAGACGAGCTCTCCGAAGACGACCGTCTCACCGTGGCCCGCGCCCGGAAGATCGAGCGTTTCCTCTCCCAGCCCTTCTTTGTGGCCGAGGTCTTCACCGGTGCCCCCGGCAAGTACGTCTCGCTGGAAGACAACATCAAAGCCTTCAACCAGATTCTCTCTGGTGAGCTCGATGAGATTCCTGAGCAGTGCTTCTACCTCAAGGGCGGCATCGAAGAAGTGCTCGAAGCAGCCGAAAAGATCAAGGCTGAGAAGTAGCTCCTGCGGTTTGGGGCAGGGCTTAGTCTCTGCCCCAAACATCCTGTGATAGTCCCTATTTCATCCTTGCTATGGCATTAACCGTTCGTGTAATTGCGCCAGACAAAACCGTCTGGGACGCTGAGGCAGAGGAAGTCATTCTGCCTAGCACCACCGGCCAGTTGGGCATTTTGGCTGGCCACGCTCCGCTGCTGACCGCCCTCGACATCGGGGTCATGCGGCTGCGGGCCGAAAAAGAGTGGGTGCCCATTGCGCTCATGGGTGGCTTTGCCGAAGTCGATAGCGACGAATTGATCATCCTGGTCAACGGCGCTGAGCGGGGCGATAGCATTGACCTCGCCAAGGCCCAGACCGCCTATCAAGAGGCCGAAGCCCGCCTGGAACAGGTGGATGCCGACGATAAGCAGGCTGTGATTCAGGCGCGCCAGGGCCTCAAGCGCGCCCGCGCCAAGCTCCAGGCCGCCGGTGGTCTAAAGTAGCCGGGCTATTTCTGGCACCTCATCCGATACATAAAAAGCCCCCTCGCTGAGCGAGGGGGCTTTTTATGCAAGATGGCGCTCAGTCAGAGGATGCAGACGGTCTGACCCCTGACTTGGGCGGCCCAAAATCACGAACTACCGGTAAAGGTGATTTCGGGGAAGCGCAGCTGGGCGTCAGCCAACGGCTTGCCTTTCCCTTCTTCCTGCCAATAGTTGATAATCTCGGTAGCCTGGTTGAGAATATCAACCCGCTCTTCCTCTTCGATCCAGGGCTTGCTTTCAAGCTCGGTTTTCATTTGTTCCCAGGCGTCGTTGCGGGGCCAGAAGAAGTAAGAGGTGAGCGGGCTGGTGCCCTTGCCTACCACCTGATCAACTGCCAGCGCAACGTCTTTTTCGAGCCAGAGTACTTTTAGGACAAATCTGGACAAGTAGACCTCCGCTGCAATTCCAAAAATACTACAGTCTATAAGTCTACCACCTTGCTTCCCTGGCCTCTACCATAAGTTTGTATCCCATGACCTCTTTGGCTACCCCCGTTGCGATCGCAGTGTTTGACATCGACGGCGTGCTGCGGGATGTCGGCAACTCCTATCGCCGCGCCCTGGCCGACACCGTAGAGGCCTTTACCGCTGGCCAGTACCGCCCCTCTTCCGAAGATATCGACGACCTCAAGCGAGAAGGACGGTGGAACAACGACTGGGAGGGCTCCCAGGAGCTGGTCTATCGCTATTTTGAGGGCCAGGGCCAGGGGCGAGCAGCCCTGTCCCTCGACTACACCGACATTGTGGGCTTTTTTCAGCGGCGCTACCGGGGCCCCAACCCCGACGATCCGGATCAGTGGACCGGCTACATTACCCAGGAGCCGCTGCTGGTGGGGGCCGACTACTTTGAAAGGTTAAGGCGCGATCGCATCGCCTGGGGATTTTTCAGCGGTGCCACCCGCGGCTCGGCCCGCTTTGTGCTGGAGCGCCGCCTGGGGCTACCCGACCCTCTGCTGGTCGCCATGGAAGATGCCCCCGGCAAACCCGACCCGACGGGGCTGCTGACGGTGGTCGAGCAGCTCACCCAGCGCGATCAGCTGCCCCCCGACCTGCCGGTCATCTACGCGGGCGATACGGTGGCCGATATGCAAACCATTGTCCAGGCCACTGCCCAGGCCGGGCCGCAGCGGCGGTGGCTGGGGGTGGGGGTGCTGCCCCCCCACGTGGTGCTCAAGGCAGACAGCTACCGCCAGGCCTACACCGAAGACCTGCACCGGGCCGGGGCCGCGGCGGTGATTAGCCAAGTCACTGAGCTCACCGCCGACTCCATCGCCGCTCTCATCGCGCCGCCCTAGCCCAGGCCCCAACAACAGGCCAAAAAAATGGGAGGCAGATACCTACCTCCCACCGATATTCACCAGCTATTGCATCCAACCGTCGGCGCCAAATCATCCATCGGCACCCAACCGTCGGCCCAGGCCAGTACGCCCATGCTGGCTGTCCAACCCTACTGTTCGGCCAGGGGGCGGCGGCGCAGGGTCGTGAAGCCGCCGATACCGAGCACCAGCAGGCCCAGCAGGGCCGAGGGCTCGGGCACATCGGCAGCCGGCGCGCCCTCCTGAATGCCGCGTACGGCAAAGATCACATCGTTGTAGTCGAGGTCGCCGCCGCCAACAATGTCCTCAAACCCAAGAATCGTCCAGTCGTTGTGCTGAAACGCCACCACGTGCTGAAGCCCGTAGGGGTTGGCCGCCGCATTGGTGCCCAGCATGGTGCTGCCGCCATTCTTGCCGTTCGACTTGATCAAAAAGTCGAGCTGGGTGGCCCCGACAAACCCACCCAGACTCACCCCCTGGCCCAGGGTCAGCGGGCCGTTCTTTTCGCTCAGCTTGCTGTCGGCAGAGGAGATATCGTCGAAGATCTTGCCGCTGCCGGTCAGGCCGCCCGCCCCATCGGTGGCCGTATAAAAGAGCTGGTTGCGATAGCCCGCCCCTTCGTTGATGAAGTAGACTTCCACCGGGTCAACGCCGTTCCAAAACAGCTTGCTGGTGTCGAGCTGGTACTGGGCCAGGAAGCTCTGAGATAGGGCATTGGCTTCATTGTTAATCAGCTTTTTCAGCTCCTCCAGGGTGGCGGAGGGCTCAAGCGCGTTGAGCGACTTGAGGTTGTCAAACCCCAGGTCGGTTGAAAATTCATCGGGGCTGAGACTGGCAGCGGGCAGCTGAGCTTGGGCGGGGGCCGTAGCCACAGCGCCAATGGACAGCACCGCTGCCGCCGCAATCCCAGACCCTAAGAGGTGACGGTTAATAAACATCTCCTGATACCTATTACTGAGTTAGTGGTTTAAGTGTGGTTACATAACATACCCGCCACGGGGGAGGGCCTCGGCTGAGTCAAACCGCCCCTAGCCTATCGGCACAGCCTCTATGGCTAGCGGTGGTTGGGGTCGTTAAGACTGGCCCAGCCTGGCTCCAATCTAGTCAACTCGCGGGGCAAGCACCTGAGTAAATGCCACGGTTAGTCGATGAAGTTTGCGTAGGCAAATCAGCAATCTAGTCAAAAAAACTACTGAGACAACCTAAACCCCGGTGTCGGCCAGCGGCGTTGGGGTCAGCTGGGTGCCGGGGGGCAGCTGTAGCCACGGCGGCGGCGAGCTGGCCCAGGGGCAAAAAATATAGGGGAATGGCTTTCGTCCTCGGTCGATCAGCGCTAGTGTCTAGCTTATCTATCTTGCTGAGGACGGCGCTATGGCTAAAGCTGACCCCCACCGCCTTAAACTGTCTCAGCTGCGGGCGCTGGTGGCCATTGCCGATCAGGGCTCCTTTAGTGAAGCGGCGCTCCATATGGAGCTCTCGCAGTCGGCGGTGAGCCACGCCATTGCCACCCTGGAGGAGGAGCTGGGCGTGCTGCTGCTCAACCGGGGCCGCCAGGGGGCGGTGCTGACCCCGGTGGGTGAACAAATCACGGAGGAGGCGCGGCAGGTGCTGCGATCGCTGCACAGCCTCTGCCAAAAAGCGGAGCAGGCCAAGGGGTTGCAGACCGGCGAGGTGCGCATTGCCGCCTTCCGCAGCGTGGCCACCCACATTTTGCCGGAGGTCATTCACCAGTTTCGGCAGCAGTACCCGGGGGTGGCGATCGCCATTGACGAAAAATTTCACTACGAAATGGTGGAGGATGACCTGCGCCAGGGACGGGCCGACGTCGGCTTTACCTACCTGCCCAGCCGCCCTGAGTTTGACCAGTGGGAACTGCTGCGCGATCGCTACATTGTGCTGCTGCCCCCCGGCCCCCAGCCCCGCACCCAGCCCCTGAGCTGGGCGGAGCTGGCCGCCTACCCGCTGATTTTGACCCCCGGTGAGGATGGCGACCGCCAGCACCTGGAGCGGTTGCTGCAACGCTGCGGGCAGCAGCTCCACCCGGCCTACGCGGTGCGGGAGGATTCGACGATTTTGAGCATGGTGGAGCGGGGGCTGGGGGCGACCATTATGGCGGCTCTGGCGGCGGAACCCATTCCCCCGGGGCTGGAGGTGGCTGAGCTGCCGGAGCCCCTGGAGCGCGTGATTGGGGTAATTGTGCTGCGGGATGCGCTGCTATCGCCGCCGGTCTACGCTTTTTTGGAGCGGCTGCGGGCGATCTGGCTGCCGACTAAAGCCGATTGGCCAACCTCGGATCCGCTGGTGGCGGAGCCAGGTCGCTAGCGGCGGCAGGGGCAAGGAGCTGGGGGGATCAGCTGCGATCGCACAAAAAAGCCCCGGCACAGGGTCGAGGCTAGGGGTCGTTGTTGTTTTGAAGGAGGTTGAACGCGGTTCACATTCCTCTCAGGTAATTACAGGGCGGTGGCCCGGCATTCCGGATGCCGCCGGGGATTTGTTGGGCGGCGGGGCCAGCTGGGCCATGGGGCCCCTAGAACCCCATGGCCTGGGCCAGGATCGCCGGGTCGGGGGCGAGGCCGCCTTTGACCTGGTTGTTGCTATGTGCGATCGCAGTATCCGGGTCTTTCAAGCCGTTGCCGGTGAGCACGCACACAATGTTGGCCCCAGCGGGCACCTGATCCTTCACCTTCAGCAGCCCAGCCACCGACGCCGCGCTGGCCGGTTCGCAAAACACCCCCTCCAGGGCCAGCAGCCGGTAGGCATCGAGAATTTCGGCATCGGTGACCGCATGAAACGAGCCCTGGCTGGCATCGCGCACGGCCTCAGCCTTTTGCCAGCTAGCCGGATTGCCAATGCGAATGGCCGTCGCCAGGGTTTGGGGGTCTCGCACCACATGGCCGTTTACCAAAGGAGCCGCTCCAGCGGCCTGAAACCCCATCATCTGCGGCAGGCGGCTGCATTTGCGCTGCTGATGGTATTCGCAAAAGCCCATCCAGTAGGCCGTAATATTGCCCGCATTCCCCACCGGAATGCACAGCCAGTCTGGGGCGTCGCCCAGCCCATCGACAATCTCAAAGGCCCCGGTTTTTTGCCCCTCCAGCCGGTAGGGATTCACCGAATTCACCAGGGTGATTGGGTAGTTTTGGGCCAGCTCCCGCACCATGGTGAGGGCGTCATCAAAGTTGCCGTTAATCGCCAGCACCTCGGCCCCGTAGAGCAGCGCCTGGGCCAGCTTGCCCAGGGCCACATAGCCATCGGGAATCAGCACAAAGGCGCGCATTCCCCCACGCCGGGCGTAGGCCGCCGCCGCCGCCGAGGTGTTGCCCGTGCTGGCGCAGATCACCGCCTCAGCCCCGGCCTCCTTGGCCTTAGAAATAGCCATGGTCATGCCCCGGTCCTTGAAGCTGCCGGTGGGGTTGAGGCCGTCGTATTTGACCCAGACGCTCACATCTTTGCCGATGTGCTGCGCCAAAACCGGCATGGGAATCAGGGGCGTATTGCCCTCACACAGGGTCACCACCGGGGTTTGCGCTGACACCGGCAGGTAGGAGCGGTAGGCCTCAATCAGCCCAGGCCAGGGCTGTAGCCCCGTGGGGCTGGGCCGAGAAGTTGATCGAGCGGCAGAATTTAGGCTTATGGTCACGGTGGGTTGGCGGTAGTAGAGGGCTGATGCCGAGGGCCATCGACAGGAGCCCAGTCAGCTCAGCCTTTTGTGTACCCTAGTTTACCGTGAGCTCACACCCCAGCGGATCAAGAAGCCCAGATTTGCCCTGGGCAATCGCCCACAGCGAGCGGCCAATTGGCAAACTGCCCCTGCGCCGCGCCGCCGCCCCAGGGCCGCTGGTTTAAGATTGTCCCCTAGACAGCCGGGTTAAAATGTCTTAACTTTCTGACTGAGTACAATTCTCTATAAGAAATCGCCAATGAATGCCCCCTTGGATCGCTCTACCTCCCCCCTAGCAGCCGTAACCGACGGGGCGCCTGCTTTATCTGGGGCTGCCGAGGCCCAGCGCGAAACCAGCCCCGCCGCAGACGACAAGATTTGCTGGATTGAAGTGCGCCAATCGCCTTACCCCCCCAACCAACAGGTGGAGCTGCTGCACCTGCAAGCCGAGGCAGAGGCCCTGCTGCTTCAGCTCCAGGCCCTGCACCAGCGCCGACCCAGCGCCTAGATCGGGCTTTGCCCCCAGGCAGACCGCCGTAGCCCCGCCGCAGTTAGTACCCGAAGTGCTCCATTTTCTGGAGAATTCGCTAATGTAGGGTGAACTTGTGGGGAAATGCTCCGATGACTTACTCTGCCAGGCCGATCAAACGTGACAACCCAGGTGACAACCAAGGGCGCCAGACCTGGCAAGGCCCGAAGCTCTATGGTGCGATCGCAGCTGGTCTCCTGCTGGCGGTGACCGGCGGAGCCATCCTCAAGCTGACCATGACCGACCCGCAGGAGAGCGCTAGCCGCCCTGCCCCCCAGGGGGAGGTAGCTGGCAGCCCCGACCCCCTCAACGGTGGGGAGGCCAACGGCGGTGAGGCCCTGGTGCCCGCCACCGGAGAAGCCGCCACCCCCTTTGAGTCGCAGCCCTTCTTCCAGGCATCGCTACCCCTCCGGCTGGCCGACCCCAGCCTGCTGCGCTCCACATCTCCCCAGGCCCGCGTAGACGCCGTGGTGGCCGGTCGCCCCGACCCCTTTGCCTCGGTGATGCTGCCGGGCCCCCGAGCGCCCCGCCCCGCCACCACGGCCACAGTTTTAACCCCGGTGCCGCCTAGCCCTGCCAGCCAGGGCCTGCCCACGGTGCCCGTGAGCGCGACCCAGAGCCTGCCGCCGCTGCCCCAGGCCGTAGCCCTGCCAACCCTGCCCGCGCCCTTCCTGCCCGGCAGTGCCCCGCCGAGCCCCACCGCAGTGGCGGTGGCCCCCACCGGCAGCCCTGCGTTCCAGAATTTAGTCGATCAAGTGGTGGTGAGTGGGGTGGTGCAGCTGGGCAGCGGGGTCAGCGTCATCATCACCGAGCCGGGCAGCACCGTCAGCCGCCGCGTTTCCCAGGGAGACACCCTGGCCGGTGGCCGGATTAGGGTCAAGTCGGTGGATATGTCTGGCCAGGAGCCCCTGGTGGTGCTGACCTACGACGGCAGAGACTACACCCGCACCGTGGGTGCCGCCATGGTGAGTTCGCTGTAGGGATCTTTGAAGAGTTAGACGGGCCGGTGTGGCTGAATCTTAGGTCAATAGTCAATGGCTTGCCTAGGGCAAACGGTTGTTTGCCCTGGTTCAATTTCATGCCTCAGTTCAGCAGCGCCGACCGCCGCCTAAAGCGAAGTTTTGTTTAAGTTCGCGCCAAATCCTGGGGTTTGGGGCTGATATGTAGGTGGCAGAACCAGTGGTTTTCTGCGACATGTTTTTTTGCGGCTTTGCTGGCGGCAGGGGTTAGGGGACCAAGGTGACCTATGGGAATTGGTGATACGGCGGGCGGGCGGCGAGCCCACCGACTGCTCTGCCTAGATGGGGCTGAATCCTACGAGTGCCCGGTGTGTCGCCACGGGCAGATCGAGCCGATGACGCTAATGGATGCCTACGCCTGCAACTTTTGCCGCCATATTCTGGACGTCAATCTGGATCAGCAAACCGTGCATGTGGTGGATGGGTTGCAGCCCATGGGCTGGCGCTGGCAGGGCTGGCGCTGGCAACCCCTATATCAAACCCGCAGCGATGTGACGATCACTCTGTGGTTGGTGGGGCTGGGGCTGGTGATCTTTCCGGCGGGCATTGTGGCGCTGGGGGGCTACGTGTTTCCCCCCCTGGATGAGGGGGCCGGAATCAGCTGGTCTTTGGCCTGGGCACTGGGCACGCTGCTGGCCCACGGCACCATGGTGAGCTGGCTGGTGGCGGAGCATTACCAGTTTCCCCCCTACGTACTGGCTAAAATTCGCCTCCAGCGGCTCTTAGAGCGCCTGCCGGGCTAACCAACTGGAATGGCTGGGGCTGCGGCAGGCAGGCGCGGCTCAGCACTGACTGGCGGGGAACCAAACCAGCGGCATAGCGCTCTCGCTGCGCCAGCGCACCCAGCCCTCCGCCGTGCTAGAGCCGGGCAGGGGCGCGCAGCCCAGCGCCGGTTGGGTGACGCGGACACGCAGCCAGTCGCCTTCCATGGCCATGGGCTGAATGATGCTGTTGGGCCCCACCAGGGCCTGAAGCGGGGCGCTGCTGCTGGGGCCAAGGCGCATGGGCTGCGACAGGCCAGGTCGTCGAAACTCGACGCGCAGGGCATCTGGCAGGTAGGCTTCCCAGGTTTCTACGGTGAGCTCTAAGGCCCCCAGGTCGAGGTGGGAGCGGTGGGCCCAGGCGCTGCCAGCGGGGGTGTACTGAAAGCGAAACCAGCCGTCGGGGCGGATTTCCAGCACCGGAAAGGTGTAGAGGCGGCGATCGGTGCGCACCATGGAAAAGGTGGCATCGCGGCCAACGGCGATGGGGGTGCCGTCGTTGGGAATCAGCCAGCCGTTGACCAGCCAGCCCCAGTGCTCACTCTCGGGGCTGGGGTAGATGGGCAGGGCTACCCCCCGCAGCCAGTTGGCGTTGAGCAGGGGGCTATTGGGCCCGTTGTTGCCATCTAGGGAGCTGAGGTCGGCGGGGCGCAGATGGCCCACCCCCACGTCGTCGCCGGGGTCGGGGCTGGGGCTGACAATCCCCGCTTCGGCGGGGCTGATGCTTTCGGGTATGGCCTCGGGCAGCGGTGGAATGGTGGGCTCAGCCGGGGCAGAACTAGCCTGGGCTACGGTAAGGACGGGCAGGGGGTGGGGCAAAGCCTGGGCGGGCGCAAGGGTGGCGGTGAGGAGAGTGGCCGCGATCGCACCTCCCCCCAGGCCGACCCACCAATGGCGAGGACAGACGATACAGCGGTGCGAAGAGGGGGACAACGAAGGAAGCTTTGGCTTCACCATGGCACGGGAGGGGAAAAGAAGATTACAGCAAGGGTCGCAACAGAAACAGCGGCACTGTCAACAGTACGGCTGGCGGGCGGGCATGGATTTTACGGCCCACCCCTGCCAGATGAATAGCGGCACGCACGGGGCTACCATCCATGATGACGCCACTATAGCCGCCCCAGGGATCTACCGCCAGCTAAGCGGTTGCCCCCTGGCCAGAACAGCATGCACCCGAAAAAACGGCGGCTTCACAATCGGCTTCTGAGCACGGTGAGCAGTTTGAGAAAGTGGGCCGGTAGGGGTGCGATCGCAACCACCAGCTCCCCCGTGGCCGGATGCCGCAGCTCCAATCGCTCGGCATGGAGAGCCTGCCCCGGCAGATTTACCCCCACATCGCGCCCCGCGCCGTAGGTCAGATCGCCAACAATCGGGTGGCCGACATGGGTACTGTGCACACGAATTTGGTGCGTCCGCCCCGTCTCCAGGCGAAAGCGCAGCAGCGAGAAATTGCCCAGGCGCTCCTCCATCTGCCAATGGGTGACGGCAACGCGCCCCTTCTCCAGGGGAACGACAGCATTTTTTTTGCGATCGATCGGGTGGCGGCCCAGGGGCGCATCAATGGTGCCAGACTCAGCCTTGGGTGCCCCATAGACCACCCCCAGATACTCCCGGCGGGCCGTCTTAGCCTTCATCTGCGCCTGGAGGTCGCTGTGGGCCAGATCGGTTTTAGCCACCACAATGGCTCCCGTGGTGTCCTTATCTAGCCGGTGCACAATGCCGGGGCGCTGCACCCCACCAATGCCCAACAGCTGCTCACCGCAGTGGGCCAGCACCGCATTCACCAGGGTGCCGCTCATGTTGCCGGGGGCCGGGTGCACCACCAGCCCCGCCGGCTTGTTGACAATAATCAAATGCTCATCTTCGTAGAGAACCTCCAGGGGAATCGCCTCCGCCGCTAGCTCCAGCGGTCGAGCCTCAGGAATGGTGAGCTGAACGCGATCGCCCGCCTGCACCGCCGCTTTCTTATTGGTGCAGAGCTGGCCGTTGACCTGCACATACTCCCAGTCGATCAGCTTTTGCACGCGGTTGCGTGACAGTTCCTTGACGTTGGCCGTGAGCCAGCGATCGAGCCGCTCTGGGTCAGGGAAATCAACGGTGAGTTCGAGGGTTTGGTCAGCGATGGCGGCAGGGTTGAACGCAGTAGGTTTTCTATAATCACATCATAATTCGCCCTAGGCTCGAACCCCGCCCATGAGCACCAGCCCTGCACCGCTAACCGCCCCGTTAATCGCCCTAGTCCCCGGCCAGCTGCGCCGCATCCACCACCTGGCGCTAAATGTGAAAGATATGGAGGCCTCCCGACGCTTCTACGGCGGGCTGCTGGGGCTGAAAGAACTAACCGGCGACGAGGTAGACGACACCCTCAAAGACCTGGTGGCCACCGGCAAAGTGGCTAACTTCGTCACCCCCGATGGCCTGATTCTCGATCTGTTTGGGGCCCCCGACCTGGAGCCACCCGATCCCGACCCCGAAAAATCCTTTACCCGCGCCTACCACCTGGCCTTTGACATTGACCCCGGCCAGTTTGACCAGGCCTTGGCGGTGCTGGAGGCCAACGACATCTCCATTGCCCACGGCCCCGTCACCCGCCCCACCGGGCGCGGCGTCTACTTCTACGACCCCGACGGCTTCATGGTCGAAATCCGCTGCGACCCGGTCGCCCCTTGAATGTCGTAGAGATACCGCTGAACTTCAATGTCCATAGATAGTCAGGCGATCTGGGGCGATTGCTTGCAAGAAATAGGGGTTCTTTGCTGCCTTTAGATCTACCAAGCCTACTAATCTACTGGATAGCCCAGGGTAGCGGATAGCCCTTTTTTGAGGCCAAGGAAGCGATCGGCAGCACCGTTAGGGTTATCGATGGCGAACTCAACTGGAAAATCGAAATTGCGGGTCTGAGGGTTGAAGTTGGGCCGGGTGGCAGAGCCAAAGAGGTTGAGCCGAGCAACCTGGTTGAGGCGACACAGTTCTGCAATCTGCGCCTGCTGGCGTTTGACTAATTCAACGGCTGCTGATTTCACGGCTAGGGTTTTGGTTTGATAGGAGCCCTAGTAAATTAGGCGACTCTTGTAACAGTTTCGTTGGTATGGAAAGTAAAGAGCAGGGTGAACAATGCCCGTAGCTTTGCCACTGTCTCGCTCAGTCAACCCAGGAAATGTCATCCCGACTGGGCTGGGTGGGCTCCTTAGCAGGCGGGTCTACAACCGGCTTGGGCGGTCTGGGTTGTGCCTGACGAGCCTGCGGTGCTGGCCGCGCCTGACCAGCAGGGCTGGTGCGATAGTCAGAGCCCGGCCCGGACGGGCCATCATGCGATTGCCGCCGCTTGATAAAGGCGGAGGATGCAGACTCCTCGGGTGCCAGCGATCGCAAAAACCAGTCAAGGGTCTCCTGGGAAAGCCAGCCGCGCAAAACTGCCAGCGCCCCGATTCTCAGGCCTGCTTGGGCCTGCTCTTGCAGCAGGGCCTCTACCTGCTGAGCGCTGAGCAGCCCCGCCTGCTGAAAATAATAGCCAATCGGGTGTTCCCGAGCGCCGTTGGCGAGCTGCGGCCACTGTTCGGCGAAAAATTCGATGGCGTCGCGCTTGACCCACCCCCGCAGCTCCAGAATGTCCCCTATTCTCAGATCGGGCTGCCATTGCTGATCCTGAAGCACCACATCGAGCTGTGCCGGGGAGAGCAGCCCGGCCCGTTGCAACATTTCTCCGAGGGGTCTGGTTTTTGGCTGGGCTGGCATGGCTAGACGGTCACGGTAAACAACACTCTGGCCGCAGAAATATCTCTGGTTTCCCTATCGCCTTATCAAGGTGACTGGGGTAAAGATTGTTTTTCTCTGTTGTGGTGCGATCGCACCTCTCCATCCCACGCAAGGAGCTAAAATCTGGGCTAAAAAAATTGTCTCGGGTGGCGGCACCGATGCCGCCACCCGAGACATTGGCGCTGGCTAGCTGACCAGCGCCGGGGCCTCCACCTGGTAGGTGGCCAGAATGCGCTCCGCCATCTGGGGCGGGGTGAGCCCCAGGGCCGCCTTCGACTGGTCGGGGGTGGCGTGATCGACCAGCACATCGGGCACGCCGATGCGCAGCACCCGAGCCGGCACCTGGGCATCGAGAATCGACTCCGCCACGGCGGAGCCAAAGCCGCCCATCAGGCAGCCCTCTTCGAACGTGACCACCTTGCCGATTTCCCGCGCCAGGGGCAAAATCAGCGCCTCGTCGAGGGGTTTGGCAAAGCGGGCGTTGACCACCGTAGCCTCAATGCCGTGCTCGCTGAGGATTTCGGCGGTCTGCATGGCCGGGTAGACCATCGAGCCGTAGCCCAGCAGCAGCACATCGTCGCCCTGGCGCAGCACCTCGGCCTGGCCGATGGGCAGGGGTTCCCAGCCCTCTTCCATCAGGGGGGCACCGTAGCCGCTGCCCCGGGGGTAGCGCATGGCGATCGCCCCGGCTTTGTAGTCAATGCCGGTCACGATCATGCGCTGCATCTCGGCCTCGTCCTTGGGGGCCATCAGCACGATGTTGGGAATGCAGCGCAGGTAGGCGATGTCGTAGAGGCCCTGGTGGGTGGGCCCGTCGGCCCCGACAATGCCCGCCCGGTCGAGGCAGAAGAACACCGGCAGCTTTTGAATGCAGACATCGTGGACGATCTGGTCAAAGCCGCGCTGGAGGAAGGTGGAGTAGATGGCCGCCACCGGGCGCATGCCCTCGCAGGCCAGACCCGCCGCCAGGGTGACGGCGTGCTGCTCGGCAATGCCCACGTCGATGTACTGCTTGGGCAGGGCCTGCTGGAGTTTATCGAGGCCGGTACCGGTGGCCATGGCGGCGGTGATGCCGACGATTTTGGGGTTGTCTTCAGCCAGCTTGATCAGGGTTTCGGCAAACACCTTGGAGTAGCTGGGGGGTTTGGGCTTGGTCGAGGGAATGCCCTTGCCGGTGGAGAGGTTAAAGGGCGACTGGGCGTGGTAGCCGACCTGGTCTTTTTCTGCGATCGCATATCCCTTGCCCTTGGTGGTGGCCACATGGACCAGCACGGGGCCGGTGTGCTTGTGGGCCTCTTTAAAGGTGGCGATCAGCTCTTGCAGGTTGTGGCCATCCACCGGCCCCATGTAGGTAAAGCCCAGTTCCTCAAACACGGCCCCCACCTTGGGCACCGCCAGCCGCTTCATGCCCTCTTTGACCCGGTCAAGCTCGGGCGACAGCGACTCCCCTACAAAGGGCAGATGCTTGAACTGCTCTTCGAGGTTGTCGGTGAGAAACTGCACTGGCGGGCTGAGGCGCATTTTGTTGAGATAGCGCGGAATGGCCCCCACGTTGGGCGAAATCGACATTTCGTTGTCGTTGAGCACCACCAGCAGGTTGGTGTGGGGCAGATGGCCCGCGTGGTTGATCGCCTCCAGGGCCATGCCGCCGGTGAGGGCCCCGTCGCCAATGATGGCCGCCACCTTGTAGTTGTCGCCGGCCAGGTCGCGGGCCATGGCCATGCCCAGGGCCGCCGAAATACTGGTGGAGGCGTGGCCCGCCCCAAAGTGGTCAAACTTGCTCTCGCTGCGCTTCAGGTAGCCCGCCACCCCATCTTTTTGGCGCAGGGTGTGAAAGTCGTGGTAGCGGCCCGTAATCAGCTTGTGGGGGTAGGCCTGGTGACCCACATCCCAGGTGACTTTGTCGCGGTCGAGGTCAAGGGTCTGGTAGAGAGCCAGGGTGAGCTCGACTACCCCCAGCCCCGGGCCCAAGTGCCCCCCGCTCGCCGCCACGGTCTCCAGATGCTTTTCGCGAATCTGGCGGGCCACGTCCTCAAGCTGGCGAATCGATAGACCGTGGAGTTGATTGGGGTGAGTTATGTCACTCAGGTGCATACTGCCTTAACCTCTGCGTCACGCAATTGAGTTTTTCCTGCTACTCTTCACTGTAGAAGATTCAACGACCAGAAACATTCAAGGTGGTGGTATCGGCGTTACCCAATGCCAACCCAGACTAACCCTGCTGAATTAATTCTCTGTAATTAATTGATCAACAGCCCGTAACCCTTGATTACGCCCGTTAACCAAGCGATATAACCTTTAACGTTCTGTTATGGTTCATTTTGTTGTTTCCGCTACGCGCCGCCAGTGCTCTGTAATACCGTTTGCCGCAATTGCCGGGCTGGCCGCGCCGCTGGTGCTGCTCTCGGCCCCAGCGGCCCTGGCCAACGACTTTGAACGCTGCACCAGCAGCCTGATCGGGGCTGGTATAGACCCAACCGCCGCCGCCGGGGCCTGCGGCCAGGCGCTGCACCCGGTGGATCTGGCCAGCTGCACCGTGGATGTTGTCGGCGTCGCCGATGTGGATGCCGACCAGGCCCTGGTGGCCTGCCAGAGCGACCGTCGCCCCCAGGAGCTGGCCACCTGCGTCAGCGACATTCACCAGGGGCTTGAGGTGGCCAGCTCCACCCCGGTGCTCAACAACTGTCGCCGCAGTATTTTGCCGGAGCGCTACGCCGACTGTGTGGTGGGGGTGGCCACCGCCGCCGACCTCGCCCTGGCCGAGTCGATGACCCAGTGCCTGGCGGCGGGCTACCGCCCCGAAGATGTGGCCCCCACCTTTATCTTTTCGCGCTAGTGCTCTGTCAATCCTAAATTTGTAGGTTGGGTGGCGCGATAGCAGAACCCAACAAAATTAGCTCTGGCGTTGGGTTTCACTGCGTTTCACCCAACCTACAGGAACCCTAATTTCTACTATTGACATTGCACTAGCCCATTGTTAAGGCGTGGCTGTATCCAGGGCCGTGATGTAGTCGGGAATGGCTTCCTGGCCCACCTGGCAGGCCGTGCGGTCTACCGCCAGCAGGCTGTCGCCCCAGATCACCTGGCCCAGGGGAATTCCATCGCCGCGATCGGGCTGCCAGTCGCGGCTGACAAATTTTTGGGTGCCGTCTACCACGCCCCCGGCAAAGTAGTGGCCCAGGGTGTGGTACACATCTTGCAGCACCAGCGGTACCGAGGGCCGGTGCAGCTGCCCCCGCGAACTGATGCTGCGGGCCTTGTACCGGGCGCGGGGAAACAGCCCGTAGAGGTTTTTGAGCGAGGCCGAAATCAGCGGCAGACCCTTGAGCTGGGTGCGTTTGAAGGCGCTGACCGACAGGCAGCAGTCAACCTCTTGCAGCAGTCTGGGGGCCCACATGGTTTTAAACCGCACCGGCTGGGGGGAGCGGTTGGGGTATTCGGCCAGCTCTAGCTCGTCGGCGTTGAGCAGCTGCACCCCGTCGCTCAGCAGCGAGTGAACGCCGAGCTTGGCCATGATCGGGTCGAAGGCCACCTTCGAGCAGACCCCTTCAACGATGAAAATCTCGGCGGCGGGGTTGTGCGATCGCACCCCCCGCAGCACCTCCCCCAGCACCGCCATGCTCACCGTTGCGGGCGGCCCCACCGGATAGCCCAGGTTGGGCTTCACCACAATGCGGCGCAACCCCCGGACAGCAGCAGGCGGCGTGTAGACAAAGCGATCGCTCGGGGCCGTGTAGACAGGGATCTGGGCAAGGGCAGACATAGGGTAACGCCTAGGGGTTAGCTAACCAACTGCACCACCATAATGCCAATGGCCCAGGCAAAGAAAATCCAGGTGATCAAGCTTGTCATCGCAACGCCTCCCAGGGCTATACTTCAGCGGCAATAAAATCCTTCCGCTCCACTGTAGCGGGGCAGCAGCCCCCCTCCGAGGGCAGAAAACCGAACCCTCTAAACCGAGACCTCTTTACCCCCCAGTCGGCTGGCGTCAAACCCGCCAGGCCCAAATTCCGTTCACCCCACCATCGCCACAAAATCTCCCCTGGGGTTTACTCTCCTGGCTCAAGTCACGTATAGTAGTAGACTGTGTCTGTGATAAAAAGGTCTTACGACTAGAGAAACCAAATGGCTAAGAAAAGCATGATTGCGCGGGAGCGCAAGCGGGAAAAGCTGGTTGAGCAGTACGCCAAAAAGCGTGAAGCGCTGTTAGAAGAGTTCAACAGTGCCAGCAACCAGCAAGAGAGAGTGGCAATTCACCGCAAAATTCAGCAACTTCCCCGCAACAGCGCGCCCACTCGCCTGCACAATCGCTGCTGGCTGACCGGTCGCCCCCGTGGCTACTACCGCGACTTTGGCCTCTGCCGCAACAAGCTGCGCGAAATGGCTCACCAGGGTCTGCTGCCCGGCGTTGTCAAGTCGAGCTGGTAGCAGCCGGTTCTGGCTCAAATACTTGCTCAGGGGTGTGGATGCTGTCCACACCCCTTCTCTGTTGGCAATCCGCCATGGCTCCACAGAGCTAGCTGGGTGGGGTGCTGCGATCGCACACCCCATCTGCAAATTCAGGCTTGACAGACCACGGGTTTCCCGAGCTAGGCCCCCAGCTCCGAGCTGCCCGGGCGCGTTCCCAGGCGGCTGGTCTCGAGCGTAGTAGAGCGCCCACAGCAGCGATCGATGCCCAGGCTGTCAAACAGCAAGTCGCCCACGGCATTGGCCACCGCAAACTCGCCGTAAAAACTCTCCGAAAAGTCAAAGGACTGCATTTCAGTCAAAATCGCCATCACCAGACAGCCCACGTCGTTCTCGCCCTCCATGCGCTGGCGGACAAACACCTGGGAAGCCCGCGCCGCAATGGTCTGGTTGGCTGGCTCCGGCAGATATTCAGCATTGAGCCAGGTGAGCAGCGCCGCCTCTAGCCACCGGCCCTCCTGTTGAGCGTCCTCCGGGGGCGGCAGCATAATGGAGTCAAGGGGTTCAGTCATCGGTTAAACGCCTGAGGCAACCTGGGAAAACCTTCTGTACACTCAATACTACCGCCTTAGTTTCCGGGCTCAGGCCGAAAGTCCTCGAGCGTAAAGAATCATCACCCGCCTATTCCCTGACACACCACTGTGATTCCCACCAAGTACGACCTGGATGCCATTATTCGTGGATATTCCCAAGGATATTTTTTAATGGCCGACGGCGAAGGGGAAGCCCTGGGCTGGTATTCCAGCCGCCAGCGCACGCTCATTCCGCTAGACGATCGGTTTCGCTACCCCAAGTCCCTGCGGCGATCGCTCAACCAAAACCGCTTTCGGGTCGCCATCAACCAGGCCTTTGAGGCGGTAGTCGACGGCTGCGCCGACCGCGACACCACCTGGATCTCCGCCGAGCTCAGGCAGGTCTACATCGAGCTCTACCAGGCGGGCTGGGCCTACAGCTATGAAACCTGGCAGGGCGATGAGCTAGCCGGGGGCATTTTGGGCCTGGTGATTGGCGGTGCCTTTATTGGCGAGTCAATGTTTTTTCGCATTTCCGAAGGCTCTAAGGTAGCCATGGTCAAGCTGGTTGAGCACCTGCGCCAGCGCCACTTTGCCCTGTTCGATGCCCAAATGATGAACCCCCACCTGGAGCGGTTTGGGGCCTACGTCGTCGGCGATCGCGAGTACAAGAGCCTGCTCAAGGTGGCGCTAAAGCAAAACTGTAGCTTCCGCTAGGGGTTGAGCCGGTTCTGGGGTGGCGCCATTGGAGGCAGCGCCATTGGAGGCAGCGCCATTGGAGACAGCGCCATTGGGGGCAGCGCCATTGAAGACAGCACTATTGAGGGCAGCACCATTGGAGGCAGCGCATCCTGGCCCGGCCCCGTACCAGCGCTGGGCCAGGTCATTGAGCTGGTCGAGAATGGCGACCAACTCTCCGGCCCGATCGGTCAGGCTGTAGGTGACCTGGGGCGGCACCGTCGGCTCGTAGTGGCGATCCACAATGCCCTCCCGCTCCAGCAGACGCAGGCGCTCGGTGAGCATTTTGGTAGAGATACCCTCCACCTGCCGCCGCAGCACCCCAAACCGGGTGGGCCCAGCGGTAGACAGGGTCCAGAGAATGTACATTGTCCAGGGCCCCGAGAGCATATTCATCAGCAGGCTGACAGGGCAGGGGTTGCGATCGCCGTTAGGTTGAACCATAGTTAAACGCTCTAGCGCTGGTAGTTACCTCAAGGTTTCTACTTTACTCTAGTAAGTAGTTACTTTTAGTATCTAGACGTAACTTGCTGCGGTATTTCCTATGTCAACCATTGCCATTGTTTACTTCTCGGGCGGTGGCCACACCCATCTGATGGCGGAGGCAATCGCCGCTGGGGTAAGCGCCACCGGCCACACCCCAGACCTGTTGCGCATCACCGGTGAGCAGATCACCGCCGGACGGTGGCAAGACGACGCGGTGATGGCTCGCCTGGCCCAGGCCGACGCCATTGTGTTTGGCTCACCCACCTACATGGGCGGTGTTGCGGCCCAGTTCAAAGCCTTCATTGATGCGGCCAGCTCCGCCTGGTTTGTGCAGCAGTGGCAGGACAAAATTGCCGCTGGGTTCACCCACTCCAGCTCCCCCAGCGGCGACAAACAGGGCACCCTGCTCTATCTGGCCATCCATGCCGCCCAGCACGGCATGGTGTGGGTGGGTGCCACCGATATGCCCAGCCAGTACCAGGGCAAAACCGACGGCATCAACCGCCTCGGTTCGTTTCTGGGGGTGATGGGCCAGAGCCCCATGACGATGGATGGCAGCCCGGCGACGATTGAATCGGGCGATCGCCTCACGGCTGAGTCCTTTGGTCGGCGCATTGCCACCGCCGCCGAACGCTGGGTGGCTCAAAAAACCCCCGTGGCGGTGTAGACCCACAGGCCGCTAGCATCGCCCCTGCGGCACTCGCGGGCACAATGTCCTGGCCTCGCCTAGCGACTACAAGGCCGGAAGTAGGCCCAATCAAGACGCCCAGAGCATCCCACCCGATGGTTTTGGGTGGGATGCTCTGGGCGTCAGTCGGTGAGTGGGCCAAGTTGGGTAGGCATCAGGTCGAGGCGGGGGTTTGCTGGGCGAGATGCCGTTCTCCCCAGAGGCAAAGCGCCTGCAGCACCGGCATTAATGTACGGCCATATTCCGTAAACATGTATTCTACCTTGGGCGATTTACTGGGATGGGTAAGGCGCAGCACCAGACCATCGCGCTCTAATTCTCGCAGTTGCTGAGTCAGCACTTTTTCGCTGATGGTGGGCATCAGTCGTTTGAGTTCATTAAACCGCTTGGCATCATCGCGCAGGTGCCAAAGAATTAGTATTTTCCATTTGCCGCCTAAAACCTTAAGAGTTGCCTGCACAAAGTCTGTGCCTTCAGTTGCTGTGTCAGACATTCATGAGTCCCAAATAGTCTCAAATTTGGGTTTAGCACTTACAAAAAAGTAACTACTTTGCAAACCCTGGGCCTCAGTATACCGTTGGGAAAACGGCTGAGCAAAAAGGTGGAGAACATGCAGGTAAACGGTTCTGTGGCTCTGGTAACCGGTGCTAACAGCGGTATCGGGAAATACTTTATTGAAACACTACTCGCCATGGGGGCCGCAAAAATCTATGCCGGGGCGAGAAAGATCGGTAGTTTAGAGGCTTTGGTGGCGGTCGATCCCAATCGCCTTGTGCCGGTGGAGTTGGACATTACCGATGGGGCCACGGTGGCGGCGGCAGCAGCCCAGTGCCAGGATGTAAACTTGCTGATTAATAACGCGGGTATTGCCCTAATGCAGGGGTTAATTACGGCCCCCGATCTCTCGGCGGCGCGGGCCGAAATCGAGGTGAATTACCTGGGTACGTTGACGATGTGTCGCGCCTTTGCGCCAGTGCTCAAGGCCAATGGCGGCGGTGCCATCGTCAATATGCTGAGTATTTTGGGGCGGGTAAATTTGCCGATGAATGCCTCTTACAGTGCGTCAAAGGGGGCGGGGTACATTTTGACCCAGGGGATACGGGCGGAGCTGGCGGCGCAAAATACGCTGGTGGTTGGCGTGATGCCCGCAACGGTCGATACAAAGAGTAGCGAAGAGTTTCCGCCGCCTAAGGTGCGGCCGGGAGTGGTGGCGCAGGAGGCGCTCCAGGCGGTAGTTGATGGGGTCGAAGATGTGTACCCCGGTGAGCAGGCTAAGGCAATGGCGGCCCAGCTGCTGAGTGACCCGACGGGGCTAGAAAAGGCGATGGCTACCCTGCTGCCCCAGTCGGCTTGAGGATAAACAGCTGATGAAAATTGGAATTTTAGGCTCGGGCAATATGGGGGCGGGGCTGGGTCTACTCTGGGCCAAGGCGGGCCATGAGGTGATCTTTTCCTACTCTAGGGATGGGGCCAAGCTCAAGCACCTGGCCGACCTGGCGGGGCCCCGTGCCCAGGTGGGCACCCCGGCGGCAGCCGTGGCCCAAAGCGAGGTGGTGATGCTGGCGGTGGGACTGCCGCTGCTGGAGGATGCGATCGCAGCTGGTAGCCCCTTTGACGGCAAAATCATCATCACCTGCGTCAGCGGGCTGCGGCCCGACTTCACGGGGCAAACCGTCGGCCTGGCTACGGAGTTAACCATTTCAGTGGCGGAGCAGGTGCAGCAGCTCGCCCCCCAGGCCAGGGTGGTTGAAGCCTTTAACCTCACCTTTGCCGAAATTATTGCGGCGGAGTCGAGGCAGTTGGGGGGGCAGCGCCCCAGCTTGTTTTACTGCGGCGACGATGGCGCGGCTAAGGCCACGGTGGCAGGCCTGATTGAAGATTGCGGCTACGACGCGCTGGATGCGGGCGGGCTAAGGGTTGCCCGTAGTTTAGAAACGCTGGCCACGGCCTGGGTGCAGTTTGCCGTGGCCAGCGGCCAGTTTCCGGCCGTGGGGCTCAAGGTGTTACAGGGCTGACTAGTGACGGCGCTGACTAGTGACGGCCTCTGGTGAGGCAACGATTTTTGAGCATGGCTGGGGTTTCTAGGCTTCCTCTCACCCACTGAATTTCTGCTGATTTGCTATGGCACAGACCAATGGACATCGGGTAAACGAGCCCAGGGTAAATCGCCGCTGGTGGGGATCGCTAGTGGCCGGGCTCAGCGGCGCTCTGCTGGCGCTGCCGGGGGCCGCCGCCGAGCGCATTGAGTTTTTCTATGGCCCCTTTGAGATCACGGTGCGGGTGGATGACCTTCAGCACTTTGCCGACACGGGCGAGGTGCGGGGCAGTCTGCGCCCGGTGGCCGGGCGGCTGACTGCGGCCCAGCAGGCGGGCCTGCGGGGGCTGCTCAACCGAGCCTTTCCCCTCGATGTGGTGACCGTTAGCGAGCTGACCTATTCCCCGGTAGGCATGCGGCTGCTGGAGCAGCTGGGGCATTTGGTGCAAACTGACGACCGGCGCAGCGGGTTTTCGGCCCTGCGGGCCAGTCTGATTTTGGCGGCGGCCGAGGAGCCGGGCCTGAGCGCGATGCACCTGTTGCAGCAGTACCCCCTGGAGACAGTGCAGATTAACTACGCCCTGGCCCAAGCCATGGTGCGGCAGGGCCAAGGCTTTTTTCAGCAGCGCGCGGCGGTTTTGGCGGCCCTGGAGGCCCAGGCCCGCCAGGAGGCGGCACCCCTTGCCCTGGCCGACCGGGCCCCCGAGCAGCCGGGCCCCTACACCTGGGAGCGGCGCACCATTACCTTTGCCAACCCCCTGCGGCAGACCCAGCCCCTGGCCGATCTGTATTTGCCCGACGGGTCGGCCCCACCGGCGACGACGCCGGTGGTGGTGATTAGCCACGGGGCGGCGTCGAGTCGGCAGACCTTGGCCTATCTGGCGGAGCATCTGGCGGCCCACGGCTATGCGGCGGTGGTGCTAGAGCACGAAGACAATGGGGCGCAGTTTGAGCAGTTTCTCAGCGGGCTGGCCCAGCCCCCGGACGCCATTACCCTGATCAGCCGCCCCAGGGACGTGACGGCGGTGTTGGATCACCTGGAGGCCATGGCGGGGTCAGACCCTAAGCTGGGGAGCTTGAATTTAACCCAGGTGGGGGTGGTGGGGCAGTCGCTGGGGGGCTATACGGCGCTGGCGGTGGC
>DATIVG010000056.1:0-2726 GCA_035466075.1 Nodosilinea sp. | reverse complement strand
GGTCTCGGCCTGTCGGGCGCGGTCGCTCAGTTCTTCGAGCTTTTGGCTGGCGGCATCTCGCCCCTTCTCGATGGCCTGGTTGCGCGCTGGGGTTTTGCCGATGATTTCTTTAGTGGTGTCGAGCCCGCCGTAGACCGCATCTGAGAGGTCTTCGGCCTGGTCGGCGGCCTGCTCCAGGCCGAGGGTGGGCTGGGGGGTAGCCTCGACCTGGGCCTGGCGGGCGGGGGAAAACGCGGTGCTCCAAAGAATGAGCACGGTGGCGATGGCGATCAAGCCCACGAGAATTGACCCGCTGAGGATAAAGATTGGTTTACGCAAGCCCATGGTGCCTCCTGTGCATGGTTCTAGCCTAGGCCCAGGGGCGGGCGGTGGCATCCTTCCTGGGGGTGACGCTGGGGCTGGAATGGGGGTGAGACGCTAGAGCCGAGCGAGGCCGCGCTTGAGGGCAATGGTGACCGCCTGGGTGCGATCGCAGGCCCCCAACTTATCCAAAATGTTGCGCACGTGGAACTTCACCGTGCCCTCGGCTACGCAGAGTGCTTCGCTGATGTCGCGGTTGGTGTTGCCCTGCACCAGCAGCTGCACCACCTCCAGCTCCCGCTCGGTGAGTTCCGAGCTTTGAAAGCGCTCGGTCAGCTTTTGGGCCACCTGCGACATGATGTATTTCTGCCCCTGATGCACCTGGCGAATGGCGGTAAACAGCTCTTCACAGGGGGCGTCCTTGAGCAGGTAGCCCTTCGCCCCGGCCCGCAGGGCGCGGTAGATATCCTCATCGCCATCGTAGGTGGTCAAAATGATAATCCGCGCCTCGGGCCATTCCTCGCAGATGGCCGCCACGGCGTCGGCCCCCTCCAGGCAGGGCATCCGCAGGTCCATCAAAATCACGTCGGGCTGGTGGTGGCGCACCAGCGCCACCGCCTGCTGCCCGTCGGCGGCCATGGCCACCACCTGCAAATCGGCCTGGCGCTCCAGCAGGGCCGACAGCCCCTCGCGCAGGGCCGGGTGGTCGTCGGCAATCAGCAGGCGAATCGAGCCAGGGAGCGGTTGAAGCATAGACATAGGAAGCGTAGACATAGACGTAGGCTGCATTACCATCGGGCTAACTCCGGCTGAGGGGGAGCACCACACAGATTTGGGTGCCCTGGTTACGGTCACTGCAAATGGTCAAATTGCCGCCCAGGCGCTCGGCCCGCTGCTGCATGCTGATCAGGCCAAACCCCTTCAGCGCCGTCGTGGTGGTCAGGGTAAAGCCGATGCCGTCATCCCCCACCATCAGGCGCAGGGCGTCGGGCTGGTAGGTGAGCTGCACCGAAATTTTGCCCGCCTGGGCATGCTTGCAGCTGTTGGTGACCGCCTCCTGGGCAATGCGAAACAGCTCCAGCTCGGTGGCCTCCGGCAGGGCAACAGGCTGCCCCTCCAGGTGAAATTCGCTGGCTAGGGGGGTGCCCTCGGTCATCTGCTGGAGCGCGTCGGCCAGGGCCATGGGCAGCGATCGCCCCATCAGCGCCGGGGGCCGCAGCGCCTGCACCGAGTGGCGAGCATTGGCCAGCCCCTCGCGGGCCAGGTCGCAGGCGCGATCGATATTGGCTCTGGCCCCGGCGCCATTGCCCTCCTCGTTGAGGGTCAGCGCCGCCGCCTGAAGCCGCATCAAGATACTGGTAAAGGTCTGGGCCAGGGTATCGTGAATGTCGCGGGCCATGCGGTTGCGCTCTTCCACAATCGCGGCGGTCTGGGCCATCTCCGCCAGGCGGGTGAGCTCCAGGGCCAGCACCGCCTGGTTGGCCAGGGCAAAGGCCAGCTCGGTTTCCTCGGGCTTAAACACGCGGCGGTGCTTAAACCGCATCACCAAAACCCCCCGCAGGTCATCCCCCAAAAACAGCGGAATTTTGTGCGCCGCCTGAATGCCCCGCCGCCGAAAGTAGTCGCGAAAATGCTCGTACACCGGCTGAGTGGCAAATTCTTCGGGGTAGTCGCTAATAATCTCGCGCTTGCGCAGCCGCACCAGCACATCCTGATTGCGAATCTTGCGGGCAATGGCCAACGATGCGCCGGGGTGGCCAATCGACTCCTGGTGGCGAATTTCGCCGTCTTCGTAGGAGACAAACAGGCGAAACAGGCCGTTTTCGTAGCGCCAAATGCCCGCCTCGGTGGCCATAAACCGCTCGGTGCACACCGTCAGCAAATGACCCAAAAATTTTTCCAGGTCGGGCTCGTCGGCCAGCTTGCTGAGCGACGCCTGCAACACCTGGTTGGCCTGGGCCAGATCCAGGGTGGGCTCCTGGGGCGGAGCGGCCGGGGCACCGAAATCAAAGGGGTTGGGCAAGGTTCTTAGGGCTCTCAAAAGGCTGGCGCTTAGCATAGAAGTTTAAGCGGTTTGACGGGCTAGGTTGGGTGATTTATCGCACCTTTTAAGGGGGGAATTGGGCGGCCTCCTCCTAGCACCTGTAGGTTGGGTGAAGCGCCAGCGGAACCCAACAAAGTTGACTGGCGTTGGGTGACCCTTCGTTGCCCCCAACCTACAGGACTGGCCGATCATCGATTTAAGAGGGCGTTTGAAAAGTGAGTCGATATAGCTTTAGTCACCTGCTGATCCCCCCTGCCCCCCTTAAAAAGGGGGGTAAAAGTCCCCCTTTTTATAGACGCTTGCGGCTTCCCGCAGGGTAGGGGGATTTAGGGGGATCTCCACTTCTGCTACAAGAAATAGGACTTTTCAAACATCCTCTTAA
>DATIVG010000055.1:0-11132 GCA_035466075.1 Nodosilinea sp. | reverse complement strand
GCTCCAGCAAAAACTGCACCAGATAGCGATTTTGGGCATTGTCTTCGATCAGCAGAATGGTCTTTTTCATGGTTTCTCCGATGCTTGCAGGGGCAGAATCACGGTAAAGGTGCTGCCCTTACCCCACTCACTCTCGGCCTCAATCTCGCCTCCCATCAGGTGGATCAACCGGCGACAGATGGCCAGGCCCAGCCCCGTACCGTCGTAGTTGCGCGTCAACCCCGAGTCAATTTGCCGAAAGGGCTGAAACAAAGTGGGCAGATCGTCGGCCTTGATGCCCATGCCAGTATCCGAGATCCGCAGGCGCAGGTGGGGGAGCTCTGGGCCTGTCTCTGGGCCTGTCTCTGGGCTTGCATCTGGGCTTGCTTTTGGGCCCGCCTGCCACAATTCTGCCGTCAGGGCAACCTCGCCGTGCTCCGTAAATTTGATGGCATTGCTGAGCAGGTTGAGCAAAATTTGCTCAAACCGGCGCTGGTCGGTCACCGCCTGGCCCAGGTTGGCCGCCACCGCCGTCCGCAGGTGCAGCTGTTTGGCGGCGGCCTGGGGCTGCACAATGGCCAGCACCTTGTCGATCGACTGGCGCAGGTCAACCGGTTCTCGCGCTACCTCCAGCTGGCCCGCCTCAATCTTAGAAATATCCAGCACGTCGTTGACCAGGGCCAGCAGGTGGCGGGCGCTGGTGCGCACCATGGCGAGCTGCTTGCTCTGCTCGGCGTTGAGCGGCCCGGCCAGCCCCTGCAAAATAATGCCCGTAAACCCAATGATGGAGTTGAGCGGCGTGCGCAGCTCGTGGCTCATGGTGGCCAAAAAGGCCGACTTGATGCGGTCGGCAGCCTCCGCCCGGTGGCGCTTTTCGCGTTCGACCTCGGCCTGGCGGCGGGCGGTCATGTCGGTGCCAATGCTGAGAATTTCTACTACGTTGCCGTTAGCATCCAGCTCGATGCGGTTGGTCCAGGCGACCCAGACCCGCTGGCCGTTGCGGCGAATGTTTTCGTTGAGGTTTTGCTCAAAGGCGGCGGGGTCGGCGCAGATATCATCCATCAGCTGTTGCAGATCGCGGCCACCGCTCTCGGTGGGGGGCACAATGGTCTCCATCACGTGGTGACCAATAATTTCCTCGGCCTGGTAGCCAAAAAACTCCAGGCCAAACCGGTTGAGAAAGGTAATGCGGCCAGCGGCATTCCAGCGCAGGATGATGCTGTTGGCGTGCTCCACCAGCTCCCGATACTTTTGCTCGCTTTCGGCCAGCAGCGCCTCCGCCCGGCGGCGCTCGGAGATATCAATGCCCACCCCCACCAGGCACCAGGTGTTTTCAAACTGCACCCGCTGCCCGGTAAAAAAGTAGGGAATGGCGGTGCCGTCTTTGGTGACAAAGGCGGCCTCAATGGAGGACTCGCCGTCGGCAAATACCTGCCCAATGCGCTGCTCTAGCCGCCCTCGATCGTCCCCTGCAAAAAAGTCGAGGGGGTGCATCTGGGCGATCTCGGCGGCGGAGTAGCCGGAGACGGTCTCGAAGTTTTGGTTCCAGCGCAGGAAATGCCCCTCGGTGTCGTAGAAGTAGAGAATGCCGGGCATGCTCTCGATCATCATGTCGGTGAAGCGCACTTCGTCGCGCAGGGCCTGCTCGGCCTGGCGGCGGGCCTCGTCGCGGGCAAAGGCGTTGAGGGCAAAGGAGAGATCGCCCGCGGCCTCTTCGAGCAGGGCAATTTCTTTGTCGTGGAAGATGTCGGGTCGGTCGGCGTAGACGTTGAGCACCCCCTCCACCCCACCGTTGAGCCGAATGGGCAGGTGGGCGGTGGCGCGAAATCGGCCGGGGGCGGGGGCTGCCCCCCCGGCCTCGCCAGGGCTGAGGGTGTCGTTGCAGATGTAGGGCTGGCCCGAGTGCAGGGCGGTGACGGCCAGCTCAATAGAGAGGGCGGCGGTGGGGAAGGCTGGGTCGGTGGCGACGGCCAGGTCGGGCCGCTGGCTGCTATGGGCGTAGGCGGCGACGGGGGTGAGGGTGTCGGTGTCGGGCTGGTGCCAGCCAATCCAGGCCAGGGGAAAGCCGCCGTCATCGACGAGGGCCTGGCACACCTTTTGAAACAGCTCGTCGCGGTCAGCGGTCCAGACGATGGCCTGGTTGATCTGGCTGAGGGCGGCGTAGAGCCTGGACATGCGGGCGATCTCAAGATCGCGGCTTTTGATGGCGGTAATGTCTCGCACAATGGCGGAGGTGCCCAAAATCTGGCCCCGGCTATCCCTGAGCGGCGAGGCGGCGATGGAGACATCGATCAGCTGACCGGTTTTGGTATGCCGCTGGGTTTCGAGCCGCGCGATGGATTCGCCCCGGCGAATTTTTTCCAGGATCAAGGTGGCTTCGTTGAGCCGGTCGGCGGGATAGAGGCGCGCCACCGGGGTGCCGAGCATCTCCTCGGCGCTGTAGCCGTAGATAGCGGTGGCCCCGGCATTCCAGCTGGTGACCAGGCCGTTGAGGTCGGTGCTGATGATGGCGTCGGAGGTTGACTCGACAATGGCGACGAGGCGATTGCGGTAGTCTTGGGCCTGGTTGCGATCGCTGAGGTCGCGAATCAGCCCCAGCAGGGTGCCGTCGGGCATTTTGGTGGCCACCACCGCCGCTGGAAACACAGTGCCGTCCCGGCGGCGAAACTGCCATTCGCGCTGGTGATCGCTCTGGGCGTGGATTTCGCTGAGCGCCGAGTCGATGTGGGGCCGCTCGGTGCCCACCACAATATCGGCGGCGTGCAGGCCAATAAACTCGTCGCGGCTGTAGCCAAACATCTGGCAGGCGTTGGCGTTGGCGTCGATGTAGTAGCTTTCGGCATCGGCCAGCACAATGCCCAGGGGGGCGTGGTCAAACAGAGTGCGGTAGCGCGCCTGGCAAGCCTCGAGCTGCTGGGCCAGTTCGGCCATCGACGGCGGACGGGGTGACGACATAGGACTATGCCTGCGGAGAAGACTTGGATGGACCGATGGGATGGATCGATGGAAATAACCCTGCCCTGGAGTGTTCCAGCTCAATACTTAGCCAGAGTTTTACGGCAGTCGGCCTAACATGCCGAAGTTGCCACCTTAAAGGGGGCGTTTATTGAGATGGAATACTCTTAGTCTCCGATTTTAACCGCTGGGATGATGGGCGCGGTGTAGAGGCTGAGAGTGCTGTAGCTGAGGGGAGGGGTCACAGGGGGATTTCGGCAATATCTGCGATCGCAGGCCAATCCAGCTGCCCCTCCACCCCGTAGCGCTCCGCCGATCGCTGGCAGCGCACCACGTAGGGGCAGCGGGCGCAGAGTCCCTGGGTCGAGTCTACCTGGGGCAGATCCGGCTGGGTGGCCAGCAGCTCGGTGAGGCGATCGGTCAGCCGGAGCAGGTCGGCCCCGGTGCGGCGGTGCTGGGCCGCGGTGTAGGCGATCGTCACGCTGGTGGGCGGCCCGGCGGGCTCCACCGCCCTGGGGGGTGCCACAAACCAGTAGACCATCGCCACCTGCTCCGGGGCCAGGTCGCTGGTCTCCACCAGCAGGTAAAGGTACAGCCGGGTCTGCCAATCCTTCGCCAGCTGGGCCGGGCGGGCGGGCTTTTGGTAGGTTTTCCAATCCACAATTTTGCCGCTGGTCGGCCCCATCACCAGCAGGTCGTAGATGGCGGTCAGGGTGTAGCCGTTAAAGGCCAGGGTGCGGCGGTGCTCACTCTGCCGCCAACCCTCCGCCTGGGGCGCAAACAACTCCGGTGCCGCCGCCAGCAGCCCCCTCACCGCCCCGTCGAGGGCGGCATCCTGCCGCAGAAAATCGTCCAGGGGCAGCCCCAGCTCGCGCTGCTGCATCACCTGGTGAAACTGGGTGCCCCAGCGCTGCCCCTCTGCCGTGGCCGGGTCCGGCGGCACCGGCACCTGCTCTAGATAGCTGTACTGGTACCGCCGGGGGCAGAGTTCAAGCTGGCGCAGATGGCCCTGGGTGAGGGTAAGCATGGCCAATGATTGTAGCTAGGGGCGCAGCATGCTGCGCCCCTACTAGGATGACATGGGAAATTAAACCGCCGCCAGCAGCTTGTCCACGTTCTTGGCGGTCTCAAAGAAGTAGGCCGCGTTTTCTTCCGGGGTGCCGGGCAAAATGCCGTGGCCCAGGTTGAGAATGTGGCCGCGATTGCCCGCTTTTTTGATGGTGTCGAGGATGCGATCGCGGATCAGCGCCTGGGAGCCAAACAAAATTGCCGGGTCAATATTGCCCTGCACGCCAATGCTGGGGCCCAGACGGCGGCGGGCCTCCGCCATATCCATCGTCCAGTCCACGCTGACGATATCGACCCCCGACTCGCCCATCAGGTCAAAAATGCCCGCGCTGCCGCTGATGTAGAGAATCAGGGGCGTATCGGGGTGGGTCTGCTTCACCTGCTGCACCACCCGCTGCTGGTAGGGCAGCGCAAAGGTGCGGTAGTCCATCGGGCTGAGCTGCCCGGCCCAGGAGTCAAACAGCTGCACCACCTGGGCCCCGCAGTCGATCTGGTAGCGCACGTAGGCGGCGATGTTGTCGGCCAGCTTGCCCAACAGGGTGTGCAGCATCGCCGGTTCGCTGAAGGCCATGCCCTTGATCTTGGTGTAGCTCTTGGAGGTCTTGCCCTCCACGGCGTAGGCGGCCAGGGTCCAGGGCGAGCCCACAAAGCCCAGCACCGCCGCCTCGTTGCCCACTTCGCTGCGCAGGGTTTGCAGAATGGTGCGAATGTAGGGCAGCGCCGTCTCGGGGTCGAGCTCGTGCACCGCATCGATCTGCGCCTGGGTGCGGATCGGCGGGTCGATGATCGGCCCCTGGCTCTCCACAATGTCGAAGGGAATGCCCATGCCCGGCAGCGGCGTCAAAATATCCGAGAACATGATCACCCCATCGGGGCGAAAGGCCCGCCAGGGCTGAAGCGAGATCTCAATGGCCAGGTCGGCATTTTCGCTGCGATCGCGAAACGACGGATACTTGTCGCGCAGGTCCCGGTACACCTTCATGTAACGCCCCGCCTGGCGCATCATCCACACGGGCGGGCGCTCCAGCACCTCGTGACGGGCGGCGCGGAGCAACAGAGGTACCTGGTTCACTGCGGTCATGGAGGGCGTCACCAATTTACAAAAACAGCGTTGCAAAAACAGTTTTAAGCGTAACCGTTAGCTTATCACTCTGTGATGCTCTCTAATTCTTACGGGAAAAGGGGTTCAGCACTTTTTCCTGCGCAACATTTGTACACAAAATGGCGGCGGTCTCGGCCGCCGCCGCACCCGAGCACGGCCCCAGGCGGTATCGGCCGATACGGGCCAGGCACCGGAGCCAGAGCCGCTGCCGCCTCGCGCATTGGCCCTGGAAAAAGGAGCGCTTCGCCGTAGAATTAGAGACTGTGACGATCTGGCAAACCGCAGAACTATTCCCATGGACATTGTGAACTTTTTTGAAACTCTGGCCGGCAAGTGGTTTTCCCAGCGCACCACCCACGACCTGGTCGGACAACGTTCGCAAGCGGGGCAGTCTAACCTGGTGATTGAGTTTTTGCCCGCCACCGACAGCGCCCTGGCCGATGCCTGTGCGCCCCTGGGCCATGACCCCAGCCACATTGCCTGCGGGCTGCGCATTCACCAGGACAGCCAGCTCGACGGCGACAGCCAAAAGATCCAGAGCAGCGCTCTGATGGTGGTCTTGGCCCCCAGCGAAACCGGCGAAGGGGTGCTGGTGCAGGCCGCCGCCCCCGCCCCCGCCCGCCAGGGCCACTACCGCGTAGAGGATCAGGTGCTCACCATTGTCACCCCCACCGAGGCCGGGCAAGTGGAAGAGCGCCTGTGGTTTGTCAACCCCAACCTGCGCATGCGCACCAGCGTCGTCAAAGTGGGAGACACCGAGCAGATGGCCTCGTTTTGCTCGGAAATTCGCATGGGTGTTACCAAACCCGCTACCTGATCACCGCCGTCACCATGGGGGTGATAGTCGCCGTGGCCAGCAGCCCAAGGGCCAGATTGACCACCCACTGCGAGGCCTGCTGGTAGGCAGCCAAGCAAATGTTGAGTTTTTTTGTTGCTTCGGTGAGCTTTTGAACGGCTTCGCTGTGGCGCTCCACCCGGGCTTTAATGCGGTCGAGGCGAAATGCGGTCGAGGCGATTGGTACTGGCGGTCGTGGGGTCGCCCTCCCTGTGCTGTCAGCATTATCGCCCTCAACAACTATTGGGCGGGAGTCACCCCAGAAAAAGCCCCCGGCGTTTGCCGAGGGCTTGATGTTCGCTGGGGTTGAAGGCGCTCAAACGCTGTCAAAACTGATGGGGCTGAGCCGGGGTTAGCGGGTGTAGGTGTGCCCCAAAAACCGCAGCTGTTGGGGAGGCTGAGCCGGGCTGTGGGTGCGGTACTGCTTCCAGGTGAAGCACGCGCCGCGAAAGATACCCTGCTCGGAGGTGTCTATGATCTCAACGCTGGGGGCAGCGGTGCTGTAGCCAATGCCGCGATACTTGAGTTCCATGGTGGGGGCTCCAAAAATGAGGTGCAGCTGGTGGGCTGGTTGGTTGAAGACCCTTCTATCATCGCTGGCCGCCCTGGGGAACGGGGTGACGGCGATCTGCCGGGGACGGTGATTGTTTGACCCACCCCCGGTGATGCCGTGGCGCGTTTAGCGTCAGCCTCAGCAGCGCTGGGAGTGATTTAGATCAGCGTCTCGGGTCGCGCCTCGAGTCGCGCCTCGGGCACAATTCCCGGCCCATGGGGGGTTGAGGGAGTGAGCGGCGGCACCTCTGGCGGCAGTTCTGGCGGCAGCACTTCTGGCGGCGCTTCTGGCGGTACTTCTGGCGGCACCGGCGGCAGCACTTCTGGCGGCGGCGCTTCTGGTGGCGGAGCCTGGACATCGGCCTGCAAGCCGGGCAGGGCTTGCACCACCAGTTCATTGCCGTCGCGGCCAATCACGGTCACCGTTTCACCCGGGGTGAGTCGCACGCCA
Organism: Nodosilinea sp.; assembly: GCA_035466075.1. Lineage (GTDB taxonomy): Bacteria > Cyanobacteriota > Cyanobacteriia > Phormidesmidales > Phormidesmidaceae > Nodosilinea. Next base: position 4,190 of record DATIVG010000055.1, on the reverse strand, counting down.
GCAGAGGCTGCGATCGCAGTCCAGTAGACACCCTCAAACTTGACCTGGTACTTAGGCCCGTCTAAAAAGGCTTCTACCTGGGCAGTTTTACCGGTCCAGGAGCCCTCGGGAAAGGTGGGCTGATCGGTGGAAGCGCCCACCCACTGCACATCCTGGGGAGAGTCGGCCTCGGGAAAGAGATCTTCTGGCATCGCCGTAGAGTTTGATAGGGTATCGTCAACTATCGCCGGGTTGTACCATTTAGGACTCTCCCCTGGGATAGATAGCGCCGCTGGCTAGCGCCACGGTCTAGCCCAGGGGTACGGGTAGACCGGTGCGGCTGGATAGAATGTCACCAGGAGCAGGGCCGGTTGGCAGGGGTGCCGCTAAGTCGCTATGCTGCCCTGGAACGTGAGGATAGAAACGGCTGAGGACAGGAAACGGCTATGGCAGGGTCTCAACTAGAACAGTGGCAGGAGCCAGAACTCCCGGCCGACCAGGCGGTGGAAAGCGCAGCAACGGCCGCCGCCATCACCCTGGCCCCCACCCCTGCCCCCCTGCCGCGACCGCGCTGGCAGCGGCGGCTGACGATTGCGGCAGTCATCACGGCCCTGGGCGGCCTGGGCGGCCTGCTGTGGTGGGCTTTTTTACGCACGCCCCCCCGTCCCTACGTGCTCGATATTTCCCCCTCCCAAAGCCAGTTCGCCATCGCCGAGGCCGAGCTACCCCGCCTCAGCTGGCAGGTCAGCCACCCCGGCCAGGTACAGACCATGCTGCTGCGCGGCTTTGCCTCCGACGGCACCCTGGTCTACGGGCCCGAGGCCTACGACCTCTCGCAGGGGTTGCCGGTCAACCTGCTGCCCTACTGCAGCCAGAGTAGGCAGTTGCTGACCTGCCGGGAGGTGCCCCTCGACCTGCGCGAGCCCGGCCAGTATCGCTTTGAGCTTACCCTGCTGCCCGACATGGGCCTCAACCTGCCGCCGGTGCAGGCCAGCAGCAGCCTGGTGACGGTGGCCGACCTGCCCGACCCCGTGGTGGTAGAGCTGGCCCCCGACCAGGTGATTTATTCTGAGGCGGGCAGCCAGGCCGGGGGGGCCGGGACCGGCCCCATGGCTCCCCCAGTGAACGACGCGGGCATTCGGGTCAGCTGGATTGTCACCAATCCCGAGAGTCTGCAAGACCTGCTGCTGGTGGTCAAGCGGCCCGACGGCTCGACCCTGGGGGGCCGCCGCTTTACCCTGCGCGACCCCAAAAACCCGGCCCAGGCGATTTTGCCCGACGAGCTCAAGCCCTTTTGCCAGATCGAAGACCGCCTGATTTGCCAGGGGGTACCCAGCGGTATGATCGAGGTGGGCCAGTACCAGTTTGAGCTCACCCCGGTACCGGTCAACCTGGGCGATCGCGAGCTGCCCGCCGCCAAGCAGAGCGAAGTGGTAAATATCGAGCCGCGCCCGGCCCGGATTGCTGGGTTTACCATCAACGGGCGCGAGGCCCAGCCCAAGTATCTGGTGCCGGTGGAGCCGGGGCAGTCAATCCCTGGGTTTGAGGTGGCCTGGCGGGTGGAGGGGGGCTCGACCACCAAGGTTGAGCTGCTGCCCACCCCCGGCTCTGTGGGGCTCCAGGGGTCGCTGTCGATGCCCCTCAGCCCGGCGGGTACCACCACCGTTACCCTGCGGGTGACCGACGGCCAAAACCCGCCCCTGGTGAGGGCGGTCACCTTTGAGACCTTTAACCCCCGCCCCAACCAGCCGGTGATTATCAACCAGGGGCCCGCCCCCGCCAACCCGCCCAGCAGCACCCCCAGCGCCCCCGCTAACGGAAGCACTCCGGCACCTCGCCCCCGCGACCCCCTCAGCGACCGGCTACGCGATAGTCGCCCCCCCGCCAGCGACGACGGCCTCACCGATCTGCAAACCCGCCCCCCTGAAGATTTAGATCTGGAATTTTAGACCTGAGCGGGTAGAGAGGGTAATGGCTAAGGCGACAGCGCAGACAGCGCAGATAACTCAGGCCGTGGATTTTAGCGAGGTGCTGCGATCGCACATGGCCCAGGCGGGCCTGACCAGCTACCGGGCCCTCAGCCAGGCCAGCGGCGTGACCCCGGCCGCCCTGCGCCGACTGCGCCAGGGGCACATTGCCCAGCTGCGCGTTGCCACCCTGCAACAGCTCAGCCACACCCTGGGCCTCTCCCTCGACGCGCTAGTCGCCGCCTTTAGCCCAGCTGCCCCAGCCCCAGCCGGGGACGGCGACACCGGGGCCCAGACGCGGCGGCAGGAACAGGCGCTGCGGCAGGAGTGCGAGCGGCTGCAAACCCAGCTCACCGCCCAGGCCACCACCCTGCGCCAGCAGGTGCAGCAGGAGGCCATTGCTCAGCTAGAGCCCTGGCTCGTGCAGTGGCCCACCGCCGCCCACGCCGCCCAGCAAAAGCCAGACCTACCCGCCCACAAGCTCATTCCCCTGGTGCGGCCGGTCGAAGCCCTGGTGCAGAGCTGGGGCCTCACCGCCATTGCCGCCGTCGGGGCCGAGGTGCCCTTCGACCCCCAGCTCCACCAGCCCCGCCAGGGCAACCCCACCCCAGGGCAGCTCGTGCGGGTCACCCACGTGGGGTACCGCCAGGGCGACCGGCTGCTGTATCGGGCCAAAGTCTCTCCGGTGGAGGCTTAGCGCCGCTGGGCAGCGGTGCCGGGGGAGGGCTCAGACCCCCCAGGGCTCCATAAATGTGCGGTGAAGTTTCAGATTTTTTTTCGATTCCCTGCGGATTCTGGGCCGCGATGTGGGAATGTTGTGCGTGGGTAAGTCATAACCGGGCAAGCCCATTCCACACCTTCCTATACAGAACCCCACTTTCTAGCTGAACCCCTTATATTTGAACAACTCCCGGCCCTCACTCAGGGTCGGGAGTTATTCGTTGAAATGCGCTTTAATACCCAATCCGACGCCCAAAACCCCGGTTAAAAACCTATACCTCGTAGGGGCATTGCAGTGCAATGCCCCCACAAATTGGGGGTATACAGGCAGGATTTGGTCTGAGGCCCCCATCTCGGAGTTTAAGCAGCCCCCCACTCCCCCATCTCCCCTACTCCCTACTCCTCCCGCTCCGGCTTCAGCAGCGGAAAGGCAATCACATCGCGAATGCTGGGGCTATCGGTGAGCAGCATGACCAGCCGGTCAATGCCAATGCCCTCGCCGCAGGTGGGCGGCATACCGTGCTCCAGGGCGGTGAGAAAGTCTTCATCGACGCCGGTGGCCTCCAGATCGCCCGCCGCCCGCCGGGCCGCCTGGAGCTCAAACCGCTGGCGCTGGTCGATGGGGTCGGTCAACTCCGAGAAGCCGTTGGCGGTCTCGCGGCCCACCACAAACAGCTCAAAGCGCTCCACCACCCCCGGTTTGCTGCGGTGGGGCTTGGAGAGGGGCGAGATTTCCACCGGGTGGTCGATCAAAAAGGTGGGCTGGATCAGGGTCGCTTCGATTTTTTGCTCAAACACCTCATTCAGCAGCTTGCCAACGGAGTCGCAGTCTTCCACCCCGTGCAGCTGGAGAGTCTGAACGGCGGCCTTGGCCTCTTCTAGGGTGGCAAACTGGTGAAAGTCGAGGCCGGTGTGCTCCTGCACCAGGTCGTGCATGGTCACCCGCCGCCAGGGGGGGGTGAGGTCGATGTCAACGCCCTGGTAGGTGATTTTGGTGCTGCCCAGAATATCTTTGGCCAGGGTGGCGATCAGGTCTTCGGTGAGGGTCATCAGGTCGTGGTAGTCGGCGTAGGCCTGGTAAAACTCCACGCTGGTAAACTCGGGGTTGTGGCGGGTCGATACGCCCTCGTTGCGGAAGATGCGGCCAATTTCAAACACCCGCTCAAAGCCGCCCACCACCAGCCGCTTCAGGTGCAGCTCGGTGGCAATGCGCAGGTAGAGATCCATCTCCAGGGTGTTGTGGTAGGTGACGAAGGGGCGCGCCTCGGCCCCCCCGGCCTCGCTTTGCAGCACCGGGGTCTCAATTTCGAGAAAGCCGCGGTCTTCCAGGTAGCGGCGAATGCCGGAGGTGATCAGCGCCCGCTTGCGAAAGGTATCGCGCACGGCAGGGTTGACGATCAGATCGACGTAGCGCTGGCGGTAGCGCTTGGCCACATCGGTAAGGCCGTGCCACTTGTCGGGCAGGGGCAGCAGCGCCTTGGTGAGCATGGCGTACTCCTGCACCTTGACCGAGAGTTCGCCCTT
>DATIVG010000054.1:0-9265 GCA_035466075.1 Nodosilinea sp. | reverse complement strand
TATCGACAAGGGCGGGGTGTGGCAATCGGGCCCGGCGGCGGCGGCGGTGCTGGCGGCGGGCATTCCGCCCCAGGATTCCCAGGATGCGGCGGGGGCGGCAAGCCCAGGCCAGCGGCTGCCCCGGTTTGAGGGGGTAGACGCCATTGATATTTGGTTTCCGGTGCTCCACGGCCCCAACGGCGAAGACGGCACGGTGCAGGGCCTCTTGACCCTGATGCAGCAGCCCTTTGTGGGCTCCGGGGTGCTGGGCTCGGCCCTGGGCATGGATAAAATCGCCATGAAAATGGCCTTTGCCCAGGCGGGGCTGCCCCAGGTCAAGTACCTGGCGGTGAGCCGGGCCGAGGTGGAGGCCGCTGGCCAGCTGTCGCCCCTGTGCGATCGCATCGAAACCGAGCTGGGCTACCCCTGCTTTGTCAAACCCGCCAACCTGGGCTCATCGGTGGGCATTGCCAAGGTCACCAACCGCCGGGAGCTGGAAGCCGCCCTCCCCAGCGCCGCCAGCTACGACCGCCGCCTCATTGTCGAAGCCGGGGTGACGGCCCGCGAAGTGGAGTGCGCCGTGCTGGGCAACGACCAGCCCCGGACCTCAGTGCTGGGTGAAATCACCTTCCAGAGCGACTTCTACGACTACGCCACCAAGTACACCAGCGGCCAGTCCCAGCACACCATTCCGGCCCCGCTGCCCGAGGCGGTCACCCGCCGCATTCAGGCGATGGCGGTGACGGCCTTTCAGGCGGTGGATGCGGCGGGCCTTTCCCGGGTCGATTTTTTCTACGTGGAGGCCACCGGCGCGGTGCTAATCAACGAGATCAACACCCTGCCGGGGTTCACCGCCACCAGCATGTACCCGATGATGTGGGAGGCCAGCGGCCTATCCTTCGCGGAGCTGGTGGATAGCCTGATTCAGCTGGGGTTTGAGCGGGCTGGTACCTAGGCCCGGTTTTTTGGCCTAGGCCCGGTTTTACCCTAGCCCCGGTTTTTAATGGTGATCACCTGTACAATCTGCTGGGCCAGGCTGCTTGAGATATCGAGAATGCGGTAGAGGTCTTCGAGAAAGGCCTGCTCCTGGGGGGTGACGGTGCGATCCGACAGCACCAGGTCAGTTGCGATCGCAAAGGCCGTCTCCCGCAGCTCCTGGGGCAACGCCTCCTTGGCCTGGTTGACCATCACCCCCGGGCCCTCGCGCTTGAGCCGTTCCAGCACCCGGTCAAACAGCCGGTGCAGCGTATCGGCAGAATAGTTGTTAAACAGCGCCATGCGCGACAGCAGCATCGTCATGGTTTGGCCCTCCTGCTCGGCCAGGTAGCCATCGGCGGCGATCGCCACCATGGCAATACAGGCCAGGGCCTCTGGCTGGCTGATGGGCTGGTCGGTCATGGCTCTTTCCTTCCGATGTAGGGGGGCGACGATACAGGCGGTCAACCGGGGCATATCGCCCACCATTCTTGCCCTAAAGCCGCTCCGGCGCAATTGAGTCGTCAGGAGTCTTTACAGCTAGCAGCCTCGGGCGACTAGCGCCATCCGCCAAACTACGTATCTTTGTGATCCAACTCACCAGCCCTGGTGACAAATTCGCTAGGTTTTCGGGAACCTTCCAGTGATACTAAGGTTGACTCAACTTTAGCCGAGTCATCTACAGGGAACACACAACCAACCGGCAGGTCCTTTCGGGTTTGTCGGTTTTTTTTGCTCCCGGCTTTGGGGCCAGGTTGGCTCTGGCACCGGGCGGCCCTGCAGCGCGACCCTACAACGCAACAATGCAAATTGTGACCGGGGGCGACTGTCCCGAGTTGCCGGTACCACAATGGTGATAAATTTTCCCGGAGCACGCCGTGGCCATTGCCGAAGAGTCTTCCCCCACCCCCGCCGAGAGCCCCCAGCCCACCCAGTCTGGGTGGCTGAGCCGCCTGATCGCGCCCGGCTCCCACCGACTCACTCCAACGGGGCACCTGGCCCTGGCGGGCACGCTGCTGCTGGGCAGTCTAGTCATCAATGTCTGGATGTTTTCCTTTGCCAACCGCCAGGAGCGCGACTGGCTCAACCTGGCCACGGTGACCAAAACCCTGACCGACAGCCGTGCGATCGCAGCCAACGTGCAGGCCACCCCGGCCGAGCGCGCCAGAATGGTCGATCAGTTCATGCTGATTCAGGCCCGCACCGAAACCCATGCCCAGGTCATGGGCCTGTTTTTTAAGCTCAACTTTATTTCCCTGGGCACCGTGGGTCTAGCCACCGGCGTGGCCTCGATCACCCTTTTCTTTATCAGCAAAGTCGGGTGGGAGGACGTCAACAACGCCTTGATCAACATCTTTATCGTCTCCACGGGGCTGGTGATATTCCACAGCAACCTAATTTTTATCTTCAAATTTCAAGACAACATTCGCCTCAACGGCCAGCTCTACAGCGAGTACACCCAGCTCTACAATGCCGTCCTCAGCTACTGGGCCGTTCAGCCCAGCCTGCCCAGTAGCGTCGCCCCGGCGGAGTTTATTCTCGCCACCGACAAACAGCTGGCCGAGCTGGGCAAAATCACCCTCGACTTCGACGCTAGCCGCATCTCCCAACTCGGCCAACCCTTCGAGGGGCTGAGCACCCAACCCCAGGAGCAGTAATGGCGGCACTATCTCAACCAGGCCCGGGGGTTGGCTACGGTTTAACCGCCTGGCGGTAAAACCCCCGCATATCCTCAAACCACTGCCGCCGCGACTCATCCCAGGTATAAAACATGTGCCCCCCCTGGAAGTGGCGCAGGGTAAGGTTCGACCGCAGGTCGGCATTGAGGTTCATCAGATCGGCCAGGTGGTTAGACGAAAAGTAGGGCGTCACCAGGTCATAGATCCCGTGGCTAATGTAGACCTTGAGGTAGGGGTTCAGGGCCATACCCACCCGCAGGTCATCCACCGAGCCCACAAAGCCCTGGCGGTACTCGCTCTCCGGCAAAAACTCCCAGGCCTTAAACACCTCGTAGCTCAGCAGGTTGTAGGTCAGCGGCGTGTTCACCCCCAGCGTCGAGCGCAGATGACTATTGATCGCACCGGTAAACAGCCGATCGATGCCCTCCAGGGTGGGGTCCGTGCCCTCATTCACCAGCCGGTCAGGAAAGGGGTCAATGGCGGTCACCGACGCATCGTAAAGCCCCAAAATGCGCTGCTGGTGGCGCAGCAGCTCGCGGGCAAACACCATAATGTCAATCCGGCCCCGGTGGCGCTCCACCACCTCGACCGGCAGGCCAATCAACTCGGCCAGCTGCTGAAACACCCGCCGCTGGTCGGCCTCGGCCGCCGTACTACCCAGCGCCAGCAGCGGAATCAGCGTTCTGCGGGCAAAGTCAGCCGCCCGGTCACCGTGGGCCCGGGGGCTGTCGCCGGTCGCCACCCGACCGTGGTACGCCGCCGCCGCCGCCATCGAGGGGATCAGCGTCGCCCAGCCGCTGAGGCTGTAGTCGTTGCCCTCCAGCAGCATAAATTCCATCACCGGGGAGATCAAAATCGCCCCGCACAGGCCCACCCCGTAGTCCTGCTGGAGCTTGCGACACAGCTTCGCCACCCGAAAGCCGCCGTAGCTCTCCCCGGCAATAAACACCGGCGACAGCCAGCGGTGGTGGGCCGACAGATAGCCCTGAATAAACTCCCCCAGGGCGCTGAGGTCGCGATCCACCGCCCAGAATTTTTTCGCTTTCTCGTCGGGCTTATCCTCTGGTTTATCCCCCGACTTGTGGTCCGATTTATCGGTTTTGTCCTCATCCTTGGTGAGGGTGCGGCTAAAGCCCGTGCCCAGGGGGTCAATAAACACCAGATCGGTAAAGCTCAGCCAGCTCTCGCCGTTGTCTGCCACCTGCACCGGCGGCCTGGGCAGGCTGCCATCGGGGTTGAAAACCACCCGTCGGGGCCCCAGCGCCCCCATGTGCAGGTAGGCCGAAGCCGCCCCCGGGCCGCCATTAAACACAAAGGTGATCGGCCGCTGGGCCAGGTCCTGGTCGGCAATGGTGTAGGCCACGTGGAACAGCTCGGCCACCGGCTTGTCGTTTTCGTAGAGGGTCTGCCACTGGGCTGAGGCCGTGTAGGGCTGGCTGCCCAGCAGATGTTCGGTGGTGCTGGCCTGGCGGTAGGGGGTATCTGGCATAGAGCGATGGCGTTGAGGGTAGGGTGGGCGAGATCTCCCTTGTTATAGCGCGGGCTGGGCCCCCGCACGTCGCCACCCGGTGAGGGCACCCAAAAATGAAAGCTTTAAGCAAACTTTGGGCGCAATTGCCTCGCCAAGATTTAGATTGGGTTAAACCTAGCCCCATGTCTAGGGTTAAGAGTTTAGGGTTGAGAGTCTAGGGTTGAGAACCAATGCGATCGCTCCTGCTCGACATTGCCGGTGCCTTTAACAACGTCTACAGCGGTTGGATCTGGTGGAACCTGTTTTTGGCCTTTATTCCGCTGCTGCTGAGCTTTAGTCTGTTTCGTCGCGGGGTGATCCCCCGCAAGGGGGTGGTCACCGCCTGGGCGCTGGTGGGGGCGGTTGGGGTGGTGGGGCTGTGGCCCCGGCTGCCCCGGGTTGCCCAGGGCTGGTTTAGCCTGGTGGGCAACGGCGGCGGTGTTGCCCAGCTGCGGCTGCTCTGGCTGGTGGCGGTGACGGCGGTGGCGGCGGCCCTCACCCTGCTCACCTTTCGCCAACGGCGATTGGCTCCCGGCTGGCTCTGGTGGGTGGGGCTGGTGGTGTTTTTGGCCTTTTTGCCCAACGCCTCCTACGTATTGACCGACATTATTCATCTCATTCAGGGCACCAGCGCCGGGCGCACCCCGACCTGGGTGGTGGCCCTGGTGTTTATTCCCATGCACGCCACGGCTATTTTGCTAGGGTTTGAGGCCTACGTGATCTCCATTCTCAACCTGGCGATCTACCTCAAGCAGCAGGGAGCGCGGGTGCTGATTTTGCCCGCCGAGCTGCTGATTCACGCCCTCTGCGCCGTGGGCATCTACCTGGGGCGCTTTCTGCGGTTTAACAGCTGGGATCTGGTGGTTGACCCCACCAGCGTGCTGGCCGACACGCTGAATATTTTGACCTCCAAGCGCCCGGTGGCGGTGATTGTGGTGACCTTTGTGGGGCTGACCATTCTCTACTGGCTGATGAAGCAGATCACCCTGGGGCTGAAGCTGCGGCTGCGCTACGCCCGCCAGGGGCTAGACGCCCTGGATTGATTGCTTTCCGGTTGGCCCGGTGCAGTAGAGGTAGACAGAACCGGGCACATTAGCCTATCCACCGTTCTGATTTTTCTACCATGTCGCTTAAAGCCAGCGTGCAGCACTTTCAAACCCTGGTGACCTCGTTTCACCCGGTAGTGGTGATCGACACCGTTGAGGAGGAGCGGGTGCAGGGGCTGATTGCGGCCGCTTGCCAGGACATGCAGATGGCGGTGTTTGAGTGGAGCATTGCCCAGGGGCTGATGCGATCGCCCGACAGCCCCGACCACCGCTGGCAAAATGAGTACGCCCCGCCGGGGGCCAAGCGCGGCCAGGGGCTGCCCCAAACCACCGAACCCCTCGATATGCTGCGCCACATTCAGGAGATGAGTTTTAAGGCGATCTTTTGGCTCAAGGACTTTACCCCCCACCTGAAGGACCCGGTGGTGGCGCGACAGTTTCGCGAGGTGAGCGACCAGTTTGCCCACCATCGCTCCACCCTGGTGATCAGCGGCAGCGCCCCGGACCTGCCCCCGGAGATCGCCCACGACGCGGTCTATGTTGACATTAAGCTGCCCGGACCGGAGGAACTCTACAACGCGGTGTCGGGGGTGGTGCGAGAGCTCAAGGGCCGGGTCAAGGTAGACCTGACGCCGGAGGATATACGGGCGCTGGTCAGCGCCCTGCAGGGGATGACCCTGAGCCAAACCCGCAAGGTGGTTTCCTACGCGGCGCTCCACGATGGTCGGCTGGATGTAAATGACGTGCAGCGGGTGCTGGAGCGCAAGGCCCGGGTAATCCATGAAGAGGGGCTGCTAGATTACTTTCCGTTTGAGACCAACCTGGCGGAGTTGGGGGGCTTTGAGGGGCTAAAGCGCTGGCTGGCCTACGCCAAGATGGGGTTCACGCCCCAGGCGCGCCAGTACAACCTGCCCGCCCCCAAGGGCATTTTGATGGTGGGCATTCAGGGCTGCGGCAAGTCGCTGGCGGCTAAAACCATTGCCCGTCAGTGGAATTTGCCGCTGCTGAAGCTGGATGCGGGGCGGCTCTACGACAAGTATGTGGGCGAGTCGGATAAGAACTTTCGCCGGGCGGTGACGATGGCTGAAACCATGGCCCCCTGCATTCTCTGGATCGATGAGATCGAGAAGAGCATGGGCCAGACCGGCGGCGATGCCGACGGCGGCCTCAGTCGGCGGCTGTTTGGCTATTTTCTCACCTGGCTCCAGGAGAAGTCCCAGGAAATTTTTGTGGTGGCCACCGCCAACGACCTGTCGGCCATACCGCCGGAGCTGCTGCGCAAGGGCCGCTTTGACGAAATTTTCTTTGTGGATTTGCCGGAGGCCGATGAGCGCCGCGATATTTTGCTGATTCATCTGGGTCGTCGCCAGCAGGGGACGGCGGCCTTTGACCTGGAGGCGCTGGTGGCGGCCACCCAGGGCTTTAGCGGGGCGGAAATTGAGCAGGCGGTGATCACTGCCCACTACCGAGCCCTCTACGAGAACCGCCCGGCGGACACCGCGGTGCTGGTGGAGGAAATTAAGCGCACGGTGCCGCTGTCGGTGAGCCGCCGCGAGGATATTGAGCGGCTGCAGACGATGGCGCGGGAGCGGTTTGTGGCGGTGCGGTAGGGTAGGGTTGACGGGTGGCGAGATCGGTGGTGGGATGACGCAGACGGCTATCTTTGGCCCTTGCTTGGCGATGATGTTGCTGACCCTGGCGGTGTGGGTGTACCTGTACATCCTGCGGCTGGGGTTTATAGTCAGCCGCGGGGTCGATCCCCAGGATCTGGCTACCCCTGAGAAACTCGCGGAAAGGCTGCCTTTGAGCACCCTCAACCCGTCCAACAATTTCAAGAATCTGTTTGAGCTGCCGGTGCTGTTTTACGGGCTGTGCCTCTACCTGTTTGTGACTGGGCAGGTGGACGGGGGCTATGTCAATGCTGCCTGGGTGTTTGCGGGGTTTCGGGGGTTGCACAGTGCGGTGCACTGCACCATCAACCGGGTGACGCTGCGCTTTGCTTTTTACCTGATTGCGGCGCTGGCGCTGTGGGCGATGGTGGTACGGGCGGCCCTGGGCTATCTTTAAGCCTGCTGTTCTCTGGGCGGAGGGGACGGGCATTGGTGCGGCGCGGCTGGGATGGTGGCCGTGACAAGTATTTAAAAATGTTAAATTGGTACATGCGTTGTCACTAAGCCCCCAGACATGCCCAAATCGGACGCTTCTGCCCAGAAATCTGCCGCCGCTAAGAAAGGCCGAGCGTCCAGCCAAAGCAATGGCAGCCATGACCATCAACACACGGGCCTGGCCCACCACCACGCGGCCATTGACGACAATGTGATTCGCATTCGGGGGGCGCGCCAGCACAACCTGAAAAACCTAGATCTGGAGATTCCTCGCAATCAGCTGATTGTGTTTACGGGGGTGTCGGGCTCGGGCAAGTCGTCGCTGGCCTTTGACACCATTTTTGCCGAGGGCCAGCGCCGCTACGTGGAGTCGCTGAGCGCCTATGCGCGGCAGTTTTTGGGCCAGGTGGATAAGCCCGATGTGGACGCGATTGAGGGGCTGAGTCCGGCGATCTCCATCGACCAAAAATCGACCTCCCACAACCCGCGCTCGACGGTGGGCACGGTGACGGAGATCTATGACTACCTGCGTCTGCTCTACGGGCGGGCGGGCGATCCCCACTGCCCCCACTGCGATCGCAGCATTTCGCCCCAGACCATCGACCAGATGATCGACCGGGTGATGGCTCTGCCGGAGCGCACCCGCTTTCAAATTTTGGCGCCGGTGGTGCGGGGCAAAAAGGGCACCCACAAAAAACTGCTCTCCAGCCTGGCCGCCGAGGGGTTTGTGCGGGTGCGAGTCAACGGCGAAATTCGCGAGCTGACCGACAACATTGAGCTGGACAAAAACCACAGCCACCACGTGGACGTGGTGGTCGATCGCCTGGTCAAAAAGGAGGGTCTGCAAGACCGCCTGGCCGACTCGCTGCGCACCTGCCTGAAGCGCTCCGAGGGCATTGCGGTGATTGAAATTTTGGCGGAAAAGCCCCAGGCCGCCGCCCAGGACTTGGCCACCCAGGAGCCGGGCAGCAATGTGATCTCCCTGGCCGACCGGCTGCCCCAGGCGGCGGAAGCTGAGGGCAGCTACGGCCTGCCCAAGGAGCTGGTGTTCTCCGAAAACTTTGCCTGCCCCGAGCACGGCGCGGTGATGGAGGAGCTGTCGCCCCGGCTGTTTTCGTTTAACTCGCCCTACGGGGCCTGCCCCCACTGCCACGGCCTGGGCAGCCTGCGCACGTTTTCGGCGGAGCTGGTGGTGCCCGACCCGACCCTGCCGGTGTATGCTGCGATCGCACCCTGGTCCGAGAAAGACAACACCTACTATTTCTCGCTGCTCTACAGCGTCGGCCAGGCCTTTGGCTTCGAGATCCAGAGCCGGTGGGATCAGCTCACCCCCGAGCAGCAGCACATCGTGCTCCACGGCAGCGACGAAAAAATCTACATCGAGTCCGACTCCCGCTACCGCGAGCGCAAGGGCTACCACCGCCAGTACGAAGGGGTGCTGCCCATTCTCGACCGGCAGTACAAAGACAGCTCCTCCGAGCTGCACAAGCAAAAGCTCGAAAAATACCTGATCGACCAGACCTGCGAAGTCTGCCACGGCACCCGGCTCAAGCCCGAGTCCAACGCCGTGCGCATCGGCCCCTACTCGATCAGCGACCTCACCAATGTCTCCATTCGCGAATGCCTCAGCCGCATTCGCCAGCTGGTGGGCGAAGAGGCGGCGGGCGAAGCGGGCGACAGTCCTAAGCTCTCGGCCCGGCAGCTGCAAATTGGCGCCCTGGTGCTGCGCGAAATTCGCGCCCGCCTGCAATTCATGATGGATGTCGGCCTCGACTACCTGACCCTGCACCGCACCGCCATGACCCTGTCGGGCGGCGAAGCCCAGCGCATTCGCCTGGCCACCCAGATCGGCTCCGGCCTCACCGGCGTGCTCTACGTGCTCGACGAGCCCAGCATTGGCCTGCACCAGCGCGACAACGACCGCCTGCTCAACACCCTGCACCGCCTGCGCGACCTGGGCAACACCCTGAT
>DATIVG010000053.1:0-3097 GCA_035466075.1 Nodosilinea sp. | reverse complement strand
ATCCTGGCGATGATGGCCATTCGCGCCTTCCACGGGCTCAGCATCGCCGCCTTTGTGGTGGCCTACAGCGCCCTGGTGCTCGACCTGGCCCCGCCCGCCAACCGGGGCGAGCTGATCGGCTACATGACCCTGGTCAACCCGATTGGGCTGGCCCTCGGCCCGGCGCTGGGGGGCTTTCTCTACGAGGCGAGGGGGTTTACCACCGCCTTTTTGGCGATGGGGCTGCTGGGCATAGGCGGGCTGCTGCTGGTGGCGCGGCTGCACGAGCCCTACCAGCCCCGCAGCGCCGCTGAAGCATCGGGCTCAACAGCATTTTGGGGCCAGCTGTGGAGCGGGCGCGTGCGCACCCCGGCGATGATTCTGCTGCTGGTGGGGCTGGCCTTTGGCACCCTCAGCACCTTTGTGCCCCTCTACGTGCGCGAGGCGGGCCTGACGCTCAATGTCGGCCTGATCTACACCGCCTCGGCCCTGGCCAGCTTTATGTCGCGGCTGGTGGCGGGGCGGGCCTCCGACCGGTACGGGCGCGGTCGGTTTATTACCGCCAGCCTGCTGATCTACAGCTTGGCCATGGGCATGTTTTGGCTGGCCCGCAGCGCGCCGATGTTTTTGCTGGCGGGGCTGGTGCAGGGGTTTGCCGGTGGCACCCTGATTCCTATGATCGCCGCGCTGATGGGTGACCGGTCGAGCCCCAGCGATCGCGGCCGCACCTTTGGCCTGGCCATGGTGGGGTTTGATATCGGCATTGCCCTGGCGGGGCCCATTTTTGGCACCATTGCCGACGCCCTGAGCTACCGGGGCATCTTTGGCCTCTCGGGGCTGATGACCCTGGTGGGGCTAGTGATTTTTGCCACCGCCAACAGCAAAGACCTGGGCCATTCGCTCCGGTTTGCCCTGGGCCACGGCCCCGATGTCTACGCCATTGACGGGCCGCCCCAGGGCGCCGGCAAAAGCGGCCAGTGTTGAGCCGGTCACTGCTCAACCGGTCAGTGTTCAACCGGCTAACACAAAGCCCACCCTCTCTGTTCAGAAAGGGCGGGCTTTGCTAATTTGAAACGGGCGAGGAGGGATTCGAACCCCCGACACCGTGGTCCGTAGCCACGTGCTCTAGTCCACTGAGCTACACGCCCTCGTGCAGGCTTTTGATACTAGCATATCCTTTGGCGCAATTTAAAGCCCCAATTTACGACCCCATTCCCGCTCCCATTCACCCGCCCAGTCTCAGCCCTCTAATCGCTCAACAAGCCGCTAAACACCCATGACAGAAAATCCTTCGGCCCCGCCCGCGCTCACCCACCTCGATGCCCAGGGCCAGGCCCACATGGTAGATGTCGCCGCCAAACCCCAGACCACCCGAGAGGCGGTGGCGGTGGCCCTGGTGGTGATGCAGCCCGAAACCCTGGCCGCCATTGAGTCGGGCAATGCCCCCAAGGGCGACGTGCTGGGCACCGCCCGCGTGGCTGGCATTCTGGCCGCCAAGCAGACCGCCCATCTGATTCCCCTCTGCCATCCCCTGCCCATTCAAAAGGTGGAGGTGCAGATTACCCCCGACGCCGCGCTGCCCGGCTACACCATTCAGGCCACGGTCAAAATCAAGGCCGAAACCGGGGTCGAAATGGAGGCCCTGACCGCCGCCAGCGTGGCCGCCCTCACCCTCTACGACATGGCCAAGGGGCTGGAAAAATCCATTGAGATTCGCAGCCTTCGCCTGCTGAAGAAAACCGGCGGCAAGTCGGGGGACTACCTGGCGGCGGCTGAAAACTCAAGCCAAGGGTGAGCCCATGCCCATTGCCCTGATCACCGACTTTGGCACCCAGGACAGCTACGTGGGGGTGATGAAGGGGGTGATCGCCACGCTGGCACCCCAGGCCCTGGTGATTGACCTCACCCACGACCTGCCGCCCCAGGACTGCTACGCGGCCCGCTTTGCCCTGCTCAGCGCCTACCCCTACCTGCCCCTGGGGACGGTGTACCTGGTGGTGGTGGACCCTGGGGTGGGGACGCGGCGGCGGGCGGTGGCGGTGCAGACCGGTCGCGGCCTGCTGGTGGGGCCCGATAACGGTGTGCTTACCGGCGTGCTTGGCGGCGTGCTCAGGGATGGGGTAGAGGGCGAGCCCGGCTGCCGGGCGGTGGAGCTGACCAACCCCGACTACTGGCGGGGGCCAGCCCCCAGCGCCACCTTCCACGGGCGGGATATTTTTGCCCCGGTGGCGGCTCACCTGGCCAACGGCCTGGATCTAGATCGCCTGGGGCCGGGCATCGACCCGCAATCTCTGGTGCGGCTGCCCCTGGCGACGGCGGTGGCGACGGCGACGGGCTGGGAGGGCATGGTGCAGTATGTGGATCGCTTTGGCAATGGGGCGACGACAATTCCGGCTGAGGCGGTGGCGGCGAGCCCCTGGCGGCTGTCGGTTGGGGCGGTGACGCTGCCCGGCGCGCGCACCTACGGGGATGTGCCGGTGGGTGAGGCCCTGGCCCTGGTGGGCAGCCACGGCTTTGTGGAGATTGCGGTGAACCAGGGCAGTGCGGCGGAGCGCCTGGGGCTGAGAGTGCGCGATCGCACCTCCATCACCCTCCTATCTGCTTCTGGCCCCTGCCGCTAACCCTGCACCGGTTTGCCCGGCAGTGACCCCTGCGCCGCCACGGCCCCGTGGGCCTGGTTGGCGCTCACCCAGGCGCGGTAGTCTTCGATCAGCTGGCGCTCGATGCGGTGCTTAATGGTGGTCAAAATGCCGCTTAAAAACGCCTGGCCGGTGCGGTCGAGCACGGCGGCGGGCATGTAACGAATGGGCGCGGGCAGCTCCAGCTGAATTTGCAGATCGGCCTGGCCACGCAGCTCGGTGTGAGTGGGGTGGCGGTGGGGGGTGAGGGTGCCCTTGAGGGCCAGCCCAAAGGAATCGTTGACAAAGCTGAGGTAGTCAGGCCCCTTGACCTCGCAGCCCACCGAGGCCAGCTCCAGGCGACCGTCGGCGCGCGATCGCACCTCCAGATCCGCCGTGGGCTCAATGCTGATGCCCATAAATTGCAGGGGCCGCAGACTCAGCCGGTAGACCCCCTCGCCCAGCACCTCAATGCGGCGCGGATCGGTAATCGCCTGCAC
>DATIVG010000052.1:0-4520 GCA_035466075.1 Nodosilinea sp. | reverse complement strand
CTCGATCAAATCGGCCTGATGAATGGCAATGCCCACCTGCATCGCCAGCAGTTGCAGCCCCTCGATCTCGACCGCCTGCCAGCGGCGGGGAGCCTGGCAGTGGTGGGCAATCAGCAGACCCCAGAGGGTATCCTCCCTAAGGATGGGGATGACCAGGTTGGCCTGGATCTGAAAGCTCGCTAAAAACTCGGCATGGCAGGGGGTGAGGTTGGCTGTAGCGACATTTTCAATGGCGAAGTAGCGTTGCTCTTGGTAGGGTTCAAGCCAGCTCGCTTCAAAGCAAGGGTCGTGGACTACCCGATCAACTAATGACCAGCGGGGTTCAGACACCGACTCGACCACCACGTGACCGCTCCAGTCGGGCCCAAACTGGTAGAACAGAACGCGATCGCACCCCAGCAGCCGATGCACTTCATCCACCGTGGTCTGTAAGACTGCACCGAGTTCCAGGGTCTGACGGATGCGTAGGGCGACGGAGTTGATCAGGTGATCCCAGGAGAGACAGGTCTCAAAGGTGCGATCGCAGGTGTTGCATCCGTCGCTTGTAGTGCAGATAGCAAAGGGTGCACCCGCATTGCTCATTCTGTTTCCCTTGGCTGCTGAGCCCCAGTTTTACTCCTTCCGAAGCCAACGATAAATTTATAACTTCATCATTAGCCCCGTTTTATAAATTCCCCACAAAGCTTGAGAAGCATTGCTACGCATCAATTCTTTAGCTAAAGATACATATAGCTTCCAACAAGGAGTTATCTGGATTGATTAGGCTGGTGGCAGAGGGAACAATTTTGGCATCGCCATGACCCGTCAGCCCAGTCTCGATACAGCCATCCACCCATGGCGCAACCCAGAGACGCCGATCCTGTTCTCGGCCCGGCACCTGACCAAAACCTACACCATGGGCGAGGTGCAGGTGCTGGCCCTGCGATCGGTGGATCTTGACCTCTACGAGGGCGAGTTTGTGGTGCTGCTGGGGCCATCGGGCAGCGGCAAATCGACTCTACTCAATATTTTGGGTGGGCTGGATGTGCCCACCAGTGGCGAGGTGTTTTTCAAAAGCCAAAACCTGACGGCGGGGTGCGATCGCACCCTCACCCGCTTTCGCCGCGAATCGATCGGCTTTATCTTTCAGTTCTACAACCTGATCCCCAGCCTGACCGCGCAGGAAAACGTGGCCCTGGTGACCGATATTGCCCCTCGGCCCATGACCCCAGCGGCGGCGTTGGGCATGGTCGGGTTGGGCGATCGCCTCGATCACTTCCCCTCCCAGCTTTCGGGGGGCGAGCAGCAACGGGTGGCGATTGCCCGAGCGATCGCCAAGCGACCCGAAGTGCTGTTCTGCGACGAACCTACCGGAGCCCTCGACTTTAGCACCGGCAAACGGGTGCTGGAGGTGCTGGCCCAGGTCAACCAGGAGTTAGGCACCACGGTGGTGGTGATTACCCACAACGCGGCGATTGGGGCCATGGGCGATCGCATCATCACCATGCGCGACGGCCAAATTCACACCATCGAAGTCAACGCCCGCCGCGCCTCCCCCGACGAGTTGGAGTGGTAGGTGTGCGCCCATGCCAACCCTCGATCTAAAGCTATGGCGCGATCTCAAGGGCCTGCGGGGCCAGGTTGTTGCGATCGTGGTGATTGTGGCCTGCGGCATTGCCAGCCTGGTGACCATGGTGAGCACCTACCAGTCGCTGCTGCTGTCCCAGGAGCGCTACTACAGCCAGTACCGCTTTGCCGATGTGTTTGTGCAGCTCAAGCGCGCCCCCAACGGCGTGATGGAGCAAATTTTAGAGATTCCAGGGGTGGGTCAGGGGCAGGCGCGGGTGGTGGCCAATGTGACCCTGGATGTGCCGGGACTAGAGGACCCGGCCAGCGGGCGGCTGATCTCGATCCCCGAGCAGCGGCAGCCCATTTTGAACGATCTGGTGCTGCGATCGGGGCGCTACATTCAGCCGGGTCGGGCCGATGAGGCGATCGCCAGCGTGGCCTTTGTCAAGGCAAATCGGCTAGCGCTGGGCGACACCGTCAGCGCGGTGATCAACGGTCGCTGGCAGCCGCTGCGGATTGTGGGCACGGCCCTGTCGCCCGAGTACATCTACGAAATCAGCGGCACCGAGCTGCTGCCCGACAACCGTCGCTTTGGGGTGTTTTGGATGGGGCACGAGGCTCTGGCCACCGCCTTTGACCTGGATGGGGCCTTTAACGATGTGGCCCTGACCCTGACAACCGGGGCCAACGAGCGGGCCGTAATCTTTCGCCTTGACCAAATTTTGGAGCGCTACGGGGGGCTGGGGGCCTTTGGGCGCGAGAACCAGCTTTCGCACCGCTTTTTGTCGGATGACCTGGCCGGGTTGCAGGTGATGGCGCTGATTTTGCCGCTGATTTTTTTGGGCATTGCGGCGTTTTTGGTGAACCTGGTGCTGGCCCGGCTGGTGAGCACCCAGCGCGACCAGATTGCGGTGCTCAAGGCCTTTGGCTATGGCAACTGGGCGGTGGGGCTGCACTTCTTTAAGCTGGTGGCGGTGGTGGTGGGGCTGGGGTCACTGCTCGGCATTGGGGTGGGGCGCTGGTGGGGGGCCAACTTTACCCAGTTCTATACCCGGTTTTACCAGTTCCCGGCAGTGGAATATCGGGCCGGGCTGGGGCTGATGCTGGGGGCGGTGGGGGTGAGCGCGATCGCTGCGGCCACCGGCGCCTTCAAATCGGTCGGGGATGCCGTGGGCCTGCCCCCCGCCGAAGCCATGCGGCCAGAGCCCCCGGCCAGTTTCAAACCCACGCTGATCGAGCAGCTGGGGCTCCAGCGGTTTTTGTCGCCTGCCGGACGCATCATTCTGCGCAATGTGGAGCGGCGGCCCGCTCAGGCAGCGATGGCGGTGCTGGGCATTGGTTTGGCGGTGGCCATGCTGGTGGTGGGGCGCTACTTTAGCGACGGCATCGACGCGATTATCGACGGGCAGTTTCGCACGGTGCAGCGCGAGGACATGACCCTCACCTTTATTGAGCCGCTGCCGGGGCGGGTGCAGCACGAGCTGGCCCAGCTGCCGGGGGTGCTGCGGGTCGAGCCCTTTCGCGCGGTGCCGGTGCGGCTGCGGTTTGAGCAGCGATCGCGCCTGGGGGGCATTGTCGGCCTCACCTCTCCCAGCACTCTACGGCGGCTGATTGATGCTGATTTGCAGAGCGTGCCCCTGCCCGCCGATGGCCTGCTGCTGACCACAAAGCTGGCGGAAATTTTGCACGCCCAGGTGGGCGATCGCCTCACCGTAGACGTGCTCGAAGGGGCGCGCCCGGTGCTCTCTGTGCCCCTGGTGGGCCTGGTAGATGAGCTGGTGGGCCTCGCGATGTATATGGATGTCACCGCCCTCAACACCCTGATGCGGGAGGGGCCGACCTTCTCGGGAGCTTACCTGACGGTAGACCCCTTGCAGATGTCGACCCTCTACGTGCAGCTCAAGCAAACTCCGGCGGTGGCCAGCGTCGCCCAGCGCGACACCGCCCTGCGGCAGTTTGAGGAGACCATTGCCGCTAGCTCAGGCATGATGAACAGCACGATCTTGCTGTTCGCCTGCATCATCGCCGTGGGGGTAATCTACAACGCCGCCCGCATTGCCCTCTCCGAGCGCAGCCGTGAGCTGGCCACCCTGCGCATCATCGGCTTTACCCAGCGCGAAATCGCCTTCATTCTGCTGGGCGAACAGGGGGTGCTGACGCTGATGGCGATCCCGGTGGGGTGGGGGCTGGGCTACGGGCTGGCTTGGGCACTCAACCAATCCCCCGCCCAAAATACCGAGCTGTTTCGAGTGCCGTTTATCATTCAGCCCGCCAGCTATGGGTTTGCCGCTGGGGTGACGGCGCTGGCGGCGCTGGGCTCTGGGCTGCTGATTGCCCGCCAGCTCCAGCATCTCGATCTAATTGCCGTGCTCAAGACGAGGGAGTAGGGGCGTGGGGGGTAAAGGGTGATGGAGTGATGGGGTCCGCAGGGTGCATAACGCTAAGGCGAGGCTCCGCCAACGCGAAGCAATGCACCAATCAGGAGATTGGGGGAGTGGCACGTAGGGTGGGCAGTGCCCACCACCAGGCTATTTTTCAGAAGTTATTTTGGCCCACCGCACCCCGAGTTTTGGTTTTGCAATCAGAGACGTAAACCAATGACCAAAACAAAATCTACCAGCGATCAACGCACCCTGGGCAATGGCACTGCCCCAGTGCCACCGCCAAAACGACGAGGGCACCGGCAATGGCTCTACGGCATCGGCGGGCTGGGTCTGGCGGTGCTGATCGCCTACGCCTTGAGACCTCAGCCGATCGCAGTCGATCTGGCCCCGGTCGAGCGCGGGGCATTGCAGGTGACGGTAGGGGCCGAAGGGCAGACGCGGGTGCGCGATCGCTACGTGGTGGCCTCCCCCGTCGATGGCGAACTCCAGCGGATTGACCTAAAGGCCGGGGATGCGGTGACGGCTGGGGCGATCGTGGCCCGCATTGACCCGCTGCCGCTGACCAGCCAGGTCGAAGCTGCCCAGGCC
>DATIVG010000051.1:0-7609 GCA_035466075.1 Nodosilinea sp. | reverse complement strand
GAAAAGTCCTATTTCTTGTAGCAGAAGTGGAGATCCCCCTAAATCCCCCTTAAAAAGGGGGACTTTTACCCCCCTTTTTAAGGGGGGCAGGGGGGATCAGCAGGTGACTAAAGCTATATCGACTCACTTTTCAAACGCCCTCTTAAAGCTAGTACTTTCTTTCCTGAAAATCTCCTAATTACCCCAACTTATAGCCAATTTGCCGGAGGAACTGCTGGCGATCGCGCACATCCTCCGGCCCTTCCACACTCTTAGGCGCAAAGCCATCGATCACGCCCAAAATACCGCGCCCTTGCTCGCTAGCAGCAATCACCACCTGCACCGGATTGGCCGTGGCGCAGTAGATGCGGCAGACCTCGGGGCATTGTTTAACCGCGTTGAGCACGCTGATTGGAAACGCCTGCTGCATCAAGATAATGAAGCTGTGACCCGCCGCGATCGCTGAACCATTGGCGATCGCCGCCTGCTCAAGCATCGGGTTATTCCCCGCTGCGCGAATCAGGCAGGGGCCAGAGGCTTCGCAAAACGCCAGCCCAAACTGAACCTGGGCCGAGGTCGCGATCATCACCTCGTACAGGTCTTCCACCGTTTTAATGAAGTGGCTCTGACCCAAAATCAGATTGCTGTCCGGCGGTAGATCTAGATCAACCAGCTGCAACTCCATCGT
Organism: Nodosilinea sp.; assembly: GCA_035466075.1. GTDB lineage: Bacteria > Cyanobacteriota > Cyanobacteriia > Phormidesmidales > Phormidesmidaceae > Nodosilinea. The sequence goes on along the minus strand of DATIVG010000051.1, from coordinate 6,942 downwards.
TTTTTCCCTATCCGTTGAGGTTGGGGGCGATCGTCGCTACCGGCACCGCTTCACCCCCAGCCAGTACCAGGGGAAAGTGATGGGCGTTGGGCGCATGCATCACCTGCAGCCCCAGGGTGGCGCGGTTGATAATGTCGGCATTGGTGGCAATGACTTTGCCCTGGCTATCGAGCAGTGACTGGTTGAAGTTGAAGCCGTTGAGATTAAATGCCATGGTGGCCACCCCCAGCGCCGCGAACCAAATACCGATAGTGGGGAAGGCCGCCATCAGCAGATGAAAAGCGCGATGGTTTCGACTGCCCAAGGGCGGAATCAGCAGGCGGCCCAGAAAACCGGAGTGGCTAGCCAGGTAGTTGTAGGTCGGCTGCTCTTGGCCAAACCGGTAGCCCGAAGACAGAGGCTCAGTTTCTACGGTCGTTTTCAGCAGGCTAGAGGTGACGAGAGAGCCGTGGAGCGTGGCCAGCAGCGCCCCGCCGAATACACCAGCAACGCCCAGCATGTGGAAGGGGTGCATCAAGATATTGTGATCGGCTTGGAAGGCCAGCATGAAGTGAAACGTGCCAGCAATGCCCAAGGGCAGACCATCTGAAAAGCTGCCCTGACCCAGCGGATACACCAGTAGCACAGCGGTGGCCGCACTAACCGGGGCCGAAAACGCCACGGCAATCCAAGGGCGAGCTCCGATCCGATAGCTCAGTTCCCACAGCCGCCCCAGGTAGCACCAAATGCCGATCAAAAAATGAGCCACAATTAGCTGATAGGGGCCGCCGTTGTACAGCCATTCTGCTACCGATGTGGCCTCCCAGAGCGGATAAAAATGCAGCCCGATGGCAGCAGATGTGGGCACAACGGCAGCGGTAATCAGGTTGTTGCCCGACATCAGCGCCCCAAACACAGGTTCGCGGATGCCCTCCATGTCCACCGGGGGCGCGGTGATAAACGCCAATACGAAGCAAGTCGTGGCGACTAGCAACGTCGGTATCGTCAGCACCCCAAACCAGCCAATATAGATGCGGTTTTGGGTACTGGTAATCCAGCTGCAATATCGCTCCCAGGGGGGCAATTGCTCGCTGGGCAAACGAGGATAGAGTGTCGTGTTCATCAGTTCCTCCTTTTGCTAAAGAAAGACTTGTTAGAGAAAGACGATTCACCTTTGACCGTAGGCAAAAACTATAAGGAAGTTGTGACGCCTGGTCGCTGCATGGTCTTTTTGCGGCACTGAACAATGGCCTGCCCCAGGTAGGCATAGAAGCTGGTCAACCCGGCGCCGGTCGTGGCTGATAGCTCGAAGATCAGCGCCTGGGGGGCGATCAGATGCAGATTGTGCAGCGCTTCTTCTCGGTTAAACCCGACCACCCCGGCCAGATCAATTTTGCTGATGATGACGGCGTGGGCCGACTTAAATATGGTGGGATATTTCAGCGGTTTGTCTTCTCCCTCGGTGACTGACATCAGCACCAGACGCAGGTCTTCCCCCAGATCAAAGGCGGCGGGGCAAACTAGATTGCCAACATTTTCAATGATCAACAGATGCAGAGGGGCCAAATCGAGCTGCTGGGCGGCCTGGGCCACGCTATCGGCATCCAGATGGCAGAGTTCGCCCGTGTTGATCTGCACCACGGGAAAGCCCGTTTGGCGCAGCCGCTGGGCATCGCGATCGCTGGCCAGATCGCCCACAATTACCCCAGCCTGTAGCGGGGTCGGGTGACTGTACATGGGATCGGCTTCGGCGATTAGGGTGAGATCGCGCAATAGGCGCTGCACCAGGGTGGTTTTACCCGCCCCCGGTGAGGCCAGAATATTGAGCGCCAGCAGGTGACGAAATAGGGCGCGATTGTGCTCAGCCCGGCGATCGTTTTGACTCAGCAGGTTTTGGTGAAGCTGCAAAACTTGGGTTGAGGCTTTGGCCAGGGGCGGTACGCCAGCATCGGCTTGACACCCACATTGTCCACACATGTCATGACACCTCCAGCGATGCGAGTTCTAGATCTTGGCCCTGGCGAATGTCGGTGCTGAGCCCGTGACAGCTTGGGCAGGCATATACCCAGTCCGCTGGCTGAAACTCCTGGCGGCAGTGGGCACAGTAGCACCGAGTCGGAATCGCTTTGAGCCTCAGCTCAGCCCCCGCCGCCGCCGTGCCCGCGCTGACCACCTCAAAGGCAAGGGCCAGGGCGGCGGGAACGACCCCCGACTGCTGGCCCACATGCAGCTCCAGGACGTGAATTTTGCTGGCTCCCTGGGCGGCGGTCTGGTCTAGGGCGATCGTCAGCGCCGCCTGCATCAAGCTGACTTCGTGCATGGTGCCCCCGAGGTAAACGCAGGCTGCCGATAGGTAGTCAAAAACTGCTCAATGGTTCTCAGCGCGCTGTCTACACCCTGCTTCGCCGTCTCGGAAAATACCCCACCCAGCTCAAACCGTTCCGTAGGAATTTGCAGCAGCCAGGCCTGGGGATGGTGACCATAGAGCCGCTGGGTCAGGGCTACCAGCGCCGCCGGGTCACAGACATGGTTGAGGGTCGGGGTCGCCTGCGTCGTCACAATCGGCTCCAGGCAGAGGGTCGAGGCCCCGCTTTTGCCCCCGGCATCCACGAAGATCACGTAGTCGGCTGCGGCTATCTCAACCGCCAGTTCTGGCAAGAGCTGTTGCACTGATAGCGCTTTGACTGATGGCACCTGCCAGCTTGAGACTGTTCTGGCCACCTGGAGGCCGACGCCATCATCGCCCCGCAGGGGGTTGCCGTAGCCAACAATGAAAAACCGGTGAGTAGTGTGGTGGGGGGTAGCGGTCATAGTATTGGAGGGGTGAAGGTTAGAGGGCTTCACATTGACCATAGGTCGTAGAGTTGAGGATCTTGTGAGGTTTTAGGGGTTAGGCAGGCAACTAGCGGTCATCGATAGCGCTCATGCAGCACCTCTCCCTCGGCACTGATCAGCTGTAGGTGCAGCGGCATCTGCCCGGCGGCGTGGGTCGAGCAGCTGAGGCAGGGGTCAAAGGCGCGAATGCCCGCCTCGACCCGGTTGAGCAAGGGTTCAGGAATGTCAGGCCCGTGGATGTAGTGGCGGGCGATCTGGGCCACGGTGCGGTTCATGGCCAGGTTGTTTTGGCCGGTCGCAATAATCAAATTGACCTGGGTCAGCAGGCCGTTCTCATCAATCTGGTAGTGGTGGAACAGGGTGCCTCGGGGGGCTTCGCTAACCCCAACCGCCCATCGCTGGTTGACGTCGGCCCGCGCCCTCAGGCGATCGCTCTGCAAGTCTGGGTCCTCTAGGGCGACTTCAATGCGCTCGATGCAGGTCAAAATTTCGATCAGACGGGCGTAGTGGTAAAAGAACGAGCTATTGACGGTGCCGTGCTGGCGAAACTGGTGTAGTTCGGCCTCGGCCAGGGGAGTGCCGATGCGATCGCAGATATTTAGCCGTGCCAGGGGCCCCACCCGATAGAGGCCGCTCTCCAGCCGACAGTGCTCGGTCTGGTCAGGATACCCCAGCGGCCTGTAGTAGGGCGATTTGAGATAGGAGTCGGGCTGCACGGCCTCGCCAATAAACTCCTGATAGTCGCTCGGGTCGAGACGATCGGCGATGATGTTGCCGCCGCTATCGACAAATCGCAGGCGACCGTCATAGTGCTCCCAGGTGCCGTCGGGGGCCACCAACCCCATAAACAAGCTGGGGAAGTTACCAAAAATGTGGGCTTCCTGCCCCAGGCCCTCAAGCTGCTGCTTAAACCGCTCTAGGGCAGAGAGAATGGTGGTTTTGGCGGCGGGGAGGTGCTCTCGAATATCGGCTTTACCGGCGTCTGACAGCCCCGATCGCACACCGCCGGGCACCGCCCAGGACGGATGAATTTTGCGCCCTCCCAGGTGCTCGATCACCGTCTGGCCAAACTGACGCAGACGAATGCCGCCGCGGGCCAGATCGGGTTCGGCAGCCATCAGGCCAAACAGGTTGCGCTGGGTCGGGTCGCTCTCCCACCCCAGCAGTAAATCGGGGCTGCTGAGGTGAAAGAAACTCAGGGCGTGGGACTGAATAATTTGCCCCAGATTCATCAGTCGGCGCAGCTTTTCGGCCGCCGGGGGAATCTGCACCGCCAGCAGGCGATCGCCCGCCTTGGCCGATGCCAGCAGGTGGCTGACCGGGCAAATGCCGCAGACGCGGGCGGTGATGGCGGGCATTTCCCAAAAGGGTCGCCCCTCGCAAAATTTCTCAAATCCGCGAAACTCGGTGACGTGAAACCGAGCGTCCGTCACCTCCCCCTGGTCGTCGAGGTAGATGGAGATTTTGGCGTGCCCCTCTATACGCGTGACAGGGTCAATGACGATGCGGTTGGCCATAGGGCCGCCATCTCCTCGTAGATTTGCCAGGCCAGCTCGCACTCTTGCTCGATCTGATCGTCTTCATTGTCAACAATGCGGGCCTGCTGCAGGGCCAATTGAATGCGGCGGGCTAGCTCATCGCGGGAGGGAGGATCTGGATGCCCTTTCCGCAAAATATCGGTGACAGAGACGATGCCCAACAGCTCGTCTTGCTCAATCACCGGAGCGCGATGGATGCCTGCCTTGGCGAGGATTTGGGCTGCCTCTCGCAGGGTGGCCTGGGGGGACACCTGAATGCAAGGCTGCCGCATAATGTCGCGAACGCGCACAAAGTCTGGATTTTCCCCTGGGGCAATCACCTTAAAGACAATGTCTTTTTCGGTCACGATGCCGTAGGGGATAGCGTCGGTTTTTTCGACGATCAGCGATCGCAGCCGCTTGGCCCGCATTAGCAAAATGGCGTTCTGCACCGTGGCAGAACTGCGAATGACGACCACGGGTCTGGTCATAATGTCTTGAACGGTTAGCATAGTGGCCCTCCCTGGTTAGGTGATGGCTGACGGCCCACCTCCTGGTGGATAAGTCATTTATAAATCAACAGTTTGAGGAACTTGTGGGGAAGATTCGGATTCATTGTTAAAATGTGTAGCTGAACCTCATCCAATCCGTAGGTTGGGCTAGCGTTGGCGTAACCCAACCAAACCGTTACTGGTGTTGGGTTTTCTCCCCCGGAGACGCTGAGTGTAAAGCACATGCGACGCGAACGTGAACGCTTTGCCCAACGCCAACCTACATTGGAACGTTAGTCAGTCAATGAGGATGTGTTGTGGCCGTGGCATGGTCCTTTGCCCAGTCTTTGTGCTTCAAGACCCAGTCTTGAATATTGACCACTTTGGTCGCCTTTGCCAGGTGAACTAAATTCCAAACGTCGTCCACTAAATGGTTAACATCAACCGGCTTGAGCAGGTAGTCATCAACCAGGGGCAGCAGCTTTTGGGCAAAACTGACGGCACAAGAAGCCGAAGCCACAAGAATTGGGATTCTCTGGCCTTGACCTAACGCCACAGCTTTTATTCTCTGAATTAGTGGCCACACATCTTCATTGAGAAATCTAAGCTCGCAGACCAAAATATCAGGAACTAGATACTCTAAAAGAGTCATGGAATCCGCGATTGAATCGACAGTCGTCACCTGTGCGCCGTAGATTTCAAACAAAACTTTGTAGAGACACCGGCTGTCAGCATCGTTGTCAACGACAAGTATCTGAACATCCTTGAGTATGCCAAAGCTGGAAAGAGTCTGACTTTCATAGGACATATGATGACCCCTTGGTAACAAATAATTAAGGTTCAAGAGCCGCTATGAAATGCTGGCTAACCTAGGCCGTAAATGAAACATTTCCTCCCTGGGAAGGCATAGCCTGAAAACAATGGCTACAGCGCCAATACACCTGGTTTGATTGCGCGTGACGCAGAAGTATGTGTGAGCAGCAGGGACACAGCTGTCTAACCCCTACAGAATGCTTTTGAGCGATCGCGCTAGAGCAACCGTAGGCTTTTTCTAGGGTAGAAACCGATGGGGTAAGATTGGTAGTCATCAAATTATCCGTTTAGAGAACAGGCAGGGTAGCCTAGCGAAATACATGAATCAGGTATCGACAGCTAGTCGGCGATCGCTACCCAAAGCGAATCAAATCGGCCCCCGATAGCGCGGGCCGAGCGCCCCGCAGCAGCGGCTCTAAAACGGCTCGAATGCGCTCAGCACTGGGTGGGCAACCCGGCAAGTAGCAATCCACGGGCACAGCGGTGTGTACGGGCCTGACTGCATCGAGCAGGGGGGGCACCAGATCCCCTGTGGGAATCTGCGGTCTGACATCGGCGGCCTCCAGGTAGGCGCGGGTGAGCACCGGTTCTGCTTTGCCCAACACGTTGCGCAAAGCGATGACATTGCCCGTGACGGCGCAGTCGCCAAAGGCAATCAGAAACCGTGTGCGATCGCGCACCTGGTAAATCAGATCGAGGTGGTCTTGATTGGCGATCGCCCCTTCCACCAGGGCCACATCCACCCCAGCCGGATAGACCTTGACATCGGCAAAGGGGCTGTAGACGAGATCCACCTGCTGGACGAGATCAAATAGCCACTCATCTAAATCTAGAAACGACATGTGGCAGCCCGAGCAGCCACCGAGCCAAACCGTAGCGAGCTTGATGCGAGTCATGGAGCTTCTTAGTTACCAACAAACTACTGATAAATCAAAAGTTTGAGAAAATTGTGAAGGCCATCAAACCTTCGGCGAGCAGATGACTAACAAAACCTCAGAAATGGGGATTGGCAAGCTTAGATACAGTTGCTATTTCCCCTTGCTCTCAAATAGAAGAACAAGGGGAAATAGCCTTAAGCTGATCTGGACTCTACGCTTCTGTAAACCTCCGCTCAGGCAACCGGGCGATAAACTCAGGTGAATGAACGGCAAGCTCTTTATCACCACCTCTCACGCTGTGTTCGGGTTCTTCAATGGACGCTGAATTATAGTTGAAAGATGGGAGAGGATATCTTAGATTTCTGAAGATGAGGTCTTCTGGTGGCTCAGACAGCAAGAAGACCTCACCTGGGAATAAAACCTCAGAGA
>DATIVG010000050.1:0-9157 GCA_035466075.1 Nodosilinea sp. | reverse complement strand
AAGTCGAGCCCCAGCGCCTTGGTAGACGACTCCAGACGAAAGGCGGCGTTGACGGTGTCGCCCAGGGCCGTGTAGTCGGGGTGGTCGCCGCTGCCGGTGTTGCCCACCATGGCGTAGCCAGTGTTAATGCCCGCGCCAATGCGCAGCGGAAAGGGCAGCGGAAACTGACGGTGCAGCTGCTCCGTCATTTCGGCCAGGGTGCTGACCGCCTGCAAAATGCGCACCATGTCGGTGCAGTCGGCCCCTTCTTTGCCATGGATCCAGACGGCCATCACCGCGTCGCCAATGTACTTATCGACCCAGCTGTCGTACTGGCTAATGATCTCCCCGGCCCGGCGAAACCAGGTGCCAATCGCCTCCGACAAGACTTTCTCATCGATTTGGCGGGTCAGCACCGTAAAGTCGCGAATATCGACCACCATGACCGAAATTAGCCGCCGCACGTGGAGCATGGCCGTCGCGGTAGCCTCGGGGGCCCTGCCGCCCAGGGTGGTATCGGCCGCCGCCAGGGCGTCGATGGGCGAAAAAAACTGCAGCTCGGTTTGGCCAAAGGTGAGCAGGTCGCCATCGTTGAGAATGACCGGCACGCTGACCCGGCGACCGTTGATGAAGGTGCCGTTGCGGCTGCCCAGATCGATCAGGTAAAACCGACCGTTGTCGGTGCCCTGGAGCATGGCGTGGTTGCGCGAAATCCAGCGGTCGGGCAGCACAAAGTTGTTGTCGTCACCGCGCCCTACCGTCCAGCAGGTGCCCCCCACCAGGGAAAGCTGGCGATCGCCGGCGGCAATCTTGAGCACAAGGTAGGGGCCAGGAGTCGATGTCACAGTGGTACGGTAAGAGCCGGACAATAGCTGTAAAGGACGGTTGCCTGGTACTTAAACCCATCGCTACGGCAGACGTCCCCAAGATGTCCCTGAGTTGCCCCTATTATGCCAGAGATGCCAACTCTGTCACCCCAACCTACGCCAGAGCGGCGGTCAAGAAAAACAATCCATCGACAATTAGGGTGCTAAACACGGCACCGCCGAAGGCCCACCAGGCTAGCTGACGGGAGGTGGTAAGTGCGATCGCAGTGGAGATCAGCAAAAACAGCACCAGCACAATCGCTCGGCAGGCCGCCACATCGGTTTGCAGCGCGGCGCTGGCTTCCTGTAACACCAAAGGGGCCGCATCGGGGCTGACCAGCATCAGCTGCCGCCAGCTGGGAAAGAGATGCATCCAGTTGATGTAGAGGTCGGTAATGGCGGTGCCCAGCAGCGACCCCAAAAAGAAATAGCTGCCGACTCGACCCCACCCCTGGCGCAGGCAGATTAGCGCAATGGGCAACCCCAGCGCCTCCACGGGCAGGTGGGCCACCGGCTCCCACCGAAACCAGCCCCAGTACAGGGAGCCGGTGAGCCAAATCCAGCCGAAGCCGACAATTAAATCGCCCCAGACGGCCAGCTGAGACCGCCGCATCATCCAGGCTCCCAGACCCAGCCACAGGGGGGTCATGGCCAGGCTCACCCAGGGAAAGTAGCGCACCAGGGGAGCCTGCACAAATACTGGCAAAATTACCAGGCCTAGCGCTGCTCCAAATACCCGAAGCTGGAGGCCAGAGCTGAGCAACCAACCCCGGACTAGGGCTGGCCACGGCGTCGAGCCTTTGACTGAAACAGAACTGTAGGAAAGACTCAAGGGGGACTCTGAGCGCTAGGTTAACCATTGTTAACATAGCATGCCCCTGGGGGGCATCGGCGGGCTGGGGGCAAAATCAGCCCTACGACGCCCATCTTTTAAGATTGCCTTTAGGTTCACAATCGCCCCGGCGGCGGGTTAAGCCTGCAACAAGAAAGCGATTGGGCTGCTCTGGCGGCGCCGCCCTCCGCCTACAATGCTTGGCAAAGCCTGGGGCTGTGCTTTGGGACTATGTCTCAGGACGTGCCCCAACGCATCTGATGCTGCCTGGGTACCTGGCCTGGCTTCAGTTTACCAAGGGCGACAGGCTCTGGGGGAATGCTCTGGGGCCTGGTATGGTCTCAAAATCCTATGTTCTAGATTCTATAGTTGCAAGTTATGACGTATTTGCTGATTCAAGCGGCTGCTCCGGTGGCCCAGGCGACTGTGACCCAGGCGACCCTGGCCCAGGCGACCGCAACCCCCGCCGCCGAGGGCATCAACCTGCTGCAAGCAATTGTGATTGGCATTGTGCAGGGGCTGACGGAGTTTTTGCCGATTAGCAGCACGGCCCACGTCAAGATGGTGCCGGTGGTGCTGGGCTGGGGCGACCCTGGGGTGGCCTTTACCGCCGTCATTCAGCTGGGCAGCATTGCCGCCATTCTCTGGTATTTCTGGGATGACCTGCGCCAGGTGACCACGGGCATGGTGAAGGCTACCCTGGCCCAGCAGTTTGATTCCTCGGAGTTTCGCCTGGGGCTGGGTATTTTGCTGGGCACCGTTCCCATCGTGGTGTGCGGGCTATTGATCAAAGCGTTGATTCCCGACTTTGACAATTCGCCCCTGCGCAGCGCCTCTACCATTGCCACGGTGTCGATTGTGATGGCCCTGGCCCTGGCGGCGGCCGAGCTGGTGGGTCGTCGCAAGCGCACCTTTGAGTCGTTGACCCTCAAGGACGGCGTCACCATGGGGTTTGCCCAGGCGCTGGCCCTGATTCCGGGGGTGTCGCGGTCGGGATCAACCCTCACCGCCGGTCTGTTTATGGGGCTGGAGCGGGCTACGGCGGCGCGGTTTTCGTTTTTGCTGGGGGTACCGGCCATCACCCTGTCGGGGCTGGTGGAGCTGAAGGGGCTGCTGGAAACCGGGTTTGGCAGTGCGGGGCCGGTGCCGCTGATCGGCGGTATTTTGGCGGCGGTGGTGTCGTCTTACCTGGCGATTTTTTGGCTGATTCGCTTTTTGAAGCAGCACAGCACCTGGGTGTTTGTCTGGTATCGTCTGGCCTTTGGGGCGGCAATCCTGCTGGCGCTGGCCACCGGAAGAATGCAAAACATTTAATATAGGAGAGCACTTTTGCGCCTCAAGGGCTTAACTCCGCTATGGCTGCTCCGGCGATTCGCCCTGCCCGCATTACCCGGGTGCTGCCCGACTCCATTGCCGCCGAGATTGGCTTTGAGCCCGGCGACGCCCTGGTGGCCATCAACGGCCAAAAACCTCGGGATTTAATCGACTATCGGTTTCTCTGCGCCGACGAAGATCTGGCCCTGGAGGTGCTCGACGCCCGGGGCAAAACCCACCGGGTGGAGATCGAAAAAGACACCGATGAAGACCTGGGCCTAGAGTTTGAGACGGCCCTGTTTGACGGGCTGATGCAGTGCAACAATGCCTGCCCGTTTTGCTTCATCGATCAGCAGCCCCCCGGTCGGCGGCACACCCTTTACCTCAAGGACGATGACTACCGGCTTAGCTTTCTCTACGGCAGCTATCTGACTCTGACCAACCTGCTGCCCCAGGAGTGGGAGCGGATCGCCCAGCTGCGGCTGTCGCCCCTCTACGTGTCGGTGCATGCGACGGAGGCGGCGGTGCGATCGCACCTGCTCAAAAACCCCCGGGCGGGGCAAATTCTCGACCAGCTGGCCTGGTTTCAGCAGCAGCGCTTGCAGATCCACGCCCAGGTGGTGGTCTGCCCCGGCATCAACGATGGTGAGCATTTGGCGACGACCCTGAGGGATCTGGCGCGCTTCCACACCGGCGAGGTGCCCGCCGTGGCCTCGGCGGCGGTGGTGCCCGTGGGCCTGACTCGGTTTCGCCCCCCGGGCGACGAGCTCACCCCCGTTACCCAGGCCCAGGCCCGCCAGGTGATTGACCAGGTGCAGGCCTTTCAGGCCGACTGCCGCCAGCGGTTGGGCACCACCTTTGCCTGGCTGGCCGACGAGTGGTTTTTGATTGCCCAGCGGTCGGTGCCCGCCGAAAGCCACTACGAAGACTACCCCCAGTTGGGCAACGGGGTGGGCTCCATTCGCCAGTTTCTTAAAGCCTTTGAGCAGTCGGCGGCCGATTATTTACCGGCGGCGGTGAGCCCGCCCCGCACCTTTACCTGGGTGGTGGGCAACGCTGTGGAGCACGCCTTTCAGCCCATTGTCGATCGCCTCAACCAGGTGCAGGGGCTCACCGTGCGCCTGGCGGCGCTGGCCAGCGACTACTGGGGCCGCGACATGACCGTCACCGGGCTGCTCACCGGCCACGACCTGCTGCTGGGGCTGGGCGATCGCCCCCTCGGCGATGCCCTGCTGCTGCCCACCGTCATGCTCAAACCCAGCGACACCGGCGACCCGGGCGACACCCTGTTTTTAGACGACATTAGCGTGGCGACGGTAAGCCAGCGCCTGGGCTGCCCGGTGCTGCCCATCGACGACACCGACGCCCTGGTGCAGGCCTGCGGCGGCGATCTGCCCACGGCGGCCTTTGCCGATTTGCAGCCCGCCGCTGGCTACTGGACCCCCTCGTGATTGTACTAAACCGTTTAGTTTGCTAAGCTGTTGACGCAATGCATGCCGGTTTTTGCTGGCGGGTTTGCTCTATCGAAGGGAGTAGATTTTTTGACCGTGGCTTAAGATTCCCTTGGTGCCGATATGCTAAAAAGCTGTGGCCGAAAAATTTAATTTTTCCCGTTGGTGATTCAATTTCGCTACTGATAGCCCCTGGTGTCTATGCTTTATTCCTCTTGCCGTCGCTTGCTCCCCCTAGGCTTGGGCATCACCCTATCTGGCTGGTCTGCTGCGGGGCTGGCTGCCCCAGAAGCCGTGTCTGAGGCTGTGACTGGTGCCGTGTCTGAAGCGGTGACTGAGGCCGCTCCCGTGGTGGCGCAAAGCGACCCCGCCTCCCCGGATGGCTCCCTCGACCTAGAGCCCGGCGAGGCGGCGGTGCCCCTCTCCAGCGAAGAGGCGGACGGAGCTGCTGCTGACTCGGGGTTTGCCCTGCCCCAGTCTGATCGCCCCACTGACCAGGGCTTTGAGACACCCCCTGACTATCTGTCGCCCAGCGCTAACCCGCTGCTGGTACCCACCCAGCCCGCTGAGGTCGAGATCTTGGGCACCCAGCCCCTCTCCCTGGAAACGGCCATTGACCTGGCCTACCGCAACAGCGAAACCCTGCGCGCGGCCCAGCTCCAGCTAGAGCGCAGCCAGGCGGGGCTGCGGGCGCAGCAGGCCACCCTGTTGCCCACGGTCGATCTGGGTGCCGATCTGCAAACCACCAACTCATCGGGATCGGGATCGGGAGGTGGTAACGTTGACCTCACTGCTACCACCCTGGGGGCCACCCTCAGAACCGACTACGACCTGGGCCTGTCGGGGGAGCGGTCGGCCCGCATCCGCGCCGCTGAGCGCCAGGTGCGGGTGACGGAGCTTCAGCTGGAGCAGACCCGCGAAGACCTGCGGCTCAACACCACGACCGACTACTACGCGGTGCAGGAGGCCATCGAGCAGATTCGCATCAACCAGGCGTTTCTGGAGGCCGCTGAGCGCAACCTGCGCGACACCCAGCTGCGCGAGGAGGTGGGGGTGGGCACCCGCTTTGATGTCTTGCAGGCGGAGGTGCAGGTGGCCAACGCCCGCCAAACCCTGACCCAGGCCATCAGCCAGCGGCAGATTGCCCAACGCCAGCTGGCCCGCCGCCTCAACATTCAGCCCACCATTGACCTCACCACCCTGGCGGTGAATATTGCCGGGGCCTGGCCGCTGTCGCTGGAGGAAAGCATTGTGCTGGCCTTTCAAAACCGGGCCGAGCTGGAGCAGTTTTTGGTGGAGCGCGAGCTCAACGATGCCCAGCGCCAGGCCAGTCTGGCGGCGATTCGCCCCAGTCTGGGGGTGTTTGCCCAGTACGGGGGGCAGAGCCTGCTGACGTCGTCATCGGGGGCCTCGTTGAGCATTGACGACGGCTTTTCCGTGGGGGCTCAGCTCAACTGGCGGCTGTTTGACGGCGGGGCGGCCCGCGCCACTGCGGCCCAGAGCGAGATCGACATCGAAACCGATGAGTCGGAGTTTGAGAGCGCCCGCAACGACATTCGGGTGCAGGTAGAAGAGGCCTACTACACCCTGGTCTCCAACCAGTCCAACATCGACACGGCGACCGTGGCGGTGAACCAGGCCGAGGAGGCGCTGGAGCTGGCCAACCTGCGGTTTAACGCCGGGGTGGGCACCCAGCTGGAGGTGATCAACGCCATTCGCGATCTGACCGAGGCCCAGGGCAACCTGGTGACGGCGGTGCTGGAGTACAACCGGGCCCTGGCTCGTCTAGAGCGCTCGGTGAGCAGCCTGAATAGCCCCGTTGACCCTGGGGCGGGGGAATAGCGGTTGGTTTTCAGGCCGCTTGGGTGGTTTCGATGGCGGCGATGACGATGGGCGGGCTCTATGTGGATGCCGAGGGCTACCGGGCCATGGCCGAAGCGGCGGTGGCGAGCTATCCCTGGGAGTGCTGCGGCCTGCTGGTGGGGCGGCGTGGGCCGCAAGAGGTTGATCTTGATGGCCGCACCGTTGTGGAGGTGGTCGCCCTGCCCAATGCCTGGGACCCGTCGCGGCTGGACTACACCGACCCGGCCGGGGAGAGCACCCATAGCGGGCGCGATCGCTACTTCATCGACCCCGCCGCCATGCTGGCGGTGCAGCGCTCGGCGCGGCAGCGGGGGCTGGAGATCATCGGCGTTTACCACTCCCACCCCGACCATCCGGCGGTGCCGTCGGAGTGCGATCGCACCCTCGCCTGGCCCGTATACTCCTACGCCATTATCTCCGTGGTCGCCGGGCAGCTGGCCGACCTACAAAGCTGGCGACTCGACGACCAGCAGCAGTTCCAGAGCGAGCCCGTAAAAATTGTCCCGTGAAAATCATTAAATCATCTGCATAACAAAGCCCCATTCTTGTCCTAAGCTGAAAAGATATTCAAAAACGGTCGGGCCCCAGACCGTTTTTTGTTTTTACCGCCACAGTTTCTCTCCCGAGGCCATGCTCAACCCAAACCTGGACGACATTCAGCTCACCAAAGAGGAGTACGAGCGCTACTCCCGCCACATCATTCTGCCGGAGGTGGGCCTCGACGGGCAGAAAAGGCTCAAGGCTGCCAGCGTGCTCTGCGTGGGCACCGGCGGTCTGGGCTCGCCCCTGCTGCTGTACCTGGCCGCCGCCGGCATTGGCCGCATCGGCATCGTTGACTTCGACACCGTCGATCAGTCCAACCTCCACCGCCAGGTGATCCACAGCGAATCCTGGGTGGGCAAGCCCAAAATCGAGTCGGCCAAAAGCCGCATTCTAGAAATCAACCCCCACTGCCAGGTTGACCTCTACGAAACCCGCCTCAGCGCCGAAAACGCCCTGGGCATCTTTGAGCCCTACGACGTCGTGGTTGACGGCACCGACAACTTCCCCACCCGCTACCTGGTCAACGACGCCTGCGTGCTGCTGGGCAAGCCCAACGTCTACGGCTCCATCTTTCGCTTTGAGGGCCAGGCGACGGTATTTAACTACCAGGAAGGCCCCAACTACCGCGACCTCTACCCCGAGCCGCCGCCGCCGGGGCTCGTCCCCTCCTGCGCCGAGGGCGGCGTGCTGGGCGTGCTGCCCGGCATCATTGGCGTCATTCAGGCCAACGAAACCATCAAGGTGATTTTGGGCACGGGCAACACCCTCAGCGGTCGCCTGCTGCTCTACAACGCCCTGGAGATGACCTTCCGAGAGCTGAAGCTGCGGCCCAACCCCGTGCGCCCAGTGATTGAAAAACTGATCGACTACGAAGAATTTTGTGGCATTCCCCAGGCGCGTATGGAAGCTGAACAAGAACAGGCTGGCCTCACCGAAATCACCGTCACCGAGCTCAAGCAGGTGCTCGACAGCGGTGCCGACGACGTGCTGCTGCTCGACGTGCGCAACCCCAACGAGTACGAGATCGCCCGCATTCCCGGCTCGGTGCTGGTGCCCCTGCCCGACATTGAAAATGGCGACGGCATCGACAAGGTGAAAAGCCTGCTCAACGGCCACCGGCTGATTGCCCACTGCAAAATGGGCGGTCGCTCGGCCAAAGCCCTGGGCATTCTCAAGCAGCACGGCATTGAGGGCACCAACGTCAAGGGCGGCATCACGGCCTGGAGCCAGCAGGTAGACTCCTCAGTACCCGAATACTAAGCGTCAAACACGAATGGGCCGCAGGGTAGCTGTTTCGGCTGTCCGGCGGCCCAGTCGTGTTTGCTAATTCCCCATTGGTAAAGCCGCTGCCGTACCGCCCTGGTGATTGGTTCTGGGGCGACCGGCCCGACGGTGATTCGTTCTGGCTCAAAGTTGTTATCATCGGGCACGGGTTCCTAGGGGAAAAGAGTGATGGCGATCGGGTTTAGCCGTAGTTTCGAGCGGGCGATGGCCCTAATGGGCAGGTCTTTGACCGGTGCCCTGGCCGGTGGGGCGCTGACGCTCACCGCCGTCACCCTCGCCGCTCCCCCAGCTGGAGCCCTGCCGGGGCAAACCGTTACCCTGGCCGAATCGTGGATTCGCAACAACCCCACCCTGCGCCCCGCTCCCCACGAGCGCCTCACCATCAACCGCCTGGTTGCGCCGGGGCAGCGGTTGACCTTTCAGGCCTCGGTCTTTCCCGTCAGCGGGGTCAGCCCCGACGAAAACCGCCGCCAGATTCGCACCGAGCGGTTTGCCCTGGCCGACCACGCCAACCCGATCACCGGCGACCGTCTAGATGAGTCACTGCGGGCCATCTACGGGCAGGAAATATTTAACGATTACCGCCAGGCGACGGTGCTGCTGCGCTACCCGGAGCGGGGCGCTCGCCTTGCCCCAGGGCAAAACCTGGTGCTGCGGGGAGAACTGCGCGAGGGCGAGCGATTTGCCTACTGGCAAGAGATTGCCTACGACCGCGCTGGCACCGCCCACCTGGGCCGCATGGCGGTATTTCTCAAAGACGATCTGCCCGCTTTGCAGGCACAGTTAGAACCCTAGGCGTGGGTTAGCCTAGCGATGCCACAGATGTCTCACCGAGTTGCATATGCTTCTCAGCAGAAGTTGAACGATGTCTTGCACTCCTAAGCTACCTGGCCGACCCATCGGCAGAAAACCAGCGCAAGTCAACCCCGGTGCTGGCTTTGCTTAACGACTATCGAGATTCTCTGAGTTGAGCAAGGCAAAATAAAGGCTTGAAGCCCAAGCTTTTATTTTGGGCTTCGAGCCTT
>DATIVG010000049.1:0-5588 GCA_035466075.1 Nodosilinea sp. | reverse complement strand
GGCTGCAATTGGATGCCTGGGACACCGCCCATGAGTTCAAAGGCTCGCCGTAGGGTGCGATCGCGCCATATATCCGGTCGTTTTGAATGTTCTATGCCCTGGGCGCTGAGACCCCATTTCCAGCCGTCCAACATAGCTGACACCGCACGGCTGGCCAGGTTGGCCACAATCTTGTTGCGGCGGGCGGCGCTCAAGGCCTGTTTGTTAAGCCATGGGGCCTGACGCCTGAGCTGGATGCCAGATTTTTTCGCCAGAATGCGACTCAAGTGGTCGGTCTGCAGATGAACGGCTGGCGCATTTACCTAAACCAATGAAACGATGCCATCGTGCTGTTGTGGTAGACCAACAGTCCAGATTGGGTGCATCACTGCTCAGTATGAGGCACCCGACCATCCTTGGGCTTACTTACTTAGTTTTGGCAGCCACGGACGTTAATATTGTAGGCGATATTATTTTCGCCACCAACGCTGGTATTGATCAGAAAAGGTCGCTCACCGGTTGGAGAAACAAATCGGCGGGAGTAGGTTCGATCTTTCTCAACCGCCGCCGAGGCAGAAAAGACGTTGGCCTGAGATCCGTCGGGATATCTAAAGTTAACGCCTAGGTTATAGGTCGCATTATTCTCAGGTACAAACGTCACTTCGTAGTAGTCAATAGCGCCATTGGGCGGCACGGCAAAATCTAAATGAATGTTGCCAGGTCCAAAGAGAGAGAATTTGATCACTCGGCGAATCTGAGCTTGACCAGTTGTGACCTCTAGCAAATTAATACAGGTGTCGTCTTGACTGGCTTGGCTCACGATTTGAGCCGGTATATCAGCTTTGACATCGCCCCCCAGCATACCTATTGACGACCCCAAGCTAGCGAATAGCAATAGCCCGAGCAAGTGACGTTTTTTCATAGTGTTTTCATATCCTTTTTGGCTACTTTTGGAGTAAATCTGATCGAAATCAGAATTTTTTTGAGCATACACTCTAGTAAAAATAACCGACCTTCCCACCAGGGAATATCCCAAAATTCCAACTTGTGTTCTGGGTTGAGCGGGATGATTGGGGCTAGACGGCTGGTGTATTCCCCGGACAAAATCCTTAAATATTTCTGCTTTTCTGCTATGGATGTGCGCCTGAGCATCGGTTTGCAGGCGTTTGAGCCCTGCCACATCGTTCACCTGCCACATCGTTCACCTTGTAGAAGCTAGCGGGAATGGCGGTAAGGGTGCGATATTGCCATGGCCTCCATCATTAAAGGCAGAGATGCCCTGCCGCCGAGCCATGCTTACCTGCGATCGCACCTGAGCGGCAGTGCACTCAGAGCAGCTCCATCGAAGGCGTTGGGCATTTTGGCCAGAACTCTGGGGTCGATGGGGCTAGCGTTTGAGAAAGCTACAGCAGCTGAGGTCAACCAGTTGTTGCACCCCACAGCGCTTTGGCTGACGGCTCACTTGCCTTAGCCTTTCGGTGGGCTTAAACCTCAATTCTTAAACCCATGACGATTCTCGATGCCCACACCGTTGCCCCGCAGGCTCAGATTAAAGCAGATGTTTGCATTGTGGGAGCCGGGGCGGCCGGACTGGCTCTGGCCCGTGAGTTTATCGGCAGTCGCTACAGTGTCGTGGTGCTGGAGAGTGGCGGACTACAGAGCGATAGAGCGACCCAGGCCCTTTACGATATCGACACCGTGGGCCACCCCCTGCGCATCGAGCAGGGCTATGTGTCGCGCAATCGCTACTTTGGCGGCTCGACCAACACCTGGGGCGGGCGTTGCATTCCCCTCAATACCATTGATTTTGAAGCCCGAGACTGGGTGAGCAATAGCGGCTGGCCCTTTGACAGGCAGGCGCTAGAGCCCTTTTATCGCCAGGCGGCCAGGGTGTTGCAGCTGCCCGACTACGGCTACTTTAGTCCCGAACGCTGGCGGTCGAAGCTGCTGGGGCCGCCGACCCCAGGGATTTGCGGCGAGGAGATGGTGCCAGAGATGGCCCTGATGGGGCGATCGCCCATCAAAATGGGCCGGGCCTATCGGCGGCAGCTGGCGGCGGCCCCTAATTTGCGCATCTACCTTCAGGCCAATGTGACCGAGCTGGAGCCCAACCCCACGGGCACCACCGTCGAGCGGCTCCACGTGGCGACGTTAGCGGGCCATCGCTTTAAGGTGGGGGCCAGGACGTACATTTTGGCCTGCGGCGGCTGGGAAAATGCTCGGCTGCTGCTGGATTCCACTCGCCACTCTCCCCAGGGGCTGGGCAACCCCTACGACGTGGTGGGGCGCTACTACATGGAGCATCCCAAGATTTTGCTGGGGCGAATCTATCCCCAGGCTGACCTGCTGCGATCGCCCGCCGTGCTCGACTACACCCGTATTGCCGGGGGCTACGGGCAGCTGGGGCTGCGCCTGAGCGATGCCCAGCAGCGCCAGGCCCGAGTGCTCAATCACTATTTGCAGCTGATGCCCGGCTTTCCGATGGGACTGCCCGAGGCGCGCCAGACCTGGCAGTGGGTGTGCAGCCGGGCCAAACGCCTACGCCTTGACCAAATCCGCCCGACAGATCTGCGCCAGGTAGCTCCCCATCTGGGTCAAATTGGCGAGTACTTTCTCTGCCGCCACCTCAACCGGCCCATTCCTTACCCCTATATCGATGTGTTTAACCACCTGGAGCACGCTCCCAATCCCGCCAGCCGGGTAAGCCTAAGCCGCGATCGCGACGCCCTGGGCAGCCACCGCCTCCAGGTAGACCTGCGCGTGACCGCTCAGGAAAAGGAGAGCTTGTTGCAGCTGCATCGCCTAGTGGATAGCCAACTGCAACAGCTGGGGTTAGGCGAGCTAGTCACCCCAAACCTCAACCCCAGCGCCGACTGGCCAGATCTCACCGACGCCTCCCACCACATGGGCACCACCCGCATGGGCCTGCACCCACGGCGATCGGTCGTTGACCCCGACGGTCTCGTCCACGGCCTGAGCAACCTCTACATCACCGGCAGCTCCGTGTTTCCCACCGGGGGACACGCCAACCCCACCCTCACCCTGGTGGCCCTGGCCCTGCGGTTGGCCCATCACCTGCAAACGGTGGTGCTGCCCAAAACGGCTAGCTCTAGCGTGGGGCTAGACCAGGCCATAGCCCACGCCATGGCTGACCCATCACCCCATTCTCCCCAAGGCTCTATTGCCCCACCCCTAAACCCTTGAGCCCATGCACCAGCTTAAGCGCACCCTCGTCAGCACCCACCGCCGCACTCGGCAGATCGCCCGAGCCGCCCGAGCCATTTGGCAGGGCGATATCTCCCGCTATCCTGCGTTTGTCGAGGCCTTTGAGCGTCGCTACGCTGAGGTGGTGGGGCGAGCCTACGGGCTGTCGCTGTGCAATGGCACCTCGGCCCTGGAGGCAGCTCTGTTTGCCGCCCAGATTGGGCCAGGCGACGAGGTGATCGTGCCGTCCTGCACCTTCCACGCCTCGATCGATCCGATCGTCAATGCCGGGGCTGTGCCGGTGTTTGCCGACGTAGACGAAAAGTCTTGGACGCTGAACCCAGTGGAGGTACAGGCCAAAATTACCCCCCGCACCAGGGCGGTGATAGTCGTTCACCTGTGGGGCATTCCAGCGGCCATGGGCCAGCTGATGGCTGTGCTCAAGGATCGGAATATTACGCTGATCGAAGATGTTTCCCATGCCCACGGGGCCCGGTGGGGCGATCGCGCCTGCGGCGCCTTTGGGCGGTTTGGGGTGTTTAGTCTCCAGGGCAGCAAGCCGGTGGCGGCGGGGGAGGGGGCCATGGTGGTCACCGACGACTGGGCCGATTTCGTGCGCATGTCGATGTGGGGGCATTTCGATCGCCATGCAGCGCACTTTGGCGACATTGACGCCGAGGAATTTCGCTATACCGGCGTGGGCTACAAGCGGCGCATGGCCCCTCTGGGCGCGCTGCTGGCCGATGTTGACCTCGACTACCTGAGCTACTACAACCGCTCAAAGAGCCAGAATGTGGGCCGCCTAGACGCCGAACTGGGCGATCTACCCGGCATTGCGGTCGCCCGGCCCGGCCGCGAAGCCGAGCGGGGTGGATTTTACCAGGGCTACCCGATTCAGCTGCTGGGCGATCGGGTCTCGCGAGCCACAGTGTTGCGCACCCTCAAAGCCGAGGGCATTGACGCCATTCCGTACCCCTTCCCGCTGCACCACCGCCTGCGGGTGTATACCGACTTGGCCTACCGCCACCAGCAGCTGACCGGACGACAGGCGACCCCTATGCCTAGAGCTGATTGCTCATTGCCCGTGACCGAGCGGCTAGCCACTCATCTGATTCTCTTAGCCCCGCGCTATCTGTTAGCCCTCAATCAAACAACCCTAAACACCCTCAGAACAACGTTGTGCTCTCTCTGAGCGTATTCCTTACAGCACCCTAAAAACGGCACCCTAAAAATTAAACTTGACGCGGCACTAAGCATGACTCAGCTTTAGCTGGTGGGCAATGCGGCCGCTGAGTTCTGTTTCTTGAAAGGGCTGAAGGATCACATCGCTGGCCCCTTCGAGAAACACCTGGTGAATGGCGTCAAGCGTTGCTGCCGACAGCACGACGATGATCGGCAGCCCCTGCCAGGGAGTTTTTTCCCTCAGGGTGCGGCAGAGGCAGAGGCTCTGCTTTGAGTCTAGGTCGTAGCTCAAAATTAGCAGCGCGGGGGCGCAGGTTTTGAGGGCGGGCCAAACGTCGGCGTACTGGCTGACGACGACTAGCTGTAGGGTGTCGTCATCGCTAAGGGCCCGGTGCAGACTAGGCTGTAGCGGTTCGGGGGCCACTGCCAAAATGCATGGCGGTCTCGGGGCGGCTGCCGCTGGGTCTGAGGGCACCACTTCCGGCAGATTAGCCAACGGGTTGAGGCGGTAGCCTACCCGGTGAATGGTCTCGATCAGCTCGGCGGGGGCACCGGCTGACCGCAGCTTTTGGCGTAGCCCCTTGATGTGGGTGCGCACGGCTTCTTCGCCGGGGTAGTCTTCGGCGGCCCAAATGCGATCGAGGATGACTTTGGCGCTAAAGGTGCGATCGCTGTGGCGTAGTAAAAGTTCAATCAGAGCGTACTCCTTAGGAGTCAGGGTGATTTCCTGACCGCCGTAGGTCACCTGACGGCTGCTGGGGTTGAGGGTGAGGGCACCCCAGGTGAGCACCGGCCTCGCCTGGCCAGAGCCTCGCCGCAGCAGTGCCTGCACCCGAGCCAGTAGCTCTAGATGGTCAAAGGGTTTGACTACGTAGTCGTCGGCCCCAGCATTGAGGGCGATTGCCTTTTGCTCAACGTAATTTTGCCCCGTCAACAGCAAGATCGGCATTGAGTAGCCCTGGGCCCGGAGCTGTTGACACAGCTGTACGCCGTTGGTGTCGGGCAGTAGCAGGTCTAAAATCACCAGGTCATAATCAAACGCCTCCACCATTTCTAGGGCAAGGCTACCGGTAAGGGCCAGATCTACGCCATAGCTTTGCTCCGCCAGCAGCAGCTTGAGCGCCTGGGCAACAAACGCATCGTCTTCTACAACTAAAAATCGCATAGCCAGCTCCCCGGAAGTGCGATGGTGAAGGCCGTTAGAGCAAAGCAAATCTGAGCAT
>DATIVG010000048.1:0-5188 GCA_035466075.1 Nodosilinea sp. | reverse complement strand
CCCACCTCCATCACTCCCCACCTCCATCACTCCCCACCTCAAGACTCAAAACTCAAAACTCTCCCCCACTCCCCCCACCTCCCCCACTCCCCGCCCCGCCCCAAACCGCGATATACTCCCTTCGACCCACTACCCACCCAGGACACCCATCCATGGTCGCTGTCGCCATTCTTGCCGCAGGGCGCGGCACCCGCATGAAATCGAGCCTGCCCAAGGTGCTGCACTCCGTGGGGGGCAAATCGATGGTCGAGCGGGTGCTCGACAGCGTGGCCGACCTCAATCCCAGCCATACCCTGATCGTGGTGGGCTTTGGTCAAGATCAAGTCAAAGCCGCCCTGGCCCACCTGCCCGGCCTCACCTTCGTCGAGCAGCGCGAACAACTCGGCACCGGTCACGCCGTGCAGCAGCTCATCCCCCATCTAGAGGGCTTTGACGGCGACCTGCTGGTGCTCAACGGCGACGTACCGCTGCTGCGCCCCGCCACCATCCAAACCCTGGTCAACACCCACCAGACCAACGGCAACGCCGCCACCCTGCTCACCGCCCAATTCACCGACCCCACCGGCTACGGGCGGGTATTTTGCAACGACCAAAACGTCATCACCGAAATCGTAGAGCACCGCGACTGTAGCCCCGCCCAGCGCCAAAATCCCCGCATCAACGCTGGCATCTACTGCTTCAACTGGGCCCACCTGATGACCGTGCTGCCCCACCTCAGCGCCGACAACGACCAGCAGGAGTACTACCTCACCGATGTGGTCAAAGACCTCAACCCCGCCATGGCCATGGATGTGGCCGACTGCCAGGAAATCTTTGGCATCAACAGCCGCCAGCAGCTAGCCGAGGCCTATGCCATTTTGCAGCACCGCATCAAAGACCACTGGATGGCCGCTGGCGTCACCCTCATCGACCCCGACAGCACCACCATCGACACCACCGTACAGCTCGAGCCCGATGTGATAATTGAGCCCCAAACTCACCTGCGGGGCAAAACCGTCATTGGCACCGGCAGCCGCATTGGCCCCGGCAGCCTGATCGAAAACAGCCAGATTGGGGCCCACACCACCATCACCTTCTCCATGGTGAGCGACAGTGCGGTGGGCAGCGGAGCGCGGGTAGGCCCCTACGCTCACCTGCGCGGGCAGGCGGTGGTGGGCGACGGCTGCCGCATTGGCAACTTTGTAGAGCTCAAAAAATCTACCCTGGGGGCAGGCACCAACGTGGCCCACCTGTCGTACCTGGGCGATGCCACCCTGGGCGAGCAGGTCAACGTCGGCGCGGGCACCATTACCGCCAACTACGACGGCTTTAAAAAGCATCAGACCGTAATTGGCGATCGCACCAAAACCGGCAGCAACAGCGTCCTGGTAGCCCCGATCACCATCGGCCATGACGTCACCATTGCGGCGGGGTCTGTGGTGCGCAAAGACACCCCCGACAACTGCCTGGTGGTATCGCGCGCCCCTCAAAAGGTCTACGAAGACTGGCAGCCCAAGCATCTCCGCCAAGCACCAGAGCCCCAGGATTAAGCAGCCAAGCTTGAGCAGCCAGGCTCAGACCCCAGCCCCCTCTAGAATGGGCAGCATGTCTGCCCAGGCCAGACCCCGGTGCAGGTATTGGGGAGCGCTGGGGTTGTAAGGGCCCACCATGATATCAACGGCCCGAATCTCGGCGGTTTCTGGCAGCACAGGCACCTCGGGGTCGGCGGCGGTGGGGCGCATGAGCGAGCTGGAAAAGCCGCGAAAAATCAGCACCGCATCCTCCTCGCCGTCAACGGCAGCCTGCACCAGCAGCACAATCTGCGGCTGCCTCAGCGTGAACTGCTCTAGCCGAAACCCAGCGGTCATCGCCGACATTGCCTCACCACCTCTACACATCTATAGCTTTGGCCAGTTCGCTTAGGACGGTTCAACGACCAACCGCAAAACTAAGATAGCGACCTGGCATCTAGCCATCGCCATCAGACGGCTTTAAAGAATGTCCTAACCCTGATGGCGATGACTATACCAGGGGCTAGTTGATCGCCTGTCGCCCCTGCTTGCCGAGGCGCACAAACACAAACCAGCCCAGGGAAATCATGTAAACCGCCAGGCCCAAAATGCCAAAAAAGCCGAGGAAGCCGTTGGTGTAGCTAGCGTGGAAATATTCTTTGTAGAGCAGCGGCGGCTCTAACCAGACCTGGCAATCGGCGGCCCCAAACCGTACATTCGAAAAGGCGCAGGGCAAGAAACCCAGCAAAATTGCGCCGCCGATGATGTTGTAAAGGGTAATCGCCCAGCGCCAGGCGCTGAAAATAAGCTTGACTAGCGAGCTGGGCTGTTCGCGAATCTCTTCGTTGAGATCGACCCAAAACCACAGCGACACCGGAATCAGCACCCGCGCCATCAGCCCCGACAAAAAGCTAATGCTGAAGCCGCCAATCATCAGATAGACGGTAATCATCAGCAGGCTGGCCACCTTCCAGTAGATCAACAGCAGCCGCTGAATGGCTTCATTTTTTTGCACAAAGGCCCAGACCAGCAGCGCCAGCGGCAAGAACACCGTAAACAAAACGGCAAGGCGGTAATCGGTCCAGACCAGGGCACGCAGCAGCGAGGTTTCTAACATAGGGGCGCAGTAGCAATACAGTCAGTGCGGTGACCGGGCTGGGGGGCGTCTTGGCCCTGCCCAGGTGGTCGGTTGGCTCAGCCGGTGGCAAACCAGCCTATAGCGTAGCATTTGCCCCACCTAGACTTGCCCTTCCTGAGAGAACGGCTGGGAGATGGGTGTTTACCTGGGGAGATCTGTTGGGTGCCGCTGGCGCTTTACTCAAGCTACAGATTCAAGCTGGACAGAGCAGTAGGGCTCGATTGCCCGCCAGGGATTGCCTGCGGGGGATCATAGGATGTGACTACAAACGGCACCTGTTACAGTTTGAGGGTAGAGGTTCACAGAGGGAAACGCCGATGTGTGGACGGTTTAGCCTCAATCAAACCGGCGAGGATCTGGCGCGGGCCTTTCACCTCGAGCCCCCGCCGCCCGTCGTGCCCCGCTACAACATTGCCCCCACCCAGCCCCTGGCCACGGTGGTTGCCACCACCGAAAACCCTGCCCCCCACTTTCAATTTTTGCTCTGGGGGCTGATTCCCAGCTGGGCTAAAGACCCCACCATTGGCAGTCGGCTAATCAACGCTCGGGCCGAAACCGTGGCCGAGAAGCCCTCCTTTCGGGCGGCCTTTAAGCGGCGGCGGTGCCTGATTTTGGCCGACGGTTTCTACGAGTGGCAGGCCCAGGCGGGGCGCAAGACCAAGCAGCCCCACTATATTTTTCTCAAAGACCATGCTCCTTTTGCTTTCGCGGGGCTGTGGGAGCACTGGAGCGACCCCACCAGCGGCGGCGAGCTGCAAACCTGCACCATTTTGACCACCGCCCCCAACGAGCTCATGGAGCCGATTCACAACCGGATGCCGGTGATTTTGCCGCCGGTGGACTACGCCGCCTGGCTAGACCCCAACTACAACCAGCCCCAAGTCTTGCAGTCTATGCTGCGGCCCTACGAAGCCGAGGCCATGGCTTGCCACCCCGTTTCTACGGCGGTGAATAAACCCCAAAATGATTCGCCCGTCTGTATCGAACCCCTGGATGCTGAGTCTGAAGAATGAGCCCTAGCAGCTGGCCTAGGTGAGCATCAAAACCTAAAAATTATGCGAAGGGTTTTTGGCATTTGAGGAAATGCCCTTACGCTGGGGTTCATAGGATTTAGTTAGTTAAAAAGTCTGATTTTCTTGGCGCGTTGAGCCATCGCGCTAGCCTGTTGCATCAGGCTCAGGTATGTGGTGCGTTGAGTCTTGCTGACGCTCGCTCTGGCTACCGGCTGGTTAACATTGCCATCTTTTTTGCTGAAGACAGCGACTTTTTTGTGGTCATTGATCTCGGGGTAAGGCCATTCCATGAGCAATCGATATGCTTTCATTGGCGGTAGCCAGGGCCCGTGGCGCGTCACTGAAATACGGGGTGTTGTCGGAGCGGGCCTAGAGCCTGCCGAACGGCTCGATGTCATCAATAGCGCCCTCGAATCGCCCCCGGTCGGCAGCGCCTGGATGCTGCAAAGTGTGGTCAGCAACGTACGCTACGCTAAGCGCCAGGAGCTTGATACCCTGCGAGCCGTGCAGCCCACCCTGAATCGCGCTGAGGCGGTGGTGGCCGTGCTGATTCCGATTAAAAAAACGGCCCAGTGGTGGGCCCTAGCGCAGGATGAGCGGCGGGCTATCTTTGAAGAAGAATCGCACCACACTGCCGTGGGGCTTGAGTATTTACCCGAGGTGGCTCGCCAGCTGCACCACTGCCGCGACCTGGAGGAGCCCTTTGACTTTCTCACCTGGTTTGAGTTTGCGCCGGAGCACACCGCCGCCTTTGACGGTCTGCTGCAGCGCATGCGCCAGAGCCGCGAGTGGGACTATGTAGAGCGTGAAGTCGAAGTGCGTCTCCAGCGAGATGCCGCCCCCTGAGGCGCTGGTGGCCTCAGGGGGCGGCATGGGTGCCGATGGGGTCAGGCTATGCCGATTTAGGGACAGGGGATGCGGGTGGTTCGGCTGAAGGATGATGACCGGCAGGCTTTGCTGCGGCTGTAGCCGTCGGGAGAATCGCGTCGCCGTTTTCGGCCACTACCTCGACGGTGCCGCGAAACATGTTCATACCGCAGGCAAACTCGTAGCGACCGGGCTGGGTGGGGGTGAACTCGATCGCCGTGGTTTGGTTCACCGGCAACGCCTGGGCAATGCGAAAGTCGGGAAAGCGCACTTCTTCGAGGCAGCTGCTGGGGTCTTGGCGGTAGAAGTTGAGCCGCACCGGCTGCCCGGCCTGCACCGTAATGTAGCTGGGGTCGTAGCCGCCATCGACGGTGACGGTAACTTCCTGCACGCCGCCCGTGGTGGTGGCCTGGCGCGACTTGGGCTTGCTGAGCAGGAACCACCAGAGTTCGAGGCCGATCAGGCTGAGGCCCGCTCCGGTGACGGCGGCTCTCGACCATAGCGGCTGCTCAATGCGCTGGAACTGCCCAGTCGAGGTCGGGGCCATGTCGTCGTGGTTCATTTGGGCGGGGGTGTGGCTGGCCAGGGCGAGGGTGAGGGCGAGAGTGGCCAGGGTGGTGAGGGGAAGGGGTTTGAGTTTCATAGGGAGTCTCCGGGAGATGGGGAAGGTGGGGGAGTGT
>DATIVG010000047.1:0-24040 GCA_035466075.1 Nodosilinea sp. | reverse complement strand
TCCACCCCGTGGGCCAGCCGGTCAAACAGGTCGGGGGAGAGGGTTTGCTCGCCCCGGCTCAGGGCTCCCAGCACGTTTTCAAGGTGGTGGGCCACCTTGCCCACATCCGTCACCCCCAGCATGTTGCCATCGCCCTTGAGGGAGTGCGCGTCGCGCATCAGGGCGGCGAGGGTGTCCGGGTCGCCGGGGTGCTTTTCTAAGTGCAGCAGCCCGGCATCGAGGGTCTGCAAACGCTCTTCGCTGGAGACCCTAAAGATATCGCGGAGTTCGGTGTCGTCAATCATCATGGTGGGTGCTTCCCTGCAAGGCCAGCCGGTGTCCAAACTCAAGGGTGCCTAAATGGCGACTTTGAGCTGTAGGGCACTCTGGTTGAGCTGGTGGGTACCCACCTTGATTTGGCTGATGCCGTTGGCGGTTTCGTGGGCGCCGGTGTTGAGGTTATTCATGGCGCTGACCACCTGCTGAATCGCCACCGCCTGCTGTTTGACGTTGAGGGAGATCTGCTGGCTGTTGAGCACCACGTTGTTGACGGCCTCGGCCACCCCGGCGAAGGCGTCGGCGGTTTCTTCGGCAATTTTGACGCCTGCTTCGACGGTTTTGGTGCCCTCGTCGGTCACCATCACCGTGGAGTTGATGGCGGTCTGAATGTCGGCCACCAGGGCGTTAATTTTCTCCGCCGATTTTTTGCTCTGGTCGGCCAGCTTGCGAATTTCGCCCGACACCACGCCAAAGCCTTTGCCGTGCTCACCGGCCCGCACGGCCTCCACGGCGGCGTTGAGGGCCAGCATATTGGTCTGGTTGGCCAGGTCGCTGACCAGGCCAGAGATGCCGCCAATCTGGCTGGTCTGTTCGCTGAGGCGGAGAATTTGATCTGCGATCGCATCTACCTTTTCCCGCAGGTCAGTCATCCCTTCCAGACTGCGTTCCACCGCACGGGTACCCTGCTCAGCCAGCGCCAGCGCCTGCTGAGCCCCCGAGGCCGCCGCCTCAGCCTGCTCCGCCGACTGCCGTGAGGAGGCCCCCAGTTCATCCATGGTGGTGCTGGTCTCGCTCACCGAGGCGGCCTGCTGGCTGCTGGTGCGCTCCTGCTGCTCAACGCTGGCGGCAATTTCGCTGGCCGAGCTGGCAATTTCGCCCGCCGCCTGATCCATCACCTGGGAAGCCTTAGCCACGATCCAAGCCCCGATCGCCGCCGACAGCAAAATCGACAGGGCCGCCGCCGTCAGCAGCGTGATCTGAAGCCGCTGGAGGGCAGCCGCCTGGGTGTCCTCATCGCTAGCCACGATCTCATCTTCCAAAGATTCAATGGTGGCCACCATGTCAGAGATCTGCGTATTCAGCGTGCGACCGTGGTTTTCTCGCCAGGCCTGCACCGCCGCCGCCGTCTGGTTGTCGTTGACCAGCTCCACCAGGTTTTGATTGACCGCAATAAACTGATCGATCAGCGCGCTGGCCTGGGTGAGGTTCTGCCGCTGCTGCTCACTTTTCACCAGCCCGTCTAGATCGTCCATCAGGGTGCCATAGTCAGCCTTGGCGCTGTTGAAGTCGCGCAAAAAGGTGGAGTTTCGATCCAGCAGATACCCATTGGTGGCCCGCGCCATGGTTTGCACCTTGAGGTCGATTTGATCGACCTTATCCTTCACGCTCAGAGCCCGTTTGAGCTCTTCGGAGGTTTGGGCCAGCTGGCGCACGTTGACCACCGTCACAGCGGCAGAGACCAGCAGCGCCACAATCGGCACAGAGTAGCCCAAAACAATCCAGTGGCGAAGCTTCCAAAACTTATGATTTTGCATAGTAGTTTTCCTCCGGGGGGTAAGGCGTAGCAGGTTAGTTGGCGACATGGCGGGTAAGCAATCAAAATTTCGGACTTTTTGTGCAGAAAATCAGCTCGACTGGTCCACGACCAAGTCGCCCTGGGTCAGCAGCTTGGGCAAGTCTAAGAGGCCCACCATGGCGTCGCCGTAGTGGGCAATGCCGCGCAGATACTCGTTGTCGCTGGAGTGAATGGCGGTGGGAATAGCAGCCATCTCTGAGGCCTTCAGGTAGACCACATCAAAGACCTCATCGACCACGACCCCGGCGACCAGGCTCCCCAGGCGCATCACCACGGCCTTGCGCGGCTTAGCGGTAGTGGCAGGGTGCAGATTTAAAAACCGCCGCACATCCACCAGGGTTAAAATTTCGCCGCGCAGATTCATGTTGCCCACAATGTGAGCCGGGCAGCAGGGAATGGGCGTGACCTGGGGCACCTCGGCAAACTCGTGGACGGTTTCCAGCCCCAGGGCAAAGCGCTCGCCCTCCAGCCCCACCACCGCCAGGGCCGATAACCCCGCAAAGCCGTCATCGGCGGTCTGCTGGGTGAGGTTGGCGGCCCGCTGCAGCAGCACCTGCTGGTCGTCGGGGCCAAACTGCACCATAAATCGATTGCTGCCCCCCGCCGCCACCGCCACGCTCTGGCCGCCGCGCACCAGGGCCGTCGGGTTGAGCAGAGTGACAATGGCGTCGCCGTGGCTGGCCAGGCCAGCGGTGATCGCCAGCTCGGCGGAGCTCAGGTAGGGGGTCTCCAGCGCCATCGATCGATTGTTGACGGCAATAGTCTCTACGGTTTGAATGCTGTCAACCACCAGGCCCACGGTGCGGTCGTCGGCCTGAATCACAATCACCACCTGCTCCAGGAAGTTGGGCCGCTGGGGATGGCCCAGGCAGAGCCCCAGGTTGAGCACCGGCACCCACTGGCCTCGGAGATTTAGAATCCCAGCCACCTCTGGGCCAGATTCCAGAACCGCCGTCAGGGCGGGCAGCAAAAAGATTTCCTGCACCCCCTCAGCGGCCAGGCCGTAGGGGGTGTCATCCAGGGTGAACAGGAGGTAGGCATCGGTGTTCATGGCAACAGGTCCCGGGGAAAAACCCTGGCGGGATGAGGGGCAGGCAGAAGAGAGCGAGCGTAGCTAGCAGGCGAAGCTTAACCGCTGTCCCCTGGGGGGGCGGGTTCTGGCTTATCATTCCCCCATCCCGTAAACCAGCTGCAATTTGCGGCAAAAGTCTCTGGCCGAGACAGCACCGTCCAGGCCCATCCCAGGGCTGGGGGTTAGGGGGCGGGCCGATCGCCCCTGGCCGTCGCGGCCTGCTTGGCCAGGTGGTCTTGCCACTGGGCCACGGTGGCGTTGCCGTGGCCGTCGAGCACGGTCTCCGGGGGCAGCTTGGCCAGCAGGCTGAGGGCCTGACTGCGCATTTTCTGGCTTTTCTCCGGCTGCCGCTCCCGCGCATAGATGCTGGCCAGGTCGAGGTAGGCCCACACAAACCCCGCATCCAGGTAAATGATTTTGCGCAGCTGCTGTTTGGCGGCGGCCCAATCGTTTTGGTCTTCGGCAATTTGGGCCAGCAGGTAGTGCATGTCTAGATCGAGGGCCTGGCGGCGCAGCACCTGCTGACAGAGCTGTTTGGCCTGGTCGTAGCGCCCGGTGTTGGCGTAGGCGTGGGCGGCAATTTTGCGGGCATCGTCGCAGTGGGGGTGGGTGCGGTAGAGGGCTTCGGCCCGCTGAATGGCGCTGGCGTAGGCCTCCTGCTTGAGCAGGGCAGCGGCTTGCTCAAGGGCAGCATTGAGGTCGCCGCTGGCGGAGGCGCTGGCTCGCCCTGGGCCCTTGCCCAGGGGAGTGGGCTGGGCCCGCTGGGCGGGCCTGGGGCGGTGCTGGGTTGCCGACGGCAGCAGCGGTTGGGCTTTGGGCCCCGGCTGCTTACCGTAGACCACCGATTCGGGAAAGCTCAGCACCTGAAACCGGCTGGTGTCTTGGCTGTGCAGCTCGGTGTGGCCGGTGAGCAGGTAGCCCTGGGGGCCCAGGGCGGCATGAAATTTTTGAATAATTTGGCCGATCGAGCGGCTGTCGAGGTAGATAAAGACGTTGCGGCAGAGGATGAGGTCGAGGTCGTAGAGCCCGATGCTGGGGTTGGGGCAGGGGTCGGTGAGCAGATTGCCGCACTGGAAGGTCACCCGCTGGCGGATGCGATCGCAGAGTTGGTAGAGCTGATGGTGTGACCGAAAGTACTTCTGTTGAATATCGGTGGGCACCTGTCGAAACGACCAGCTGCCGTAGACGCCGTGGCGGGCGCTATCGATGGCCGCGCGGCTGATATCGGTGCCCATCAGCAGGGCATCCCACTGATCCCAGGGAAAGTTCATCTCTTCCAGGGCAATGGCCAGGGAATAGATCTCCTCCCCGGTGGAGCAGCCGGCACTCCAGATCCGCAGCCGGGGCTTGGCGGCGGCGGCCCCAGCCGTGTTTTTGGCCTGGGCCTGGGCCTGGGCCAGTTTGCGCGTCAGCAGCTCAGGCAGCAGCCGCTCGCTCAGGAGCCGAAACTGGTTGGTATCGCGAAAAAAGTAGCTTTCGTTAACCGTCAAAACCGAGTACAGCTCCTGCCACTCCGAGGGCGACCCCGCCGCCCGAGCCGGGGCCAGCTCCAGCTCCTGCTGCAGGCGGTCGTAGTACTGCCCCACCGACGACAGCCCCAGCCGCTGCGCCCGCCGCCCGACCTTCTCGGCCAGCGAAGGGTAGTCCTGTTCGCGGATGTGGATGCCGGAGTGGTGGGCAATCAACCCCCCAATCCGCCTGAGCAACTGTTCATCCATGCTTACTTGAGGAGTTTAGTTGAGGAGCTTAGTTCAGGCTAGATTCGACGGTAATGGCGTCGCGGTCGTGGCCGGGGTGGGTCAAAATCAGCTGGCCCAGGTTCACCCGCCACAGGTTGGTCTTCTTAAAGTTGGCCCCGGCCAGCTGGGCGTAGTCGAGGCAGGCCTCCGACAGGTTGGCCCGAAACAGGTTGGCATTTTCCAGGGAGGCGTTGCTCAGGTCGGCCAGGCGCAGCACAGCCTCGCGCAGGTCGGCCTCGGTGAGGTCGGCACCGCTGAGCACGGCCCGAAACAGGTTGGTGCCCACGCAGCTGGCCCGCCGCAGGTTGGCCTTGGCCATGTTGGCCCCCATCATGCTGGCGCAGCTGAGGTTGGTCTGGCAGAGATTGGCGTTGCACAGGTTGGAGTAGTAGAAGGTGGTTCGCACCAGATTGGCCGACTGCAAAATGGCCTCGCGCATGTCCACTTCGTAGAAGTTTGACTCCCCCAGGTCGGCATTGGTGAGCAGGGTCTCCTGCATGTCGGCCTTGTAAAAGTGGGAGTGGCGCAGGTTGGCGCTGGTCAGATTGGCGGTGTAAAGGTTGGTTTTGTAAAAGTCAACCATGCTGAGGTTGGCGTTGCGCAGGTCGGCCATGCAGAGGTCGCAGCGGTACAGGGTAGACGACTCAAAGTTGGCCTTGGTAAAGACGCTCTCCCGCAGGTTGGCTTCGTAGAAGTTGGCGTGGCGAAAATCGACCTCAGGCAGGTACAGCTTGCCCAGGTCGGCCCCCTGAAAGTCGGGGCGAATGCCCGGATTTTGAAGCCGCCAGGCGTTCCAGGTTTCCACTCCTTTGTTGAGAATGTTGAGATGTTCAGTGTTGGCCATTGGTGAGTGCTCCCTAGATTACCCGCGCCCGGTCGGCAGCTGGCCGAACGGAGGTAAAGTGACGACGCCAGAAGAAACGCTGA
Source organism: Nodosilinea sp. (assembly GCA_035466075.1). GTDB lineage: Bacteria > Cyanobacteriota > Cyanobacteriia > Phormidesmidales > Phormidesmidaceae > Nodosilinea. The sequence goes on along the minus strand of DATIVG010000047.1, from coordinate 18,468 downwards.
CCCAGGGGGCAGTGAGGACTGTACCCAGCGGTAGACAAGCAATCTTTGGATCCGATTTGGTGGAGTCAGGCCATCGCCGGTGGGTCACCAGCGGTGCGATCGCGCCATGGCAACCTGACCCAGCCTCAATTTTCCCCAGGCAGAGAGCTAGTTAACGCTTGTTCACATAGTTCAGTAATTTCTCCAGCCCCCCGGGGGCGGGGCGGCGACGGGGCTTTTCGCGGCCCTGGCCCGGCGACAAACAGCCCCCAGCGAACCGCAGAGGGTGGGGGACCGGTTGACCCTGGCCTGCGCTGGTGCTAGCAGGGGCGATCCACTGGCTCAGAGTGCTCGCCGCCATCGGGGCAAACCCTCAGGCGAGCTAAAAAATCAGGCGGGCCAAAAAATCAGCCTAGGTAATCTTCGCAATCGGCAATCATCGGTCAAAATAGAAATTCGGGATATCTGTAACCGCGTCACCGCCCATTTACCCCCTGACCCATCCACCCCATTGCCCCGTTCCATGGCCAAGCCCCCCACCTCGATGTCCACCCCAATCAGCGGCGCGCAAATTCGCCAGACGTTTCTGGAGTTTTACGCGGCGCGGGGCCACGCCATCAAACCCAGCGCCTCCCTGGTGCCCGAGGACCCCACGGTGCTGCTGACCATTGCGGGCATGCTGCCGTTTAAGCCGATCTTTTTGGGTCAGCGGGCGGCGGATGTGGATCGGGCCACCACCTCACAGAAATGCATTCGCACCAACGACATTGAGAACGTGGGCCGCACGGCGCGCCACCACACGTTTTTTGAGATGCTGGGCAACTTCAGCTTTGGCGATTATTTCAAGGAGCAGGCAATCGCCTGGGCCTGGGAGCTCTCCACCGAGGTGTTTAAGCTGCCCGCCGATCGCCTGGTGGTGAGCGTGTTTCGCGAAGATGACGACGCCTTTGCGATCTGGCGCGACCAGGTCGGCATCCCCGCCCACCGCATTCAGCGCATGGATGAGGCCGACAACTTCTGGACCTCTGGCCCCACCGGCCCCTGCGGCCCCTGCTCGGAGATCTACTACGACTTTCACCCCGAGCTGGGCGACGACCACATCGATCTCGAAGACGACTCGCGCTTCATCGAGTTTTACAACCTGGTGTTTATGCAGTACAACCGGGATGCCGAGGGCAACCTGACGCCGCTGCAAAACCAGAACATCGACACCGGCCTGGGCCTGGAGCGCATGGCTCAGATTGTGCAGCAGGTGCCCAACAACTACGAAACCGACCTGATTTTGCCGATCATCAAGACTGCGGCGGATCTGGCCGGGTTGGACTATGGGACGGCTGACGAGAAGATCAAGGTTTCCCTCAAGGTGATCGGCGACCACGTGCGGGCCGTCGTCCACATGATTGCCGACGGCATCACCGCCTCCAACGTGGGGCGAGGCTACATTTTGCGGCGGCTGATTCGGCGGGTGGTGCGCCACGGGCGACTGATCGGTATCGAGGGCGCGTTTATCAGCCAGGTGGCTGAAAGTGCCATTCAGCTGGCGGAGGAGCCATTCCCCAATACCCGCCAGCGCGAGACGGTGATCAAAGCTGAACTCGACCGCGAGGAGGCCCGCTTTCTGGAAACCCTGGAGCGGGGCGAAAAGCTGCTGGCGGAGATTCTCAAGCGCGAAAGCGGCTCTAAAACCCAGCAAATTTCTGGCACCGACGCCTTTGTGCTCTACGACACCTACGGCTTTCCGCTGGAGCTAACTCAAGAGATCGCCGAGGAGCAGGGCCTGACGGTGGATGTGGCCGGGTTTGAAGCCGCCATGGAAGAGCAGCGCCAGCGCTCGAAGGATGCCCACGAAACCATTGACCTGACGGTGCAGGGCAGCCTGGATGCCCTGGCAGAACACATTCACTCCACCGAGTTTGTGGGCTACCAAGACACCAGCAGCGCCAGCAAAGTGGAAGCGCTGCTGGTGGGCGGTAAGTCGGTCGCGCAGATCGAGGCCGGGCAGGAGGCCCAGGTGGTGCTCAACCAGACTCCCTTCTACGCCGAGTCGGGCGGCCAGGTGGGCGATCGCGGCTATCTGTCGGGCGACAGCGTGGTGATTCGCGTCCACGATGTGAAGAAGGACGGCGATTTCTTTGTGCATTTTGGCCGGGTCGAGCGGGGAATGCTGGCGGTGGGCAACGCGGTGACCGCCCAGGTTGATCGGGCCTGCCGCCGCCGCGCCCAGGCCAACCACACCGCTACGCACCTCTTGCAGGCGGCGCTGAAAAAGCTGGTCGATCCGGGTATTTCCCAGGCGGGTTCGCTGGTGGCCTTTGACCGGCTGCGGTTTGACTTTAACTGCCCCCGCGCCCTGAGCGCCGCTGAGGTGCAGCAGGTGGAGGAGCAGGTGAATGCCTGGATCGCCGAGGGCCATGCCGCCGACGTGGCGGTGATGCCGCTGGAGGAGGCGAAGAGTAAAGGTGCGATCGCAATGTTTGGCGAGAAGTACAGCAACCAGGTGCGGGTGATCGACTTTCCCGGCGTGTCGATGGAGCTGTGCGGCGGCACCCACGTCAGCAACACCGCCGAAATTGGTCTGTTTAAGATCATCGCTGAGGCCGGGGTGGCCTCGGGCGTGCGCCGCATTGAGGCGGTGGCGGGCCCCGCCGTGCTGGAGTACCTCAACGTGCGCGATGCGGTGGTGCGCGACCTGGGCGATCGCTTTAAGGCCAAGCCCGAGGAGCTAACCGAGCGGGTCACCACCCTGCAAAGCGACCTCAAAACCGCCCAAAAAGAGCTGGAAGCGCTCAAGTCGGAGCTGGCGGTGCTCAAGTCTGACCAGCTGCTCGACCGGGCCGAAGCGGTGGGGACGCTGAAGATCATTGTGGCCGAGCTGGCAGGCGTCAGCGCCGAGGCGCTGAAGACCGCCGCCGAGCGCCTCCAGCAAAAGCTGGGGGCGGGGGCCGTGGTGCTGGGCTCGGTACCCGAGCCCGACAAGGTCAGCCTGGTGGCCGCCTTTAGCCCCGAGGTGATCGAGCGCAAACTTCAGGCGGGCAAATTTATCGGCGGGATTGCCAAGCTCACCGGCGGCGGCGGCGGCGGGCGGCCCAACCTGGCCCAGGCGGGCGGGCGCGACGCCAGCAAGCTGCCCGAAGCGCTAGAGAGCGCCAAACAGCAGCTCCTAGAGGCCCTGGGCTAAGACTTGATCGGGCTGGACGGCTAGCAACTGCGGCTCTGCTCACCGGTGCGCTGCGGGTTGTGAGCCCTACAGCTCCAGGGGGTTTCGGCACTTACCATAGGCCTACGGCAAGGTTTGATCGCAGCCCCCTGAGGACATCACCATGAGTGAAAACAAGGCCACAGCTGAATCCAGTCTCAATAACCCGCCGGCCTCGGCAAAGAAAAAGAAAAAAGCAAAAGACAAGAAGAAACAGAAAAAGAAACTCAAACAAGACAGCCACCGCCTCGCCGAACAGCCCCTGCCCTATCACCTGTCGGAGTCGGAGGGCAGCTCTAAGCTGACCGGCAAACGCTATGAAAAAGAGCTGGTGCGCCTCCAGATCGAGCTGGTAAAAATGCAGTACTGGGTGAAGCACACCGGCACCCGCATCGTCATCGTGTTTGAGGGGCGCGATGCGGCGGGCAAAGGCGGCACCATCAAGCGCATCACCGAGCCGCTCAATCCGCGCGGCTGCCGAGTGGTGGCCCTGGGTACCCCCAGCGATCGCGAAAAAACTGAGTGGTACTTTCAGCGCTATGTGGCCCACCTGCCCGCCGCTGGCGAAATGGTCTGCTTTGACCGCAGCTGGTACAACCGGGCCGGGGTCGAGCGGGTGATGGGCTTTTGCACCGAGGCCCAGTACGACGAATTTATGCAGACCTGCCCCGAGTTTGAGCGCATGCTGGTGCGCTCAGGGATAATTCTGCTGAAGTATTGGTTTTCGGTCAGCGACGAGGAGCAGGAGCGGCGGTTTCAGTCGCGCATTACCGACCCGGCCCGCCGCTGGAAGCTCAGCCCCATGGATCTGGAGTCGCGGGATCGCTGGGTGGAGTATTCCAGGTGCAAGGACGCCATGTTTGCCCACACCAACATTCCCGAGGCCCCCTGGTTTACCGTCGAGGCCGACGACAAAAAGCGGGCTCGACTCAACTGCATCAGCCACATTCTCAGCAAGATCAACTATGTGGACATGACCCCCGAGCCGCTGGAACTGCCGCCTCGGAAAAGCGCCCCGGCTGACTATGAACGTCCGCCCATCAACGAGCAGTTTTTTGTGCCCCAGCGCTACTGAGCGCTGGCCTGTTTTATAGCTCGCTTAGAAGGTTTTTGATGTCGGGCACCTCAAAGAAGGCGGTGGTGGTGGCGATCAGTCGGTCGCCCCACAGGTTGGTGCGCAGAAACTCGACATCGGCGTAGCGGCTGTCCTGTTCGAGGGCTTCGGTGCCGAGGGTGAGGGCCTCCTGGCAGGCGGGGGTGCTGGCTCGCACCACGGGCACACCGCAGTTTTCCTGGGCGTGGAGGGCGGCTGCGATCGCAAGTTTGGGCTCGGGCTCGTTGGCGGCAAGCTCCAGGCTCGACCGCCAGTATTCCACCGCTTTTTGGCTGTCGCCCTGCTCGTAGAGCACCAGACCAATATTGTTAATCGAGGGCCAAAACTCGGGCTCAGCGGCCACCGACTGCTCGTAGCGGGCAATCGCCTGGGCATACTGTTGCAGCTTGAAGTGGGCATTGCCCAGGTCAAACAGAGCGCTGGAGTTGTTGGGCTCGAGCGCCAGGCCCTGCTCCAGGTAGCGCAGCGCCTCGGCAGGGTCATCCTGCTGGAGGTAGGCCGAGCCCAGGGCAAACAGCACCCGCGGGTTGTTGGGGGCCAGCCCCCGCGCCTTGGTCAGCAGCGGCAGGGCCTTGTCAAACTCATTGTTTTGCAGATAGAGATTGCCCAGCAGCGCCAGCACCTGCCCGTCGTTGGGGGCCAGCTGGGCCGCCAGCTGCGCCAGGGCCAGGGCCCGCCCAAACTGCTGAAACTCCGCCAGCTGCTGGGCCTCATTGGCCAAAAACAGCCCCTGCTCGGTCATCAGATCGTAGTCGAGGGGCAGCACGTAGGGCGTCAGGGCCTGGGCCGCAGCGGGGGCGGCGGGGGCCAGCAGACCCAGCACCGTCAGCAGGGGCAGAAGAGAACGTCGTCTTAGCACAGCGGTGATTTGAAGTTACGGTTGGACTGTTTTGACTATATAGAGTGTACGTCGGTTACGGGCTGACGCCATGATCAGCTCAAATTCTGCCGGGCCAAATTCTGCCGGGCGGCCTGGGCATTGCGCCGCCACATGGCAGGCTTGATGCGCCGCAGGGCCGAGGCCCGAAACCGCTCGTTCCACTCTTCCTCTGACAGGGTAGCTAAGTCGTCTAAGGATGGGGCAATGTTCCCGGGGTAGGGCTCAAAGTCGGCCACGGTGGTGGGCTGGGCAAAGCGCTGGTTCCAGGGGCAGACATCCTGGCAGATGTCGCAGCCTGCCACCCAGTTGTCGAGCCGGGTGGCAATCGCCTCGGGCAGGCTGTCGGCCCGGTTTTCAATGGTGTGGTAGGCAATACAGCGGTTGGCATCGACCACGTAGGGCTGGGTAATGGCCCCGGTGGGGCAGGCCTCCAGGCAGCGGGTGCAGGTGCCGCAGTGGGCGGTGTGGGGCGGGTCGGGGGCCAGCTCCAGGGTGGTAACCAGCTCGCCTAAAAACACCCACGACCCGTACTGGCGGGTAATGAGATTGCCGTTTTTGGCGATCCAGCCCAGGCCCGCCTGCTGGGCCCAAAATTTGTCCTGCACCGGGCCGGTGTCGGCGTAGTAGCGCACCTGAATGGCGGGGTCGGCGGCGGTGAGCCAGTCGGCCAGGGCCTTGAGGCGCTTGTGCAGCACCCGGTGGTAGTCGCGCCCCCAGGCGTAGCGAGAAATTTTGCCGTGGTGCGGCTCCGGGGAATGGCGATGGGGGGTGTAGTAGTTGAGGGCCAGGGCGATCAGCGATCGCGCCCCCGGCAGCACCTGGCGCAGGTCCTGGCGGCGGGGGGCCGCCATCCAGTCCATGGTGGCCTGGTGGCCCTGGGCCAGCCAGCCCTGCAAATGCCCCACCGCCGCTGCCTCCGCCGGGTCGGGAGGTGTAGTCACCGCCGCAATGCCCACCTGGTGAAACCCTAGGCCCAGGGCATAGTCGATGACCGCCTGGCGGTCGGGCGCCCCCTGGGCCTGGGGCGATTCTACAGGGTTAGTCATAGGGGGAACGGGTAAATGGGGTCGGTAAATTAGGGGTCGGATAAAGGGGATTTTGATGACAGGGTTGGAAAGACGAGTTTTAGGTTAATCAATCAGGATAATTGCCGATTATCATGGGCAGCCTGCCCCAGGCTAGCGCACCCCCTAGATTGCGAAACAAGAAGCGCCCTTGACAAGGGTAGGGCCAGCGCATAGCTTATATCGTGCTGTCGTTAGCGCCCGCTGTAATTAGCGTTGCTGCTAGGCGCTAACCCCTACATCTGCTACTATCGGCCCAACTCACCCAGGCAAGGGCGTCTATGTTTAAGCTTCTCACCAAGTTCGACTATCTGCTGCGCGAAACCATGCTGGGTCTGCGGCGCGGCGGCTGGATGAACTGGGCGGCCATTAGCACCATTACGGTGCTGCTGTTTTTGTTTGGCATTAGCCTGCAATCGACCTGGCAGCTGGAGCGCTTGCTCAACCAGTTTGGCAGCCAGCTGGAGGTGTCGGCCTACCTGCAAAGCGGCTTTCAGGCCAGCGACCTGCGGCCCGTGGTCGAGGGCCTGCCCAACGTGGTCGGGGTCACCCCGGTGACGAAGGAAGCCGCCTGGGCCGACCTGGTGGCCGACCTGGGCCTGTCAGATATTGCCGGGGCCACTGACCAGCTGAAGGGCAACCCCCTGGTGGATGAGCTCAAGGTGAAGGCCAGGGATTCGGAGGCGGTACCTGCGATCGCAGCCCAGCTCCAAACCCTCGAAGGCATCGACGAAGTGCGCTACGTCGATGAAGCCGTCACCCGCCTGGCCCAGCTCAACGACGGCCTCAAATGGGCCAGCCTGTTTGTGATCACCATTCTCACCCTCACCGCCACCGCGGTAATCACCACCACCATTCGCCTGATCGTGCTGGCCCGGCGGCGCGAAATCGAAGTCATGCAGCTGGTGGGAGCCACCCGCATCTGGATCTATCTGCCCTTCATTTTGCAGGGGGCCGTCTTTGGGCTGGCCGGGGCCACCGTCGCCTGGGGGCTGCTGTTGGCCATTCAGCGCTTTTTAGCCGAGCTCGCCGCCCAGCAGGCCGACTTTATTCAGTTTGTGGTGCAGGGGCTCAGGCTCACCCCCCAGCAGCTCATTTTGCTGCCCGCCGCCCTGCTGGGGCTGGGTACCCTGGTGGGCCTCATGGGTAGCCTGCTGGCGGTGCGCAAGTTCTCGCTGCGGTAGCGGGCCCCCAGCCGATCGGGCAGCCCAAAACCTCAGACAGTGCCATTGCCGGGCCTTGACGGTAAGTGGGATCTCGATGAAATACCCAGGTGGCATCAACCGCCGCCGATCTGGGCTTTAATCCTGGCCAAGGCGCCACAGCACAGCGGAATTTAAAGTGTTAGAGTCTGCCTAAATTGGCCATAATAGCTACGGAGCAAAGGCGGTCTGCTCACCGTCAGCGAGGCATCACTATGAGTACAGTGCTAATTGTGGATGACAGCTCAACCCTGCGCGAGATGATCGCAGGGCTGCTGCTCAAGGCGGGCCTGACGGTGGTGGAAGCCAAAGACGGCGTAGAAGCCCAGGAAATGATCCAGGCCACCCCCCCCGACCTGGTGGTGCTCGACATCGTCATGCCCAACATGAACGGCTACGAGCTCTGCCGCTGGATCAAAAACACCGCCAGCACCCAAAACATTCCCGTCATCATTTGCTCCAGCAAAGCCGAAGAATTTGACCGCTACTGGGGCATGAAACAGGGTGCCGACGCCTACATCACCAAGCCCTTTCGCCCCGCCGACATGATCAGCACCGTCAAGCAGCTGCTGCGCTAGGGGCTGCCATCCCTATCGCTGCCGGCAATTAGCTGCAGATGAACCAAAATCAGGGGCTACAGCCCCTATTGGTCGGTTAAGCCTCAATTTGTCGGTTGGGTGGCGCGATCGCAGAACCCAACCAAACTACCTCGGGCGTTGGGTGACCCTTCGTTTCCCTCAACCTACGAGAATCCTAATTTCTATTGTAGATGCTGCACTAGACTGGCTCCTAAGTCGGGCGTGGCAAGGCTGATCGCATCGGCACGGTAGCCAGATGGCACACCCTAGGGCTGCTCTGACTTCGCCACCTCGGCGGACATCTCGGCCTCCAGGTTGGTTTGCAGGGCCTCCATCACGGTGAGGGGGTCAGTGGACTGCTGCATGACGGCGGCTTCGGCATCGTAGCGCTGCTTGATGTCGGGCAGGTCTTGGCGCAGCTCCTCCAGCAGGGCAATGATTTTGGCAATTTTTTTCTCCTCCATCAGGTTGAGTTGCAGCATCAGCTGGGTGCGCTGCTCGGCAAAACTCTCCTGGCGGTTTTGGCGAATCAGCACCCCGGTGGAGATCAGCAGCGCCGCCGCATCGAGCCCCTGGCCTGCCCAGCTAAACACAGGTAGGGCAACGGGCAGCAGCCCGGTGTGGTTGAGCCAGTCGCCCGCCAGCCACAGACCCAGCCCCCCCAGCAGCAGGTATAGAAAGGCGGGCCGACTAAACCAGCCCGCCACGGTCTCCAGCACCTGCTCCTGGGGCGCAGTAGCCTCAGTTTCCTGGCGGTGAATGGCCACGATAGACTCGATATTTTCGGCAATGGGGTCGGGCAGCGGGGCAGTAAAAATGCGCCGCCGAAAGGGACGGCTAAACCGCACCGACGAATCGCCCGAAACAGCAGGCTGAGACTTGGCCATAGACAAGGGCCTCACGTAGAGCAGTGAATGGGGGCTGGTGAATGGGAGCGCTGACGGCCAGTGGCCCGCACCGGATTGTCTGCATTTTATAGCCATAGCCCCCTGGGTTAGACCATCTAAACCCCTCGCGAACCGGCGAACCGGCGAACCGGCGAACGTTTTGAAGGAAATGCTTCAACCAGACTGGAGACTGCCCTGACCGGGCGACTGACCAGAACATGGCAGCACGACGGATCCGGATATGCTGTTGCGGCCACCTTGCATTACTATTCCGTAGGTTAGCAGGCCCCGGTAAGGGCCACAGCCCTGGCCGCTGCTCGGCCAAATTGCTGCTCTGGCCAAATTTTTCGAGTCCCTTGCCCCCAGGAGAACTGACCTTGGCTCGCCCAATTGTGCTCGCGGTTTTTAACGGCAAGGGTGGCGTGGGCAAAACCACCACCGCCGTCAACCTGGCGGCGGTGTTTGCCGAGACCCGCTCGGTGCTGCTGGTGGATGCTGACCCCCAGGGCTCAGCCCTGTGGTGGACCGGCCGCAGCCCGGTGGCGCTGGGCTTTGAGGTCAAGCAGGAGGTCAACCCGGCCCGGCTGGGGCGGCTGCGGCAGGAGCACTCCCACGATCTAATTGTGGTCGATACCCCTCCGGCTCTGGGGTCAGCGACCCTGGCGGCGGTGATTCCAGCGGCGGACTATCTGCTGTTGCCCACCCCCCCGGCGCCGATGGATCTGGCGGTGCTGATTACTACAGTGAATGAAGCGGTATCGCCCAGCGGGGTATCCCATCGAGTATTGTTGACGAAGGTAGACTCCCGCAGTGTGGGAGAAGCTATCGAAGCCCAGAACACCCTGCTGGAGCTGAAAATTCCCGCCTGTAACGCGTTTATTCGCGCCTACAAAGCCCATGAGCGAGCCGCCCTGGAGGGCCTGCCGGTGCTGAAGTGGCGTGGTCCAAACAGCAAGGAGGCGCGTTCTGACTATTGCCGAGTTGCCGAAGAACTACAGCGAGACTGGACCCAGCCATGACTAAGAAACGCCTCTCCGACCTGCTCAAAGAAGAAGTGACCAAGGCTGAAGCCCCCGACGCTGCGGCAGCTCCTCCCCAGGCTGAGGCGGCGACAGACTCAGTGCCGGATTCTGCGCCAGATGCGGCTCCAAAAGCCGCCAGTCGGCGCACTGCCCCTAGCCGTCGCCCGGCCTCGGGTCGTCGCACCGCCACCAGTCGCCAGCCCGCCAAGGCCGCGGCTAAAGCTGATAAGGCTGAGGCCAAAACGACCGCCAAGGTAGCCCCTAAGGTGGCCCCTAAGGCGGCCCCCAAGGCAGCTCCCAAGGCAGACCCAGAAGCCGCGGCCCCAGCCCCCGAGGCCAGCCCCGAGCTGACCCAGCGCCTGAGCGCCCTGGAGAAGGAGCTGGCTGCGACCCAGCGCGAGAAGACCCAGCTGGAGAAGACCGTGGCCGGGCTGCAAAAAGACTTAGAAACCCAGCAGGCTCGCCTGTTTGAGCTCAAGGACGGCGTCGCCCAGGCGGAGGCCGCCACCCAGGCCAAGGCCGAGGCGCTGGCTAAGACCCAGGCCGAGCTTGACGAAGCCAAGCAGACCATTCTGCAGCTGGCCCAGGCCCCGGCGGCGACCCCCCGCCGCACCTCTGGGGTGGATATTTTGCCCCGCCCGCCGGTGAGCGATCAGGGCAAGCCTGCCTATCGGCGGGGGGTGCCGGAGTATGCCATTCAAAAGGGCCAGCCTAACCCCATGCTGTCGGATATGGACATTGGCTGGGTGGATTAGGCGGCCCGGATAGGTGTCGATTGGCCGGTGATCTAGCGGGATGGATTAGGCCATCCCGCTAGGCCGCTGGCTCAGGCGGTGTAGTCAAACAGGGCGTCGAGGTAGATGCGGTTGACGTCGCGATCGCAGCTGGTGTTTTGCATGAGAAACAGCGACAGTGCGGCGCAGAAGACGCGGTGCTGGCTCCAGGCGTGGTTGCCGTCCAGGTAAACCTGGAGGGCGTCGTAGAGGTCTTCGGGAACCTCAGCCATCAGACTGACGGTGGGCTGGGTGGGGTTAAACGTCATGGGGTGCTGCCTCGGATAAATGGGGCGGGAGAAATCGGATGGCGGGAGCGGGGGGCCGCAGCAAGCTGAGCCCCCCGAGCTGTAGGTGGGCGGTACGGGCGGTATGAGCGGTGGACGGCCAGGGGATGGCCAATGGGGATAGGCGACCGGGGCACCCTGGGGCGGGGTTGAGAACGACCAAATTCCCCTCGCCCTGATCTTTCCTGCACCTGTCTAGCGGGGTTTGAACCAGCCTCTAGGCGCTAGAACCTGCCCCTAGAAAGCGAGTCCTGGAACCTCGCCATAGACTCTGGCTGAGTCCAGGGCTAGATGACACCTCTGCCGCTGTCTTCCCGTGGCCCTGTCCCGTGGCCCCTGGCGGGACTGCAAGCGGTGGAATGGGCGCTACGGGGAAGGCACTGGTGCGCTGGTCGCCCTATTCTGCCGAACTCCCTGGGGGGTGTCAATCTTGCCTTAGGGGTGGGTTTAAGCTAGCTTAACCGGGCCTGCCACGAGGGAATCAGGGTTTTGGTGATCCCCGCCGCGGGCCTGGCCGTGGGTGACCCACAAAGGGGCAGGTTCGCCCTGGGGGAGGGGCTTTTCCCCAGGGCAGCTGAAGTTGCCCTGCCGCCGTTGTCACCTGTGGAAAACCTGTGGAAAACCCTGGAATATCTGGGGAAAGCGCTGGGGAAAGACCCTTCAAATATTTCGTTTTGTAAAATGTTGGCGGATATTGCCTTGACAGCCCTGCAAAGCGGCGCTCTAGTCGGTAATTGGGTGGCCTGGATCCTTTGGGCTGCGGCTGGTCGGCTTAATCTTTTGTCGTCTGGGCGGTATCTTGGGCCCCGTCGCGGGGGACGCCATCGACGGCAAGGGGCGGGGCGGGCGGCCAGCGCACATCCCACAGGCCCCAGGCGGCGGCGGCAAGCAAAAGCGCGATCGCAACTGTGCGCAGGGGCAATACCAAAGGCTGGCTCGACCAGCTCAGCTGGGGGCTGCCCTCCCCGGCGATAAACCGCTGGAGCTGCTCGGTGATGGCCGCCGCCGAGAGGGGGGTGCGCACGGCGGGCAGGGTGAGCTGGCGGTGGGGCCCCAGCAGCGTCAGGCGGTGGCAAAAGCGCACGCCGCCACGGGGGGTGTTGTCGCACAGCTCCGAGGCAATCGCCACGTCCTGAAGCTGAAAGGGGCGACTGGCCTGGGGGAGCCAGGCCCAGGGGCGGGCCAGGGTGGCGCGGCAGTAGACCTGGTGGGGCGAGGCGCGATCGCACCTCACGCCGCTGGGGCCGGGCATGCGCAACCCCCACAGCACCAGCAGCAGGGCACAGACGACCATCACCACCGGCACGCGCCGCAGCTGTGGAGCCCACCGATCCATTGCTACCTCCCTTGGGTTCAAACTGTTCTACTGCTGCTTGGAGCTGACCTGGCCCCTTGCCCTGCCCCACAGATTAGGGCATGCTCAGCCTTGGGCGGCCTCTGGTTGCCGATTTGGGCACTGGCCCCAGCAATTCCAAGGCAATCAATACCGGCCCCAGCCCTGTTGACCTCTTCACGCACCACATTCTCTGCCCTATGGCCAAACATATCGTTATCACCGGCGTCAGTCGCGGCCTGGGCCGCGCCATGGTCGAGGCCTTCATTGCCGAGGGCCACACCGTTTCGGGCTGTGCCCGGGGGGCCGCCGCCGTCGCCGACCTGGCCGCCCAGTACCCCGCCCCCCACCAGTTTACCGCTGTGGATATTCGCGACGACGGAGCGGTAGCGGCCTGGGCGGCAGGTGCGATCGCAGCCAACGGCCTGCCCGACCTGGTGATCAACAATGCCGGACTGGTCAACCATCCCGCCCCCCTGTGGCTGGTGCCCGCCGATGAGTTGGACGCCGTCATCGCCGTCAACCTCAACGGCACCGTCAACGTGATCCGCCACTTTGCTCCGCCCATGGTCGCCCAGGGAGCGGGCATTTTCGTCAACTTTAGCTCCGGCTGGGGACGCTCTACCTCCCCCGAGTTTGCCCCCTACTGCGCCACCAAGTGGGGGGTCGAAGGGCTGACCCAGGCCTTTGCCCAGGAGTTGCCCCCCGGCATGGCGGCGGTCGCCCTCAACCCCGGCATCATTCACACCGCCATGCTCGAAACCTGCTACGGCGACGAGGCCGCCAACTACACCCCGATTGCCGCCTGGGTGAAGGCCGCGGTGCCCTATATTCTCAGCCTTCAGCCCGCCGATAACGGGCGGGCGCTGACGGTGCCGGGGTAGCCAGGCAAGGCGGGATGCCCCCTAGGTTCCAAATGATGAAGAAAGCGGGCGTCAGCCCGGGGAGCGCGAGTACCCTGGCTACGGGGCCCTAGCGATCGGCCCACCCAAAGGCCACTCACCCATGCTGATCTACAGTCTGTGCTTCATTGTTGGCGGCATTTTTGTGCTGCTGGCCGCCGTTGGCGGGCTGGACGGGGCTGATTTTGAGGTTGACTTTGATGGCGATCTCGACCCCGCCGATCTCGACCCCGCCGTTGCGATCGACGATATTGACGGGGGCACCCAGATCGACCAGACCCTGACCGCCCTGCGCCGCCGCTGGTGGCTGCCGCTGCTCAGCCTGCGGTTTTGGACCTTTGCCCTCTGTTTTTTTGGCCTCACCGGCCTGCTGATCGCGCTCTTGCAGCCCCAGCTGGCCCCCTGGCTGGGGGCGCTGATTGCCCTGGTGATGGGGCTATTTTGCGGGCTGGTGGCGGCGGTGGTGCTGCGATCGCTGGGTCAGCGGTCGGTCAGCAGCCTGATGCGCCCCGACCAGCTGGCGGGCCAGCTCGGCACCGTAGAGATCCCCTTCGACCGCCACAGCCGGGGCAAGGTCTCCCTGCGCCTGGGCGACTCCACCGTCAGCTTTTTGGCCCTGACCCAGGAGGAACAGGGGTTTGAGCGCGGCGACGCGGTGCTGGTGGTGGGCCTGGAGCGCAACCAGCTGTGGGTGGCCTCGGCGGCGGCGATGCAGGAGTAGGTGGGGAGTGGGGGAGTGATGGAGATAGGGGGGATGGGGGAGATGGGGAGATGGGGGAGTACTGGATCCTCGCCCGCTTCACCTCCCTTACCCTCCCCACCGCCCTCACCTCTCACCTTCTCGGTATGGCCTGGCATTAGAGATTAAGAACCAAGCAAGAGGTTATGTATGGCGGATGAAATAACTAGGGCCGATACGGTGGCGCTGGCGGAGGCGATACCGCCTGCTCCCGTGGTGGGGCAGAGCGGCGGACGGGCGCTGGGGGGAGGTGCGATCGCGCTTCTGATCTTCGCTGTTTTGATCACCATCTGGGGCGTCAATGCCCTGGTACAAATCTGCGACCCCAACAAAATTTTGATCATCTCCGGGCGCAAATACCGCCGCCCCGACGGCCAAACCCTCGGCTACCGCGTCATCTACGGTGGCCGCACCTTCCGCATTCCCATTCTTGAAACGGTCAAAACCATGGATTTGACCACCATGCCGGTGCCCATTGAAGTCACCAACGCCTACTCCAAGGGCGGCACCCCGCTAGATATTCAAGCCATCGCCAACGTCAAAATCGCCCGCGACGAGACCCTGGTAGGCAACGCCATCGAGCGCTTTTTGGGCCGCGGTGCCGAAGAAATTGCCCGCGTGGCCCGCGAGACCCTCGAAGGCAACCTGCGCGGCGTAGTCGCCACCCTCACCCCCGAACAGCTCAACGAAGACCGCCTCGAATTTGCCGAGCGCATCGCCAGCGACGTGCGCAACGACCTGGTCAAGCTGGGGCTCCACCTCGACACCCTCAAAATTCAAAGCGTCTCCGACCAGGTCGACTACCTCAACTCCATCGGGCGGCGGCAGATCGCCAACGTCGTGCGCGACGCCGAAATCGCCGAGTCCAACGCCGTCGCCGAGGCCGAGCAAATCGAAGCCGACAGCAGCCGCGAGGCCGACGTCGCCCAAACCCAGGCCCGCACCGTCATTCAAGAAAAAGAAAACGAGCTGCGCCGGATCACCGCCGAGGTCGAAAAACAGGCCCGCATCGAAGAAGAGCGCACCCTGACCGCCGCCGAAGAAGCCCGCGCCCGCGCCCAGCGAGAGCTCCAGGCCATTCGCGCCCACCTCGAACAGGCCCGCCTAGAGGTCGAACAGGTGCTGCCCGCCAAGGCCCAGCAGCGCGCCCAGGAATTTCACGCCCGCGGCACCGCCGCCACCCTCGAAGAAAACGCCAAGGCCTCGGCCCAGGCCAGCCAAATGCTCGTCCAAGTCTGGCAGGACACCGGCGTCGATGCCTCCCAAATCTTTTTGGTGCAGCAGCTCGAAATGGTGCTCCAGGCCGCCGGGCGCATCCCCAGTCGGCTGCACCTGGGCCAGGTCAACGTCATCGATAACGGCGACGGCAAGGCCATCGCCTCCCTGCTCAACGCCTACCCCGAAATGGTGAAGCAGTTTCTGCGCCAGTCCGAAGACATCCTCGGCATTCCCCTGGCCGCCAGCCCGCCCTCTTCCCCATCTTCCCCATCTCCCCCCACCTCCCTCACCCCACCCACCCCACCTTCTGAGCCCACCCCATGAGCCTAATCTTCACCCTCCTGGTGGTCATGTTTGGCGCCACCGGCAGCCTGCTGCTAATCATCAAAAACCTCTACTACATCTGCCAGCCCAGTGAAGTACTAATCTTTTCGGGCGATCGCCGCAACGTCAGCGATGGCCGCAGCGTTGGCTATCGGCTGGTCAAGGGCGGCAGCAGCATTCGCAAACCCCTGCTCGAAAAGACGTTCCGCATGGAACTCACCAACATGATCATCGAGCTGCGGGTGACCAACGCCTACTCCCGCGGCGGCATTCCCCTCAGCGTAGACGGCGTGGCCAACATTAAAATTGCGGGCGAAGAACCGGCCATTCACAACGCCATCGAGCGCCTGCTGGGCAAAAGCCGCGAAGAGATCGAAAAAATTGCCCGCGAGACCCTGGAGGGCAACCTGCGCGGCGTCCTCGCCACCCTCACCCCGGAACAGGTGAACGAAGACAAAATGGCCTTTGTGCGCAACCTGCTGGACGAAGCCGACGACGACCTGGCCCAGCTGGGGCTGATTCTCGACAACCTGCAAATTCAAAACATCTCCGACGACGTCGGCTACCTCAACTCGATCGGGCGCAAGCAGCGGGCCGACCTGCTGCGCGACGCCCGCATCGCCGAGGCCGAGGCCAAGACCCAGTCGGCCCTCCAGGCCTCGGAAAACCTCAAGCGCACCTCCCTGCGGCAGATCGAGGCCAAGATCGAGACCACCCGCGCCGATGCCGACCGCCGCCTGCAAAATGCCCTCAGCCAGCGCCAGGCGGCGATTTCTGAAGCCGAGTCTGAAATCGCCGCCGAGGTGGCCCGCACCGAGGCCGAGCTCGCCGTTCAGCGGGAGCGCCGCAACCAGGTCGAGCAGCAGCTCCAGGCCGATGTGATCGCCCCCGCCGCCGCCGCTTGCCAGCAGGCCCAGGCCCGCGCCAAGGGCGACGCCGCCAGCATTATCGAAGACGGTCGTGCCCGGGCCGAGGGCATTCGCGAACTCGCCACCACCTGGAAGGCAGCCGGTGACCACGCCCGCGAAATCTTTCTCTTTCAAAAGCTGGAGGCGCTGCTGGCCAACCTGGTCGCCACCGTGCCCGATGTGACGGTGGAAAGCATCACCGTGGTAGACCCAGGCAGCGGCGGCAGCGCCACCAAGCTGGCCGCCTTTATGGAGCAGCTCAAGCACACCACCGGGCTAGACCTGGCCCAGACCGTGCAAAATCTGGGCGGCAGCGCCTCCCCGGCGACCCTAGCCGCCAAGGCCAAGGGGGATACCGGCCAGGGGTAGGCCACTGCCCCCTTCACCAGCCAATTAGGTCACGGCACCGGCCAGCAGCCCGATCACCGCCCCGGCGGGGACCAGCTGCCAGGTGGGGCGGCGGTAGCGCACCAGGGCAATCAGGGCGGCGAGGCCCACGGCGATGGCGACGGCGGTGCGGGGCAGGGTGTCTTGGCTTAGGGCCGCTATGGCCAGGGGGACGGCGGCGGCGGCAATTGCCCCCAGGGCCGCCGGCATGACCCCCTTGAGAAAGCTTTTCACCCAGGGGTTTTGCCGCAGCCGCACCAAAAACGGCGAGGCAAACATGATGAACAAAAACGATGGGGTAAAGATCGCCACGGTGGCGATCAGGGCCCCCAGGGCCCCGGCCACCTTGTAGCCGACAAAGGCGGCGGTGATCACCACCGGGCCGGGGGTGAGCTCGCCCAGGGCCACGCCGTCGATAAACTGGTTGCGGGTCATCCAGCCAAAGTCGTCTACCACGGCGGTTTCGAGCAGGGGAATGATCACCAGGCCGCCGCCAAAGATAAACGCCCCGGTCTTGAGAAAGAAGGTGCCGAGGGGCAGGGCATATTCTTGGATGCGGTCGAGGCCCCAAAAGCCAGAGAGGGCCAGGGGATCGGCGGGAAGATTGGCCAGCTGGTGGGGAATGCCCTGGGCGATGGGCCACAGCGGCGCCAGCCAGGCGCTGGCGGAGGCCGAGGGCCCGGCGGGGGGCGGGGCCGAAGGGCGGTAGAGGGCCATTCCGGCCAGGCCCGCCAGCAAAAACAGCAGCAGAATGTTGACCCGCAGCCCCAGGGAGAGCAGGATGACGGTAAGTGCGATCGCAACCCCCTGCCAGTCTTTAATCGCCTTTTTGCTCAGCTTCCAGCAGAAGCCAAAAATGATCGCAATCACCACCGGGGAGATGCCCAGAAACAAATCCTCGATCTGGGGCACCCCCTGAAACCGAAAGTAGGCCCAGGACAGGGTTAGCACGATCAAAAAGGCCGGCAAAATAAAGCTAATGCCCGCCACCAGGGCCCCCAATTGCCCGGCCCGCAGGTAGCCGGTGTAGATGCCCGTCTGGGTCGAGGCCGGGCCGGGCAGCATTTCGCAGATGGCCACCCCTTCAAGAAACTGCTCTTCCTTGAGCCAGCCGCGCCGCACTACCGCCTCGTCGTGGATCATGGCGATGTGGGCCTGGGGGCCGCCAAAGCCAATCAACCCCAGCTTTAGAAACAGCTGGGCCAGCTCCTTGAGCCGGGCGGTCAGACTCTCCTGGGGGGGCTCCAGGGTGGTGGGTTCGGAGGGAGGCAAGGAATTCATCGGCAACAGTTCTCGCGCTGGGGCCACTATATCGAAATCCGATAATGAGTTCCTATATCCAGCACTACATTTCGGCGGCGGGGCGGTAGATGGCCTGGGCGACCCAACGGTGGTAGCCCGGTAGCTGAGGGCATTCGCCAATCGCTAAAAAGCCAGGGTTGCTAAATTGAGACACGAACTTGGATCGGGCAAACGGTCGTTTGCCCCTAGGAGAGGCCTTCATTTTCTGATTCATACCGGCGTTCAGCAACTCTATGGCGCTTACTGGGACATTACCCGGCCGACCCCATCATCAAGCCAACGCTGGACCAACTAGGCCCTAGGCCTGCTGATCTCTAGTCGTGTTCAAAGAGTTCACCAAACAGCTCTTTGACCCGATGTTTGGCCTCCTCCA